>NZ_JBSFTV010000016.1:0-156091 GCF_053591455.1 Streptomyces sp. NPDC003016
CGTCGTGATGACCGGCCGAGCAGTGGGCCGCGTCGTGATGACGAGCGTGGTGGCGGTTATCGCGGTGGTCGTGACGACCGTGGGCCGCAGCGTGATGACCGTCCGGCCGGTGGTGGGTATCAGCGTCGTGATGACCGCCCCAGCGGTGGTGGTTTCCAGCGTCGTGATGACCGTCCGGCTGGTGGTGGGTATCAGCGTCGTGATGACCGGCCGAGCAGTGGGCCGCGTCGTGACGATGACCGTGGTGGTCGCGATGACAGCCGTGGCGGTCGCTCCGGTGGTGGTGGTGGGTTCCAGCGTCGTGATGACGACCGTGGTGGGTTCCGTGGCGGTCGTGACGACCGTGCGCCCCGTCGTGACGACCGCGGTGGCCGTGACGCCTACCGCGGGCAGCGTGACGACCGGGAGCGTGAGCCCATCAAGCGGCTTCCCATTCCCGAGGACGTCACGGGTCACGAGATCGACAAGGACGTTCGTCAGGAGCTCCAGAGCCTGCCGAAGACTCTTGCCGAGGACGTCGCCAAGAACCTCGTCATGGTCGCGAACCTCATCGACGACGATCCCGAGGAGGCGTACGCCTACTCGCGCATCGCGCTGAGGCTCGCCTCGCGGGTGGCCGCAGTGCGTGAGGCCGCTGGCTTTGCGGCGTACGCGACTCAGCGGTACACGGAGGCGCTCGCGGAGTTCCGCGCGGCCCGCCGTATGACCGGGAGCGTGGAGCTGTGGCCCGTCATGGCCGACTGCGAGCGCGGTCTCGGGCGGCCGGAGCGGGCGATGGCGATGGCCGGTGAACCCGAGGTGCAGAAGCTCGACAAGGCGGGCCAGGTCGAGATGCGTCTGGTCGCGGCCGGGGCGCGCCGGGACATGGGGCAGATCGATGCCGCCATCGTGACTCTTCAGGGGCCCGAGCTGGCGTCGCACTCGGTGCAGCCGTGGACGGCGCGACTGCGGTACGCGTACGCCGACGCGCTGCTGACGGCCGGGCGCGAGGCTGAGGCCCGAGAGTGGTTCGCCAAGGCGATCGAGGCCGACAAGGACGGTTTGACGGACGCTTCCGACCGGCTTGCCCAGCTCGACGGTGTGGACTTCGTCGACGCTCTCGACGAGGAGAGCGGCGAGGAGCGCGGTGAGCCTGTGGCCGGGTCTGCTGTGGAGGACCAGGAGCAGGGCCGGGACGAGGGCGGCGTGGAGCCTGTCGAGGGCGACAAGGACTGAGTCCGTGTGAGTGAGGGCGGCACCCCGGTGGGGTGCCGCCCTTTCGCGTTTCGGGGGTGGTTCGGCTCAGCTCAGGTCGAGGCTGCGCAGGACCAGGCCCGTCGCCGGCTTCGGACCGAACGACGTGGACTTGCGGGGCATCGTGACGCCCTGGCGTGCCAGGTCCCGGACGACTTCTTCTCGTACCGGATGCATCAGGACGGCTGTGCCGCCGTGGCGTTCCGCCTGGGTGACGGCAGCCTCGGCGCCGTGGATGTACGTGATGTCCTCGGGGGCGTCGGGGATCGACCACACGTGGTCCAGGAGCGTGGCGTGCAGGACGGTCGCGTCCAGGGTCCGCCAGGCTTCGGGCCGGCCGGCCGGGACCGTACGGGACAGCAGGGCCTTGTCGGGGCGGTCGACGAGGTGGAAGGTGCCGTCACCGGCCAGGAGGAACGCGTTGCCGGTGGTGGCCGCTTCGGCGAGGGCGTCCAGGGCGTGGGGGAGCGGGCCCGGGACTTCGCGGACGCGGAAGGTGTCCACGACGGCGGCGAGGGCGTCGGCGACGGGGAGGCGGCGCAGGAGGCGGTGGATGGCCCGGACCTGGAGCGGGTAGCGGGCCGTGTCGATGAGGAGGACGAGACCGGAGTCCCAGGGGCCGCGGTCCGGGTGTTCCGCCTTGAGGCGGAGGTACGTGGCCCAGCGGTGGTGGCCGTCCGCGATGAGCGCCTGGCGGTGGGACAGGTCCGCCGTGGCTTCGGCCAGTTCGGCCGGGTCCGTGATGGACCACAGGCGGTGGCTGAAACCGTCCTCGGTGGTGGTGGCCAGGAGGGGGGAGCGGAGGACGGCGCGTTCGATGACGGCGGTCGCGCCGATGGCGTCGCCGCGGCTGCGGTAGGTCAGCAGGAGCGGTTCGAGGTGGGCCGCGGTGGCGCGCATCAGGGCCGCGCGGTCGGCGACGACGTGCGGCATGACGTCCTCGTGGGGGAGGACGATGCCCTCGGCGGGCGGGGTGAGGGCGAGGGCGCCGATGAGGCCGCGCTGGAGGAGATCGCCGCTGCGCTGCTCGTACACGTACAGGGCGGGCTCGGGGTCCGGGGCGAGCACGCCCTCCGACAGCCAGTGGTGGAGGGTGTCGGCGGCCTGCTGGTTGCGGGTCGCGGGGGTGGCGGCCTGCGGGAGGATCAGGCGGACGATGTTGTACGGGTCGGCCGATTCCAGGTGGTGGAGGCCGTCGGGGCGTACGACGACGTCGTAGGGCGGGGACGTCACGGCGGCCAGACTGCTCACGCGCTCGGGGACGTAGCGCAGTCCACGGAACGGGGCCAGGCGCAGGCCGTGGTTCTCCTCGGGCCGACCAGGTGTACTCATTGGTGCATCGTAAGTGGGGTCCCGCGATGAGCGATGATCGGGGGACAAGCAGCTATCTAGGAGCGAGCCCCGATGAGCCAGCAGACCAGGACCCGGCCCGACGCGAGCACGCGTGCGCTGAGGGAGGCGTACGACACGGCTCTGCTGGACCTGGACGGTGTCGTCTACGCGGGCGGCGAGGCCATCGCGCACGCGGTGGACGCGCTCGGGGCGGCGCGGCAGGGCGGGATGCATCTCGCCTACGTGACCAACAACGCGCTGCGGACGCCCGATGCGGTCGCCGGGCACCTCACGGAGCTCGGGGTGCCGGCGGAGGCCGGAGACGTCATCACGTCGGCGCAGGCCGTGGCCCGGCTGATCGCCGATCAGATTCCGCAGGGAGCGCGGGTCCTGGTGGTGGGCGGGGACGGGCTGCGGGTCGCACTGCGTGAGCGCGGGCTGGTACCGGTGGAGTCGGCGGACGACGGCCCGGAGGCCGTGGCGCAGGGGTACGGCGGGCCCGACATGCCGTGGGCGAGGCTCGCGGAAGCCTCGTACGCCGTCGCGCGCGGGCTGCCGTGGTTCGCGTCCAACACCGATCTGACGATTCCCAGCCCGCGGGGGATCGCGCCGGGCAACGGCGCGGCGGTGGAGGTCGTACGGATCGCCACGGGTGCCGAGCCGCAGGTGGCGGGCAAGCCGCTGCCGCCGATGCACCGGGAAACGATTCTGCGGACCGGCGCCGAGCGGCCGCTGGTGGTCGGGGACCGGCTGGACACGGACATCGAGGGTGCGAACGCGGGCGGCGTGGACTCGCTGCTCGTACTGACCGGGGTGACGGACGCCGCGCAGCTGCTGGCGGCCGCGCCGAAGTACCGGCCGACGTATGTGGACGCGGATCTGCGGGGGTTGCTCACCGGGCAGCCGGAAGTGACGGAAGAGGCCGGGGCCGACGGCGGGTTCGCGTGCGGCGGGTGGACCGCTTCCGTGCGGGGCGGGGCGTTGGTGATCGACGGGGAGGGCCCGCCGCTGGACGGGCTGCGGGCGCTGTGCGCGGCGGCCTGGACGCACGCCGGGGACGGGGTGTGCGGGCTGGACGCGGGCAAGGCGCTGGCCCGGGTGGGTCTTTGACGTACACGGTGTGACGTACACGGTGTGACGTACGCGCTGTGACGGCCGTGGCTGCGGCTGTGGTAGCGGCCTTGCGGGCGGGCGTCCGGGGCGGGAGGAGCAGGACTGTTTGTCGTAATGCCAGGGTAGGCTAACCTAACTCCGTGTTGGTCGACAGTCCTCCCAGACAGAGCGCGATACAGGCCCCGCAGGCCCCCGCGCCCCGGAAACGCAACGCCGTACGTGCTGTGGGGTTGTTCCTCTCCCTCGGCGTGCTGCTGCTGGTCGTCGTCGCGAGTATCGCGATCGGCGCCAAACCGCTTGCCCTGGGCGATGTGTGGCACGGCCTGTTCCATGCCTCGGGCACCGGCAACGACGTGATCGTCCAGGACGTGCGGGTGCCCCGCACCCTGCTGGGTGTGCTCGTCGGCGCGGCGCTCGGACTCTCCGGAGCGGTCATGCAGGGACTCACCCGCAACCCGCTCGCGGAACCGGGGATCCTGGGCGTGAACGCGGGGGCCGCTGCCGCCGTCGTCTCCGCGATCAGCTTCCTGGGCGTCACCTCGCTGACCGGATATGTGTGGTTCTCCTTCGTCGGCGCGGGAGTCGTCTCCGTGCTGGTGTACTTCCTCGGCGGCAGCCGCGGCGCGACACCGATACGGCTCGCGCTCGCCGGCACCGCCGCGACCGCCGCGCTCTACGGCTACGTCAACGCCGTACAGCTGATGGACTCGGCGGCGCTGGAGCAGATCCGTTTCTGGACCGTCGGCTCGCTGGCCTCCGCCGACATGGAGATCATCGGCAAGGTGTGGCCGTTCATCGCCGTCGGTGTCGCGCTGGCGCTGTTCATCGCGCGGCCGCTCAACGCGATGGAGATGGGTGAGGACACGGCGAGGGCCCTGGGCGCGCATCTGACCCGTACCCGCGTGCTCGCGATGGTCGCCGTGACGCTGCTGTGCGGCGCCGCGACCGCCGCCTGCGGGCCCATCGTCTTCATCGGGCTGATGGTGCCGCACCTCGTCCGGACCCTCACGGGTCCCGACATGCGCTGGATCCTGCCGTACGCCACGGTGCTCTCGCCGGTGCTGCTACTGGGCTCGGACGTCATCGGACGGGTCGTCGCCCGGCCCTCCGAGCTGCAGGTCGGCATCGTGACCGCGCTGGTCGGCGGGCCCGTGTTCATCTATCTCGTACGCCGCCGGAAGATGGCCCAACTGTGACTGTCACCTCTCCCGCTCCCCGTTCCGCCCGGGGGATCCGCGCGGTACGCACCCGCGGCGGGTTCTCCTTCAGGATCGAGCCGAGGGCGCTCCTCGTCGTACTGCTGCTCAGCGCCGCCGCACTGGCCATGGGGGTCGTGCTCATCGGCAGCGGCGACTTCCCGATGTCGCCGGGCGACGTCGTCCGTACGCTCCTCGGAAACGGCACCTCGTCGCAGGAGTTCATCGTCACCGAGCTGCGCCTGCCGAGGGTCGTCGTCGCGCTGCTCGTCGGTGCGGCGCTCGGGATGTCCGGGGCGGTCTTCCAGTCCGTCTCCCGCAATCCGCTCGGCAGTCCCGACATGATCGGCTTCGGGCAGGGTGCGACGGCCGGCGCACTGGTCGTGATCGTGCTGTTCAAGGGCAATGCCCTCGCGGTGACGGGCGGCGCGCTCGTCGGCTGCCTGCTGACGGGAGCCGCCGTCTACTTCCTCGCGTGGAAGAGGGGCGTGCACGGCTTCCGTCTGGTGCTCGTCGGAGTCGGCGCCGCCGCCATGCTCACGGCGCTCAACCACTACCTGATCACCAAGGCCAGCATCGTCGACGCGACCCGGGCCACGGTGTGGATGACGGGCTCGCTCGACGGACGGGGCTGGGAGCAGGCGTGGCCGCTGCTCGGCGTGTGCGCCCTGCTCATTCCGCTGGTGCTGGGGCACGGGCGGTCGCTGCGGATGATGGAGATGGGCGACGACGCGGCGTACGCCCTCGGAGTCCGCGTCGAACGCGGCCGGCTGGTGCTGATGCTGTCCGCCGTGCTGCTCATCGCGGTGGCCACGGCCGCCGCCGGCCCCATCGCCTTCGTGGCGCTGAGCGCGCCGCAGCTCGCCCGCAGGCTGACGCGCTCGCCGGGGGCCAACCTCGGGGCCTCGGCCTGCATGGGAGCCGTCCTGCTGGTGGTCGCCGACTGGATCGCGCAGCAGGCATTCGGCGGCAAGCAGCTGCCGGTGGGTGTGGTGACCGGGGTGCTCGGCGGCTGTTATCTGCTGTGGCTGCTGGTCACCGAACGCAAGGCGGGACGGATATGAGCCGTCGCCGCACGGACCCGCACCCGGGCTCGCATCCGCATCCGCATCCGGACTCGCATCCGGTGATCTCGCACGTGAACGAGAAGAACCCCAGGAGCATGCCAGTGCAGCGTCAGCGCCTCAGTGCGGAATCGGTGACCCTCGCCTACGACCAGCGGGTCATCGCCGAGGACCTGTCCGTCGAGATACCCGACAACTCCTTCACGGTCATCGTCGGGCCGAACGCCTGCGGCAAGTCGACGCTGCTGCGCGCCCTCTCACGGATGCTCAAGCCCGCGCAGGGGCGCGTGCTGCTGGACGGGAACGCCATCGGCTCCATGCCCGCGAAGAAGGTGGCCAGGACCCTCGGGCTGCTGCCGCAGTCGTCCATCGCGCCGGACGGGATCACGGTCGCGGACCTGGTGGCGCGCGGCCGCTACCCGCACCAGGGGCTGCTGCGGCAGTGGTCGCCCGAGGACGAGCGGATCGTCGAGGAGTCGATGGTCTCGACGGGCGTCGGCGAACTGGCCGACCGTTACGTCGACGAGCTGTCCGGCGGGCAGCGCCAGCGCGTCTGGATCGCGATGGCCCTCGCCCAGCAGACGCCGCTGCTGCTGCTCGACGAACCGACGACCTTCCTCGACATCCAGCACCAGATCGACGTGCTCGACCTGTGCGCGGAGCTGCACGAGACACAGGGGCGCACCCTCGTCGCCGTACTGCACGACCTGAACCACGCCGCGCGCTACGCCACGCACCTGATCGCCATGCGGGGCGGCGAGATCATCGCGCAGGGGCCGCCGGCCGAGGTGGTCACGGCGGAGCTCGTGGAGCGGGTCTTCGGACTGCGCTGCCAGGTCATCGACGATCCGGAGACCGGGACGCCGCTGGTGGTGCCCGCGGCGCGGAAGGCGCGCGACGGCCGGGTGGCGGCAGCGGCGGCTACAGCAGCTTCCTGAGACGGATCAGGTCGCGGAAACCGGCCTCCAGCCGCACCCGGCCCGAGGTCCAGGCCTTCGCGAAGTTCAGCTCGCCGCCGACCATGGCGACCAGGTCGTCGCCGGTCATGGCCAGGCGGATCTCGGCGCGCTCGCGCGGGGGGCCGTCGTAGGTGTCCCGTACGTCGATGCGGCCGTCCGCGAGACGGCCGGTGAACGTGGTGTCCAGATCCGTGATGTGACAGCTCAGGGAACGGTCGAGCGAGGCGGCGCCGCGTACGCCGTCGTCGTCTGCCTGAGCCAGATTGTCCGAGAGTTCACCGAGTGCGCTGCGGCACTCTTCCGTCGTTGCCATCGAGACCGACGGTACCCCAGCCCTTCGGGGTAGCGTCGGGGCATGAACGACGAGGACGAGAAGGCGGCAGCCGCCGCCGCGGTGTACGACCCGGCCGCACCGGCGCCGCTCGGGATCGGGCGCACCCCCACCGGGCACGCCGCTGTCGACGCGCTGCTGGGGCGGCTGGGCGATGCGGACGACCTCCCGGCGGACGGGCACATCGCGGTGTACGAGGATGTACACCAGGGGCTGCGTGAGGCGCTGACCGCGCTGGACGCACGACCGGGACCTCCGGCGCCCCTTTCCTCGTACGACCACAGGAGCTGAACCGAACGTGGCAGGAGTCGCGCGCCGACGCCTCGACGCCGAGCTGGTCCGCCGGAACCTCGCACGCTCACGGGAGCACGCGAGCCAGCTGATCGCCGCAGGGCGGGTGAAGGTGGGCGGCGCCGTCGCGACCAAGGCCGCCACGCAGGTCGAGACCAGCGCCGCCGTGGTGGTCCTCAAGGACGACAACGACCCCGACTACGTCTCGCGGGGCGGGCACAAGCTGGCCGGCGCGCTGGCGGCGTTCGTACCGCTGGGGCTGGAGGTCGAGGGGCGGCGGGCGCTGGACGCCGGGGCTTCGACCGGTGGGTTCACCGATGTGCTGCTGCGGGCCGGGGCCCGGGAGGTCGTCGCCGTCGACGTCGGGTACGGCCAGCTCGCGTGGTCGCTCCAGTCCGATGAACGCGTGACCGTCAAGGACCGCACCAACGTGCGGGAAATGACCCTGGAGACGATCGACGGGGAGGCGGTCGACCTGATCGTCGGCGACCTGTCCTTCATCCCGCTGGGGCTGGTGCTGCCGGCGCTGGTGCGGTGCGCCGCGCCGGACGCCGATCTCGTGATGATGGTGAAGCCCCAGTTCGAGGTGGGCAAGGACCGGCTGGGCAGCGGCGGCGTCGTACGCAGCGCCGAGCTCCGGGCCGAAACGGTACGGGCGGTGGCCCGGCAGGCGTGGGAGCTCGGACTGGGCGTACGGGGCGTCACCGCCAGTCCGCTGCCCGGGCCTTCGGGGAACGTCGAGTACTTTCTGTGGCTCCGGGCCGGAGCTCCCGAGCTCGACCCGGCGGATGTTGACCGTGCAGTGGCGGAGGGGCCGAGTTGACAACGACGACAGCGACGACAGCGACCACAACAGCGACCACAACAGCGACCACAACAGCGACGACCACAGACAGACCTGCTGGAGCACGCACCGTATTCCTGCTCGCGCACACCGGACGCCCGGCGGCGATCCGCAGTGCGGAACTGGTCGTACAGGGGCTGCTGCGCAGCGGAATCGGTGTGCGCGTGCTGGCGGCGGAGGCGGCCGACCTGCCGCTGCCACCCTCCGTCGAGCTGGTGGCGGAAGCCTCGCCCTCCGTACTCGACGGGTGTGAACTGCTGATCGTCCTCGGCGGGGACGGAACGCTGCTGCGCGGCGCCGAGTTCGCGCGCGCCTCCGGGGTGCCGATGCTCGGTGTCAACCTCGGCCGCGTCGGCTTCCTCGCGGAGGCCGAGCGGGACGACCTGGACAAGGTGGTCGACCGGGTCGTCACGCGTGCGTACGAGGTCGAGGAACGTATGACCCTCGACGTCACCGTACGCAACAACGGTGACGTCGTGCACGAGGACTGGGCGCTCAACGAGGCCGCCGTGCAGAAGGTTTCGCCCGAGCGGATGCTCGAAGTCGTCCTGGAGATCGACGGCCGGCCGGTGACCGGCTTCGGCTGCGACGGCATCGTCTGCGCCACCCCGACCGGCTCCACGGCGTACGCCTTCTCGGCGGGCGGACCGGTGGTCTGGCCCGAGGTGGAGGCGCTGCTGATGGTGCCGATCAGCGCGCACGCGCTGTTCGCCAAGCCCCTGGTGACGTCGCCGACTTCGGTGCTCGCGGTGGAGGTGCAGCAGCACACGCCGCACGGCGTGCTGTGGTGCGACGGGCGCAGGACCGTCGAACTGCCCGCCGGCGCGCGGGTGGAGGTCCGGCGGGGCGCCGTCCCCGTGCGCCTGGCGCGGCTGCACCATGCGTCGTTCACCGACCGGCTCGTCGCCAAGTTCGCCCTTCCCGTGTCGGGGTGGCGCGGGGCGCCGCACTGATCTACCGGTCGCTCCGGCTCGTCTGCGCCGTCGCGCCGGCCATGGTGAGCGCGCGTACCGGGGCGAGCTCGTGATGCTGCTGGGCCACTGCCGCGCCCCGGTGGATACGGCCACGGAAATCGACATGTGGATCGACATGGCCACCGCGCTCGCCCTGCTCGCCACCGGCGCGGCGAAGAGCGCCGCCGTGGCTGTGGCGGCGAAGGAGGGGCGGTGGCCGCGCAGGGCTGATCCTGCCCCTTTCGAACTCGTGAATTCAGGGTGAGGGCAGGAGAGCGTGCCGCGCCCTGGGGTGATCATCCGGGCCGGGACGGGGTTTTCCGCAGGAGATGAGGCCGCAGCGCACGGGAGTGCGGGGCGGCGCGGGGGAGTGTCGGCACGGGGTCCGTCGCACAGTGGGGCCAGGACCTCGTAAGGTCGTGTCCGTGTTGGAGGAGATGCGGATACGGTCGCTGGGCGTCATTGACGATGCCGTCGTCGAGCTGTCACCGGGGTTCACCGCGGTGACCGGTGAGACCGGCGCGGGCAAGACCATGGTCGTCACCAGTCTCGGGCTGCTGCTCGGCGGGCGCGCCGACCCTGCCCTCGTGCGGATCGGAGCCAGGGCGGCGGTCGTCGAAGGGCGGATCACCGTGCCCGCCGGCGCGCCCGCCGCCGTACGGGCTCAGGAGGCGGGCGCCGAACTCGACGACGGGGCGCTGCTGGTCAGCAGGACCATCTCGGCCGAGGGACGTTCGCGCGCCCACGTGGGCGGGCGGGCGGTTCCGGTGGGGCTCCTCGCGGAGCTGGCCGACGACCTCGTCGCCGTACACGGGCAGACCGATCAGCAGGGCCTGCTGCGGCCGGCCCGGCAGCGGCAGGCGCTCGACCGGTACGCGGGCGACGCCGTCGCCGTACCCCACGCGAAGTACGCGGCCGCGTACCGGCGGCTGCGGTCCGTCGTGGCGGAGCTGGACGAGCTGACCACCCGGGCGCGTGAGCGTGCGCAGGAGGCCGATCTGCTGCGCTTCGGACTCGACGAGATCGCGGCGGTCGAGCCGCGGGCGGACGAGGACGTGGAACTCGCCGCCGAGGCCGAGCGGCTCGGGCACGCCGAGGCGCTGGCTTCGGCGGCGTCCGTCGCGCACGCCGCGCTCGTCGGGAACCCCGAGGACCCGGAGAGCGTCGACGCGACCACGCTGGTCGCCGGGGCGCACCGGGCGCTGGACGCCGTACGCGCCCACGACCCGGCGCTCGCCGCGCTGGCCGAACGCATCGGTGAGATCGGCATCCTGCTGGGGGACGTGGCCGGGGAACTGGCCGGGTACGCCGACAACCTCGACGCCGATCCGCTGCGGCTCTCCGCGGTCGAGGAGCGGCGGGCCGCGCTCACCCAGCTCACGCGCAAGTACGGCGAGGACATCACGGCGGTGCTCGCGTGGGCCCAGGACGGCTCCGTACGGCTGACCGAGCTGGAGGGCGACGACGACCGGATCGGCGAGCTGACGGCCGAGCGGGACGCGCTGCGGGAGGAACTGGCCGGGCTGGCGCAGGCGTTGACCGACGCGCGTACGGAGGCGGCGAAGAGGTTCGCCGACGCCGTCACCGAGGAACTGGCGTCGCTCGCCATGCCCCACGCGCGGGTCACCATCGACGTACGGCAGACCGAGGACCCCGAGGGGGTCGAGGTCGGCGGGCGGCTGGTGGCGTACGGGCCGTCCGGGGTCGACGAGGTCGAGCTGCTGCTCGCGCCGCACCCCGGCGCCCAGCCCCGGCCGATCGCCAAGGGCGCTTCGGGCGGTGAGCTCTCCCGGGTGATGCTGGCGGTGGAGGTGGTCTTCGCCGGGTCCGATCCGGTGCCGACCTATCTGTTCGACGAGGTCGACGCGGGTGTGGGCGGCAAGGCGGCGGTCGAGGTCGGACGGCGGCTGGCGAAGCTCGCCAAGTCGGCGCAGGTCGTCGTGGTGACGCACCTGCCGCAGGTCGCGGCGTTCGCCGACCGGCAGTTGCTGGTGGAGAAGACCAGTGACGGGTCGGTCACCCGCAGCGGGGTCACGGTGCTGGAGGGCGAGGACCGGGTGCGGGAACTGTCGCGGATGCTGGCCGGGCAGGAGGACTCGCAGACGGCCCGGGCGCACGCCGAGGAACTGCTGGCGGCGGCGCGGAGCGACGGGTAGCGCGGTGGCCGGGGCGGTTGCCCGCGCCGCTCACTTCGCCGGCCCCGCTGAGGTACGGCCTCCGGTCCGGGAGGGCCGGGGCCGTTGGAGCAGGGCGTCGGCGGCGTGCGCGCGGCGGTGTTCCGGGGAGACTGTTGATCACCCATGGGGGTGATGCCGGTGAAGTGCGACCAGGGGTTCGACCTTTTCGCGGCGCCGGAACGCACGTACGGGCTGGCATTCTTGGCGCAGCACGCCCCCGTTCGCAGCACACCCGCCGTTCGACGCCGACTCAGGAGCTCCGACCGACGTGAGCAGCACCCCGGTCCCGCCGTACGGCCAGTCGCCGCTGAGCGTGGTCCAAGTCCTCGGCGGCGACAGCGCGGGCAGCAGCGCGCACGTCAGGTCGCTGGCCGCGGGGCTCGTCGCGCGTGGCCTGCGGGTGGCGGTCTGCGCCCCCGCGGGGGTCGAGGCCCCGTACGACTTCGGTGGTTCGGGGGCGATTTTCGTCCCCGTGCCGCGGCGCAGTGATCCCCTGGCCGTGGCGGCGCTGCGGGCGGCCTGCGCCGGGGCGGACCTCGTGCACGCCCATGGGCTGCACGCCGCCGTGCGCAGCGCGCTGGCGCTGAAGGGGCGACGGATTCCTCTCGTGGTCACCTGGCACACCCGGGCGGCCGCCGACGGCCCGCGCGGTCCTGTGGTGCGGCTGCTGGAGCGCAGGGCCGCCAGGGCGGCCGCGGTCGTGCTGGGCACGTCGTCCGACCTCGTCGCCCGCGCCCGCAGCCGGGGTGCGCGTGACGCGCGGCTCACGCCGGTCACCGTGCCCGCGCCGCGTCCGCCCGTGAACGTTCCCGAGAGCAAGGCGCGCGCGGAACTCGGCGCCGTGGAACGTCCGTTGGTCATGGCTGTCGGAAGCCTTGTGCGCAACCGGGGGTACGAGGCCCTCCTCGACGCCGCCCGGACCTGGCGCGGCCTCGATCCCGCGCCCCTCCTGGTCGTCGCGGGCGAAGGGCGCGAGCGCGGCGCCCTTCAGCGGCGTATCGAGGAGGAATCGCTGCCCGTCAGGCTCATCGGCCGCCGTGACGACATCGGCGAGCTTCTCGCCGCCGCCGATGTCGCGGTGCTCACCAGCCGGTGGGAGGCGCGTTCCGTGCTCGCCCAGGAAGCGCTGCGCTGCGGCGTGCCGCTCGTCGCCACAGCGGTCGGCGGGGTGCCGGAGCTGGTCGGCGACGCCGCCGAACTCGTCCCGTACGGGGACAGCGAGGCGCTCGCGGGAGCGGTGACCCGGCTGCTGGCCGACCCCGCGCGACGGCTGTGGCTGGCCGAGGCGGGCAGGGCGCAGGCCGCGACCTGGCCGACCGAGGACGAGACCGTGGCACAAGTGCTGAGCGTGTACGACGAGTTGACCGGCCAGGGCCGGCCGGGCGGGCTGGCGCCCTAGACCGGTCGGCGCCCTGGACCGGTCGGCGCCCTGGACCGGTCGGCGCCCTGGACCGGCCGGCGTCCTAGGACGTGTGGCGGCGGGCGCGCAGGGCGAGGCTCAGGGCCAGGACCGTCTGGGGGTCGTCCAGGTCCGTGCCGAGGAGCTCGGAGATGCGGGCCAGGCGGTTGTAGAGGGTCTGGCGGTTCAGGTGCAGCTCGCGCGCCGTCTCCGCCTTGCGGCCCGCGTGCGCGAGATACGTCTGCAGTGTGGGCAGCAGGGGCGGGCGGGACGTCCGGTCGTGGTCGCGGAGCGGGCCGATCGCCCGGTCCACGAAGGCCGCCAGGTCCGGATGGTCACGCAGGCGCCACAGCAGCAGGTCGATGTCGAGACGCCGGGCGTCGTACCAGGGGCGGTCGGAGAGCCCCTGGGCCGCCGTGGCAGTCTCCGCCGCGTGCCGCAGGCCCGCGGACGCCGCCGCCCAGCTGCCCGCGACGCCGACGACCACGACCGGGGAGTGGCCGCCCGCGCGCTCCAGGCCGGCCCGCTGCACCCCGGCGCGCAGCGCGGCGGCCACCCGGTCGGCGACCGCCGTACGTTCCGATTCGGAGCGCAGGCCGAGCAGCAGCGGTACGCGGCCTTCCACGGGGCGTACGCCGAGGAGGACCGGCACGCCGACGGCCGAGAGCTCCTCCAGGACGGCCCGCGCCAGCACCGCCCAGTTGCCGGCCGGGGCCAGCTCGGCCGCGAGCCGCATCACCACCGGCAGCAACGGCCCCTCGCCCGGTTTGAAGCCGAGCACCCTGGCCTGCGCGGGCGCGTCCTCGGCCGCGATGCGGCCCTCCGCCAGATCCGTCAGGAAGTCACCGCGCCCGCGCGCGGCGAGCTCCTCCTCCTGGCGTGCCTGCATCAGGACGACCGCGAGGATCCCGGCCGCCCGCTCGGCCGCGATCCGGTGGACGGGCAGGAGGGGCGACGCGACCGCGAGCAGGGCGATCCTGGCCCTCACCGCCCCCGCGCCGTGGCCGCCGCCCGGCACGTCCACCAGCACGCCGTTCGCGGGCGGGCCCTCCTCGCGCGCCTCCCGCTGACCGCGCAGGCCCTCCCACACCTGGAGGGGGTCCGCGCACGCCTCGCCGGTCCCGGGCGCCGCCGCGTACAGCAGCTGCCCGTCCGCGGTCTCCAGGAAGACCGGATTGGCGGTGAAGTCCGCGAGGATGCCGAGGACCTGGGGGATGCCGCCCCCGCCGAGCAGCGCCTCCGTACAGCGCCGGTGGACCTCCTCGGCGCGCCGCAGAAGGGTGTAGTGGCCGTTGACGATCTCGGTGTGGACCTCTTCGGTCACGGACACGAACGGCACCTCGCGGTGCAGCTGCACGAGCGGCAGCCCGGCCGCCCGCGCGGTCTCCACGATCGTCGAAGGCAGCCGGCTGAAGCGCGGGCCCAGCTCCACCACGAGCGCCGCGATACCGCGGTCCGCGAGGCGGCGTACGAAGGCACGCTGCTCGGCGGGGCGCGTACCGAGGCCGAGGCCGGTCGTCAGGAGCAGTTCCCCGCCCTTGAGCAGCGAAGCGATGTTCGGCACCTCGCCCGCGTGCACCCAGCGCACCGTGCGGTTCAGCCGGTCGGCGCCGGCGACCACCTCCGGAAGCCCGCCGCGGAGCCCCGGCAGCTCCAGCGCCCGCTGCACGGTGATTCCGCCCTGCGTTTCCACTGAGATGTACCTCGTGACGTCGTTCCTGCCGCGCCCCGGGAAGGCACCGCATTCGGTGGACGCTACCCGCGTGCCCGTTCCAGGAACATCACCCTGCGGTTACGGGACACGTTCCGCACCCCCGCGCCCCGACAACTCGTCGCTTCCGGGCGGCTTTTGAGTGACCCCGTGTCGATTGTGGCGTGCGTCACGCGAGCAGAGACTGTCGGCCCGTACCAGCGGGACCGAGACGGTTCAGGAGAGAGGGCGCGGCATGTCTGACACACCCGCACGTGAGGTCCAGCGGCTCAAGGCGAATTCCGTCGGGCTGGTCGGTGTGGTCTTCATGGCGGTCGCCACCGCCGCCCCGATCACCGCGATGACCGGAAACCTCCCCATCGCCGTGGGCTTCGGCAACGGCACGGGCGCCCCCGCCGGCTACCTCTTCGCGACCCTCGTCCTGACCGTCTTCTCGGTCGGATACGTCGCCATGGCCAAGCGCATCACCGCCGCGGGCGCCTTCTACGGCTACATCTCGCACGGTCTCGGCCGCATCGCCGGCATGGCGTCCGGGATGCTCGCCGTCCTCGCGTACATCGTCTTCGAGGCCTCGATCGTCGGCATCTTCGCCTATTTCGGGCAGACGACCGTCGCCGACCAGCTCGGTGCCGACCTTCCCTGGATCGTGTACGCCGCCGGAATGCTGGCCGTGACCGGCGTCCTGGCGTACTTCGACATCAACATCACCGCCAAGGCCCTCGGTGTCATGCTCGTCGCCGAGATCGCCGTGCTCTTCGCCGTCGCCACCGCCGTCCTGCTCGCGGGCGGCGGTCCGGACGGCATCCCCGTGGAACCCATCAACCCCGTGAACGCCTTCACCGGCACCTCGGCCGGACTCGGTCTCTTCTTCGCCTTCTGGTCGTGGGTCGGCTTCGAGTCGACCGCGATGTACGGCGAGGAGTCCCGAGACCCGAAGCGCGTCATCCCGCGCGCGACCCTGGTCTCGGTGATCGGCGTGGGCCTCTTCTACATCTACGTCTCCTGGATGACGATCGCCGGCAACGGCCTCGACGGCGCGGTCGAGGTCTCGTCGTCCTCCTCCCCGCTCGACCTCTTCTTCGGCCCGACGCAGGCGTTCATCGGCGCCTGGGCCGTCGACGCCTTCCAGTGGCTGCTGCTCACGGGTTCGTTCGCCTGCGGCATGGCGTTCCACCAGTGCGCCTCGCGCTACCTCTACGCGATCGGCCGCGAGGGCTTCCTGCACCCGGCCCTCGGCCGTACACACCGCTCGCACGGGTCGCCGTACATCGCGTCGTACGTCCAGTCCGGCATCGCCACGCTCCTGGTCGCGGCCTTCTGGCTGGCCGGCGAGGACCCGTACATCCACCTGTACACACTGCTGGCGATCCTCGGCACGATGGCGATCCTCATCGTCCAGACGCTCTGCTCGTTCGCGGTGATCGGCTACTTCCGCAAGAACCACCCGGAGGACCGGCACTGGTTCAAGACCTTCACCGCCCCGCTGCTCGGCGGCATCGGCATGATCGCCGTCGTCGTACTGCTCGTGATCAACATGGAGACCGCGGCCGGCCTCGCCGCCGACTCCCTCTTCTTCGAGCTGATCCCGTGGATCGTCGGACTCGTCTTCTTCGGCGGCCTCGGACTCGGTTTCCACCTCAAGGCCAAACAGCCCGACCGCTACGAGATCATCGGCCGGATCGTCCTGGAGGACGCGGCCGAGCGCACCGACGACAGCGAAACCAGTCAGCCAGCCGCGACCGTCTGAGGAGCCCTCCCATGTCCCGTACGCACGCGATGCACGCACTACGACAGTTCGCCGCACAGCACGCCGCCGCCCGCAGGCTGCGCATGCCCGCCGCCGAGGTCCGCGGCTCCAGCCGCAGGGAACTGCTCGGCCGGGCCGCTGCTCTTGGCCTCGGTACGGTCCTGGCCGGCCGGGCCGTCCCGGCGCAGGCGGCCCAGGCGGCCGTACGGGGCGCGGGGGCGCCCAGAATCGCCGTGGTGGGCGCGGGCATAGCCGGCCTCACCGCCGCACTGACCCTCCAGGACGCGGGGCTCGGCTGCACGCTCTACGAGGCGAACCCCGACCGGGTCGGCGGCCGCATGTGGACCCAGCGAAGCCACTGGGCCCACGGGCAGAGCTCCGAGATCGGCGGGGAGCTGATCGACACCAGCCACAAGAAGATCCTCGAACTGTGCCGCCGTTTCGGGCTGCCGACGGAGGACTTCCTGGGCGGCGGCCCCAACGGCGCCGAGGAGGTGCTCTGGTTCGACGGGGCGTACTACCCGCGCGAGCAGGCCGACGAGGACTTCAAGGACGTCTTCCAGGCCCTCCACCGCGACCTCCAGGAAGCGGGCGAGGTGAAGTGGAACCAGTCCACCCCGACGGGCACGGCCCTCGACAACATGTCGATCCACGAGTGGATCGACTCGCGTGTCCCCGGCGGGCACTCCTCGCCGCTCGGCCGCTTCATGGACGTCGCCTACAACGTCGAGTACGGCGCCGAGACGAGCGAACAGTCGGCGCTCGCCCTGGTGCTGCTGATGGGCTACCAGCCGAACCCCGGTCACTTCAACGTCTGGGGTCTGTCCAACGAGCGTTACCACATCACCGGCGGCAACGATCAGCTCCCGCGCGCCATCGCGAAATCCCTGCCGGCGGGCACGATCCGGATGCGAAAGCAGCTCACGGCGGTAAGGGCCAACGCCAATGGCACCCAGACCCTTACCTTCACCGACGCGGGAACCACGACCACCGTCACCGCCGACCACACGGTCCTGTGCGTTCCGCTGCCCGTGCTCCAGCGCCTCGACCTCTCGGCCGCCGGCTTCGATCCGCTCATGACGAACCTGGTGCGTGATGCCCGCATGGGCAACTGCACCAAGCTCAACATGCAGTTCTCGTCGCGTCCGTGGCGCGGCGAAGGCGCCTGGCCCGGCGTGTCGGCGGGCGACTGCTTCACGGACAGCGACGTGCAGCAGACCTGGGACACCACCAAGCTCCAGCCGGGGACCGGCGGCATCCTCATCCAGTACGGCAGCGGGCGGCTCGCGAAAGCCCTCACCCCGGCGGCGCCCTTCGCCACCGAGTCGGACCCGTACGTACGGGACCTCGCCTCGCGCCGTTCCCGTGAAGTGGACGCGTTCTTCCCGGGAACGTCGCGAACGTGGTCCGGGAAGGCCCAGCTGTCCGCCTGGCACCGCGACCCGTACACCCTCGGCGCGTACTCCTACTGGCCCGTCGGCTACCTGCACCGCTACGCCGGCTACGAAGGCACCGCTCAGGGGAACATCCACATCGGGGGCGAGCACTGCAGTTACGACTTCCAGGGCTTCATGGAGGGCGGCGCGACCGAAGGGGAACGCGCCGCCCGTCAAGTGATCGGCAAGCTGCTCTAGAGCGGCAGGCCGGCCCGGTCAGCCGCCGTACGCCCCACTGGCCGTCAGCCGCAGTGCCGTGTCGATCAGCGGCACGTGGCTGAAGGCCTGCGGGAAGTTGCCGACCTGGCGCTGCAGCCCGGAGTCCCACTCCTCGGCGAGCAGCCCCAGGTCGTTGCGGAGCCCCAGCAGCTTCTCGAAGAGATCGCGCGCCTCGTCGACCCGGCCGATCATCGCCAGGTCGTCGGCCAGCCAGAACGAGCACGCCAGGAACGCGCCCTCGTCGCCCGCGAGACCGTCCACGCCCGCGTCCTCGCCCGCGGTCGGGTAGCGCAGTACGAAACCGTCCTCCGTGGACAGCTCGCGCTGGATCGCCTCGATCGTGCCGATGACCCGCTTGTCGTCGGGCGGCAGGAAACCCACCTGCGGAATGAGCAGCAGGGAGGCGTCCAGCTCCTTCGAGCCGTACGACTGGGTGAAGGTGTTGCGCTCCGGGTCGTAACCCTTCTCGCACACCGCGCGGTGGATCTCGTCGCGCAGTTCGCGCCACCTCTCGAGCGGGCCGTCCGCGTCGCCCATCTCGATCAGTTTGATGGTCCGGTCGACGGCGACCCAGGCCATCACCTTGGAGTGCACGAAGTGGCGGCGCGGGCCGCGCACCTCCCAGATGCCCTCGTCCGGCTGGTCCCAGTGGGTCTCCAGGTAGCGGATCAGCTTGAGCTGGAGCAGCGAGGCGTAGTCGTTGCGCGCCAGACCCGTCATATGGGCCAGGTGCAGCGCCTCCGTGACCTCTCCGTACACATCGAGCTGCAACTGGTGCGCGGCGCCGTTGCCGACCCGTACGGGGGTCGAGTTCTCGTAACCGGGAAGCCAGTCCAGCTCCGCCTCGCCCAGCTCGCGCTCGCCCGCGATCCCGTACATGATCTGCAGGTTCTCCGGATCGCCCGCGACCGCGCGCAGCAGCCACTCGCGCCACGCCCGTGCCTCTTCGCGGTAGCCGGTGCGCAGCAGCGACGACAGCGTGATCGCGGCGTCCCGCAGCCAGGTGTAGCGGTAGTCCCAGTTGCGTACGCCGCCGATCTCCTCCGGCAGCGACGTCGTCGGCGCGGCGACGATGCCGCCGGTCGGGGCGTACGTCAGCGCCTTCAGGGTGATCAGCGAGCGGACCACGGCCTCGCGGTAGGGCCCGTGGTACGTGCACTGCTCGACCCAGTCGCGCCAGAAATCGGCGGTCGCCTCCAGCGCGGCCTCGGGCTCCGACAGCGGCGGCTCCCCCTTGTGCGAGGGCTGCCAGCTGATGGTGAAGGCGATCCGTTCACCGGGCGAGACGGTGAAGTCGGAGTACGTCGTGAGGTCCTCGCCGTGCGTTTCGGCGTCGGTGTCGAGCCACACCGAGTCGGGTCCGGCGACGGCGACCGTCCGCGCCCCGACCTTGTGGACCCAGGGCACCACACGGCCGTAACTGAAACGCATCCGCAGCGCGGAGCGCATCCGCACCCGGCCGCTGACCCCCTCGACGATCCGGATCAGCTGGGGCGCGCCGTCGCGCGGCGGCATGAAATCGGTCACCCTGACCGTGCCGCGCGGGGTGTCCCACTCCGATTCGAGGATCAGGGAGTCCCCGCGGTAGCGGCGGCGGTCGGCCGCCGGCGGACCGGCGTCGGCCGCGTGCGTGGGGCCGATCCGCCAGAACCCGTGCTCCTCGGTGCCGAGAATCCCGGCAAAAATGGCGTGTGAGTCGAAGCGCGGGAGACACAGCCAGTCGACTGTGCCGTCCCTGCAGACCAGTGCCGCTGTCTGCATGTCTCCGATGAGTGCGTAGTCCTCGATGCGCCCGGCCACGTTGCAATCTCCAGTCGAACGGCCACGTCCGCCCTCTAAGGGGCACTTGCGGTCAGGGGATTTCCGACGAGCTCTTGGTCCCGGGAGCGGGCGGTGATGGTGCCTTCGCCGGCCGGCTCGCAGCGATGTATCAGAGCAGGATACGTCGCGCCCAAGTGCTCTGCGCGACGGTACCGGCAACACGAGTCGGCCGAACAGGCGAGCTGGGGGTGAGTCGTCGGTCCTGGGCGGTCCGGCGCGTGGCCGGAAGCGGCCTCCTCCCGTCGCTGATACCCTGGTACCCCGTGGACCGGTGGCCAGTCTGTGAGACTCAGGGGCCCCGAAACCGCAGCGACGGCACCGCCCGCACCCCGGGCGGAAGCCGGTACGCACCTCACCTCGCGACCACGGGAGCCCCCTCTTGGCGATGCCGCCCAAATCCATGACGACCAAGCACATCTTCGTCACCGGGGGTGTCGCCTCCTCCCTCGGTAAGGGCCTGACGGCCTCCAGCCTGGGTGCGCTGCTCAAGGCGCGGGGCCTGCGGGTCACGATGCAGAAGCTCGACCCCTACCTCAACGTCGACCCCGGCACGATGAACCCCTTCCAGCACGGTGAGGTGTTCGTCACCAACGACGGCGCCGAGACCGACCTGGACATCGGCCACTACGAGCGCTTCCTCGACGTCGACCTCGACGGCTCGGCCAACGTCACCACCGGTCAGGTCTACTCGCAGGTCATCGCCAAGGAGCGGCGCGGCGAGTACCTCGGCGACACCGTGCAGGTCATTCCGCACATCACCAACGAGATCAAGCACCGCATCCGGCGCATGGCGACCGACGACGTCGACGTCGTCATCACCGAGGTCGGCGGCACGGTCGGCGACATCGAGTCGCTGCCGTTCCTGGAGACGGTCCGCCAGGTCCGCCACGAGGTCGGCCGCGACAACGTCTTCGTCGTGCACATCTCGCTGCTGCCCTACATCGGCCCGTCCGGTGAGCTGAAGACCAAGCCCACCCAGCACTCGGTCTCGGCGCTGCGCAGCATCGGTATCCAGCCGGACGCCATCGTGCTGCGCGCCGACCGCGAGGTGCCGCTGTCCATCAAGCGCAAGATCTCGCTGATGTGCGACGTCGACGAGGGCGCGGTGGTCGCCGCGATCGACGCCAAGTCGATCTACGACATCCCCAAGGTGCTGCACACCGAGGGCCTGGACGCATACGTCGTCCGCAAGCTGGACCTGCCGTTCCGCGATGTGAACTGGACCCAGTGGGAGGACCTGCTGGACCGCGTCCACAACCCCGACCACGAGGTCACGGTCGCGCTGGTCGGCAAGTACATCGACCTGCCCGACGCCTACCTGTCGGTGACCGAGGCCATGCGCGCCGGCGGCTTCGCCAACAAGGCCCGCGTCAAGGTCAAGTGGGTCACCTCCGACGACTGCAAGACGCAGGCGGCCGCCGAGAAGCAGCTCGGGGACGTCGACGCGATCGTCATCCCGGGCGGTTTCGGCGAGCGCGGCGTCAACGGCAAGGTCGGCGCCATCCAGTACGCCCGCGAGAACAAGATCCCGCTGCTCGGCCTCTGCCTGGGCCTCCAGTGCATCGTCGTCGAGGCCGCGCGCAACCTCGCGGGCATCGCGGACGCCAACTCCACCGAGTTCGACGCGGCGACCGCCCACCCGGTGATCTCCACCATGGAGGAGCAGCTCGCGTACGTCGAGGGCGCGGGCGACCTGGGCGGCACCATGCGCCTGGGCCTGTACCCGGCGAAGCTCGCCGAGGGCTCGATCGTCCGTGAGGTCTACGGCGACCAGCCGTACGTCGACGAGCGTCACCGCCACCGCTACGAGGTGAACAACGCCTACCGCGCGGAGCTGGAGAAGAAGACGGGCATCGTCTTCTCCGGCACGTCCCCGGACAACAAGCTCGTCGAGTACGTCGAGTACCCGCGCGAGGTCCACCCCTACCTGGTCGCCACCCAGGCGCACCCGGAGCTCCGCTCCCGCCCGACCCGCCCGCACCCGCTCTTCGCGGGCCTGGTCAAGGCGGCCGTGGAGCGCAAGACCGGCAAGACCGGCAAGTAGTCGCAAGAGATACGGTTGCCGGGGTACGGGCCTTTCGGGCCGGTACCCCGGTTTTCTGCTTTCTGCTTTGGGAGGACGCTTTCATGGCCATCAAGGACACCCCCGAGGAGTGGCAGGTCACCGCGACCGCGGTCCCCTTCACGGGCAACAAGACGAGTGTCCGTACCGACGACGTGGTCATGCCCGACGGCAGCGTGGTGCGCCGCGACTACCAGGTCCACCCCGGTTCCGTGGCGGTCCTGGCCCTCGACGACGAGGACCGTGTCCTGCTCATCCGCCAGTACCGGCACCCCGTGCGCCACCGGCTCTGGGAGATCCCGGCGGGCCTGCTCGACGTACCCGGCGAGAATCCCCTGAGCGCCGCCCAGCGCGAGCTCTACGAAGAGGCACACGTCAAGGCCGAGGACTGGCGGGTGCTGGCCGACATCTACCCCACGCCGGGAGGATGCGACGAGGCCGTACGGATCTTCTTCGCCAGCGGTCTCTCCGCGGCCGAGGGCGAGCGCTTCCTGGTCGAGGAGGAAGAGGCGGACATGGAGCACGCCCGGGTCCCGCTCCCGGAGCTCGTGCGGGGCGTGCTCGCCGGGGACCTGCACAACACCTGCCTGGTGACGGGCGTCCTCGCGCTGACGGCCGCGCTCGCCGGTGACGGGATCGACGCGCTCCGCCCGGCCGGTACGCCGTGGCCGGCGCGCCCCTTCGACGCCTAGACCGGCCCGCGGAGTCCTTTTCCCTTCTCGCCCCCGCCCACCCCCGATCGGGGGTGGGAAGCGAAAATCTGCTGATCCGATCGGGGGACGCCCCCGCCGCGCTCCGCACGGTCCGTAGCAGAGAGTGAACTACGCTCGAAGTTCCCGGCCGCAGACGCGGACGGGCTTGTGCGCAGGCGGACGGGAGCGTGGCCCGTGACGGATCAGGCGGTGGACACCAGCGGCACGGCGGCGGGTTCCGCGGCAGGGCGGACGACGGGCGAGTTCTTCGGCAGAGCGCGCGAGCTCAAGGAGCTGCGGGCCGACATCGAGCGGGCCGGACTCGACACCCTCGCCGGCCGCAAGGCGCCGAGTGCGCGCGTGCTGCTGATCGCGGGTCGCCCGGGCTCCGGGCGCACCGCCCTCGCCGGGGAACTCACCGCGAGCCTCGCCGGCGACTACCCCGACGGCGTGCTGCGTGCCCGGCTGACCGACCCGGGCGGCGAGCGCGTGCCCACCGAGCGCACGGCCCGCGCGCTGCTCGACGACCTCCAGGTCGCCGCCCCGCCCGGGGCCGGGGACGACGAGCTGTCCGAGCTGGTGCGCGAGGCGCTCACCGCACGGCGCGTCCTGCTGGTCCTCGACGACGCCGCCGACGCCGAGCAGGTCGATCCGCTGCTGCCCGACAACCCGGACTGCCTGGTCGTCGCCACGGCCCGGGGCCCGCTCACCGGCATCCCCGGGGTCCGCCCCTGCACGATCGGCGGCCTGGACACCGGCTCCGCCGTCGAGTTCCTGGCGCGTTCCACGGGGGCGGTCAGGATCACCGTCGACCCCACGGCGGCCCACACGCTCGCCGAGGAGTGCGGGGGACAGCCCGCCGCGCTGGCGCTGATCGGCGGCTGGCTCGCGGCCAGCCCCAAGGCGTCGGTCTCCGACGTGACCAAGCGGCTGCACGACATCCCGGTCGACCCCGCGCAGCCCACCGGGGCCAGGCCGCTCGCCCGCGCCTTCCGGTTCGTGTACGAGTCGCTGCCGCAGCCCACGGCGCGGATGCTGCGCCTGCTCGCCCTGGCGCCCGCCGGTCTCGTGGACGCGCACACCGCCTCCGCGCTGGCCGGCTGCTCGGTCTCCGGGGCGCAGACGGCACTGGACGACTTCGTCGCGCTCGGTCTGCTGCGGAGGCGGACGGACCGGCAGGGGGAGACCGGCCCGCAGTACGAGGTGCCCGGCTGCCTCGCGCCCATGATGAAGGCGCTGATGGAGGACCTGGACCGGCCCGCCGAGGTGCAGCTGGCCCGGGCCAGGATGCTGGAGCGGACCGTACGCCGGCTCCAGTCCTGCCGGGCGGTCACCGAGCCCGACGGCTCTCCGGCCCGCAAGAAGCTGTCGGGGCTGCCGCGCGCGCTGCGCTTCCCCAGCGTTCCGGCCGCCGCCGAGTGGCTGCGGGTCCGCCAGCCCGCGCTGCTCGCCTCCGCCCGAATCGCGGTGGAGGACGGCGAACTCGACACCCTGGCGCGCCGACTGGTGGCCGCGCTGGTACGGGCGCTGGTGGCGCACCGGGGTCCCGAAGCCGCGGCTCCCGAGCTGTACGGGCTGCACCGGCTCGTACTCGACGTGGCCGAGCGGTGCGGTCTGCACCGCGAACGGGCCGCCGCGCTGCTGAACCTCGCCGACCTGGACGCGCGGACCGGGCGCACGCAGGAGGCGCTGACGCGCTACCGGGCGGCGCTGGACGCGGGCCGGGCGGCCGGCGACCCGTACGCGACGGGCCGCGCGATGGAATCCGTAGGTGGGACATATCAGGAATTGGGCGACTGGTCACGCGCCTCCGACTGGTACGGCCGGGCGCTCGAACAGCGACTGACGCGCGGCGAGCACGCCGACGCGGCGCGGCTGTACGGGCGGCTCGGGACCGTACACACCTATGCGGGCCGTTACGGCGAGGCACTGCGCAACTGGCGGGCTTCGGCGGCGGGGCACCGCAGGGTCGGTGATCTGCCGGGTCACGCACGTGCGTTGAGCGAAGTCGCGCGGGTGCAGGAGTACGCGGGCCGTCCCGAGGAGTCGCTGCGCACGTGCCGCGAGGCCGTGGAGTGGGCACGCCGGGCCGGCGACGTACGGCTGCACGCGGCACTGGAGCTGCGGCTCGCGGACACACTCGGCCGGCTGGGGGATCCGGCGGCCGCGCGACTGCACCGGACCACTGCGGAAAGACTGCTTGAAGAAGAGGGTCCTACCTACGAAATCCGCAGTGCTTCGCTGAGAGATTGATGCTTTGTAAGGCTAGACAGCTGGAAATCCTTCATTAGACTGGCTCTGCCGCGTCATAGTGCGGTGTTCCCCGGGTGTGCCGTGCGTACCTGGGTATGTATGGCATTGACCCTTTTATTCCCCCTGAGCCAAGGACCGTGATCGACGTGAAGGTCGGCATCCCCCGCGAGGTCAAGAACAACGAGTTCCGGGTGGCCATCACCCCCGCAGGCGTGCACGAGCTGGTGCGCCACGGCCACCAGGTCTTTGTCGAGCAGAGCGCCGGCGCCGGATCCTCGATCACGGACGGCGAGTACGTCGCCGCCGGTGCGCAGATCCTGGCCACCGCGGACGAGGTCTGGGCCACCGCTGACCTGCTGCTGAAGGTCAAGGAGCCCATCGCCGAGGAGTACCACCGCCTCCGCAAGGACCAGACGCTCTTCACCTACCTGCACCTCGCCGCCTCCCGCGAGTGCACGGACGCCCTGCTGGAGTCCGGCACCACGGCGATCGCGTACGAGACGGTGGAGACCGCGAACCGCGCCCTGCCGCTGCTCGCCCCGATGTCCGAGGTCGCGGGCCGGCTGGCCCCGCAGGTCGGCGCGTACCACCTGATGCGCTCGGTCGGCGGCCGCGGCGTGCTGCCGGGCGGCGTCCCGGGTACGGCGGCCGGCGAGGCCGTCGTCATCGGTGGCGGCGTCTCCGGCTGGAACGCCACGCAGATCGCCGTCGGCATGGGCTTCCACGTGACCCTGCTCGACCGTGACATCAACAAGCTGCGCGAGGCCGACAAGGTCTTCGGCACCAAGGTGAAGACGATCGTCTCCAACTCCTTCGAGCTGGAGAAGGCCGTCGTCGAGGCCGACCTCGTCATCGGCGCCGTGCTCATCCCCGGCGCGAAGGCCCCGAAGCTCGTCACCAACGAGCTCGTCGCCAAGATGAAGCCCGGAAGTGTTCTTGTCGACATTGCGATCGACCAGGGCGGCTGCTTCGAGGACTCGCACCCGACGACGCACGCCGAGCCGACGTTCAACGTCCACAACTCGGTCTTCTACTGCGTCGCCAACATGCCGGGCGCCGTCCCGAACACCTCGACGTACGCGCTGACGAACGCCACGCTGCCGTACATCGTGGAGCTCGCGAACCGCGGCTGGGTCGAGGCGCTGCGCCGGGACGCGGCCCTCGCCAAGGGGCTCAACACCCACGACGGCCAGGTCGTTTACCGCGAGGTCGCCGAGGCCCACGAGCTGCCGCACGTCGAGCTGGCCACGCTTCTCGCCTGACGCGTCAACAAAAGTCGTCAACCTCACGCATCCGGCCGGACCTTGTCGACAAGGTCCGGCCGGATGCGTGTCCGGCTGCTTTCGAGGGCCTGTTCAACTCGCCGCGAACGTAACACTTTAGCCGTTTCGCGACCCTGCGAAACGTGCGGCCCGTGCCCCGGTTTGCCGCCCGCACACCCTTGACACAGGGGTGTTCCGTTGCCGACACATCGGGCCGGGTACGGCGGATTGTGTTGCTGCGGACCGGTGCCACGCCATAGAGTCGCCAACCGTCGGCATGGTGCCACGCTGACCTATCGATAAGTTTCCTGGTCACGTCCAAGGAGGTAAGACGACTTGTGAATGAGTCGACATTTACTCCCGGGGGTGGTCAACCAGGGATGCATGCACGGAGCCAGGACCCATCGGGGCTCCAGGCTGTCGGCTCCGTCGCTGTCCGCACCTTCGCCACCCATCAGCACATGACGACAGCCCACCAGAGCATGGACGGCCTACACGTGAACGCCATGGCCGGCGACCAGAGTGGGGACAAGTCCACCACCCGCTTCGCCGACTTCGACGAGGTGCCCGAGGGGCACTTCTACGATCCCGACGCAGAGTACGAGCCCGACCCCGAGTACGCGGCCACCCTCGCCCCCGACGCTGCCCGCCAGCGCCGCGAGCGGATCGGCCCGACCGGACGGCCGCTGCCGTACTTCCCGATCCCGGGCCCGCTGACCGACCACGGCCCCGCGAAGATCATCGCCATGTGCAACCAGAAGGGCGGCGTCGGCAAGACGACGTCCACCATCAATCTGGGTGCGGCCCTCGCGGAGTACGGACGACGGGTCCTGCTCGTCGACTTCGACCCGCAGGGAGCCCTGTCGGTCGGCCTCGGCGTGAACCCGATGGAGCTCGACCTCACGGTCTACAACCTGCTCATGGAGCGGGGCATGTCGGCCGACGAGGTCCTCCTGAAGACCGCGGTGCCCAACATGGACCTGCTGCCGAGCAATATCGACTTGTCGGCGGCCGAGGTCCAGCTGGTCAGCGAGGTGGCCCGCGAGTCGACACTTCAGCGGGCGCTCAAGCCGCTGATGGCCGACTACGACTACATCGTGATCGACTGTCAGCCCTCGCTCGGTCTGCTCACCGTGAACGCCCTGACGGCGGCTCACAAAGTGATAGTCCCCCTCGAGTGCGAGTTCTTCGCGCTGCGCGGTGTGGCCCTGCTGACCGAGACGATCGAGAAGGTCCAGGAGCGGCTCAACCCCGACCTGGAGCT
This sequence comes from Streptomyces sp. NPDC003016, assembly GCF_053591455.1. NCBI lineage: Bacteria > Bacillati > Actinomycetota > Actinomycetes > Kitasatosporales > Streptomycetaceae > Streptomyces > Streptomyces sp. NPDC003016. Next base: position 27,360 of record NZ_JBSFTV010000016.1, read on the forward strand.
CGACGGCATCCTCGCCACGATGTACGACTCCCGCACGGTGCACAGCCGTGAGGTGCTGGCGCGGGTCGTCGAGGCATTCGACGAGCACGTCTACCACACGGTGATCGGGCGTACGGTCCGCTTCCCGGAGACCACGGTCGCCGGTGAGCCGATCACGACGTACGCCTCCAACTCGGTCGGTGCGGCCGCTTATCGCCAGCTCGCCAGGGAGGTGCTCGCCCGGTGTCACGCCGAGTGAGTCTGCCGGGGGCCGACGAACTGTTCCGCACGACCGGGGGGATGGCGCTGCAGTCGTCGTCCCCGCGCCGCCCGCCCGCAGGCGGCGAGGCACGCGTGCCCGGTCCCGCGGCGGAGAGCGACCCCGCGACGGCGGCCGAGCAGTCCGAGGGCGCGTCGCCCAGGAACTCCGCCGGCTCCGGTGACGCGGCCGAGCACACCGCCGCCGACGCGGAGGCCGGCGGGCATCGCAGCCGGGCCGTGGAGGGCGACCAGGCGGCCGCTGCCGCCGCCAGGGCCCGCCGCGCGCCGGAGAGCCAGCCGTCCGCGCAGCCGCCCTCCCAGCAGCGTTCTGCGGCCCCTGCCGCGGGCGCCCAGCCGCGGCGCAGGGGCGGGCGCGGGGCGAACCGTCGCCCCAGCGGCCGCGAACGGCACGACGAGAAGATCACGGTCTACGTCTCGGCCGAGGAACTGATGGACCTGGAACACGCACGGCTGGTGCTGCGCGGTGAGCACGGGCTCGCCGTCGACCGCGGCCGGATCGTGCGGGAGGCGGTCGCCGTCGTCCTCGCGGACCTGGAGTCGCGCGGCGACGCGAGCATTCTCGTACGGCGCCTGCGCGGTCGCTGACCGGACCGGAGGTAGCCTGCGCTGCCCCTGTTTCTTTTTCCGCACCTGGACCCGCGATGCCGCCCACCGACGTCCCCGCCCAGCCCGCCAGGGCCTCACGCCGCAGCCTGGGGCGCGGGCCGGGGGCGGCGCGCCCGGCGGCCCCGGAAGACGCTCCGGAGGCTCCTCCAGAGGCCGGAGAGACGCCAGAGGCCGGGGCGGGGGCGGGCGGCCCGGAGAGCACGCCCCCGCCCGACGGGCCGGTGGTCGTGGCGGACGGGCCGGTCGTGGCGGACGGGCGGTTCACCGTCCGGCTGGTGAATTTCGAGGGGCCCTTCGACCTGCTGCTCCAGCTCATCTCGAAGCACAAGCTCGACATCACCGAGGTCGCCCTCTCGAAGGTCACCGACGAGTTCATGGCGCACATCCGCGCCATGGGGCCCGACGGCGACCTCGACCAGACCACCGAGTTCCTCGTCGTGGCCGCCACCCTGCTCGACCTCAAGGCCGTGCGGCTGCTGCCCGCCGCCGAGGTGGAGGACGAGGGGGACCTCGCGCTGCTGGAGTCGCGGGACGTGCTGTTCGCGCGGCTGCTGCAGTACCGCGCGTACAAGCGGATCGCCGACATCTTCAGCGAGCGGCTGGACGCGGAGTCCCGGCGGTACCCGCGTACGGTCGGTCTCGAACCGCACCACGCGGCGCTGCTGCCCGAGGTCGTCATCAGCATCGGCCCCGACGGCTTCGCCGAGCTCGCCGTGAAGGCGATGCGGCCCAGGGCCGAGCCGCAGGTGTACGTCGACCACATCCACGCGCCCCTCGTGTCCGTGCAGGAGCAGGCCGAGGTGGTCGTCGCGCGGCTGCGGGAGGTGGGGGAGGCGGATTTCCGGACGCTCACGGAGGACGCCCCGGACACGCTCACCGTTGTCGCGCGGTTCCTGGCGCTGCTGGAGCTCTACCGGGAGAAGGCCGTGGCCATGGACCAGGAGGAGGCCCTGGGAGAGCTCATGGTGCGGTGGACCGGCACAGCGGCGGCGCAGCCCGTCGTCACGGACGACTTCGATCAAGTGGTGGAGGAGACACAGTGAGCGAGACCCCCGCGGTCGCGGACCTCGGCCTCAAGCCCGCCCTGGAGGCGGTCCTCATGGTCGTCGACGAACCCGCCGCCGAAGAGCACCTCGCCAAGATCCTGGAGCGGCCCCGCGGAGCCGTCGCGGACGCCCTGCGGGAGCTGGCCGACGAATACGCCGTACAGGGGCGCGGATTCGAGCTCAGAGCGGTCGCCGGGGGATGGCGCTTCTACGCGCGGCCCCAGTACGCGGCGGCGGTCGAGGGCTTCCTGCTGGACGGCCGGCAGGCGCGCCTCACCCAGGCCGCCCTGGAGACCCTCGCGGTCGTCGCGTACCGGCAGCCCGTGAGCCGGTCACGGGTCTCGGCCGTACGTGGCGTGAACTGCGACGGCGTGATGCGCACCCTCCTCCAGCGCGGTCTGGTCGGGGAGGCGGGCACGGAACCCGAAACAGGTGCGATCCTGTACAGGACGACGAACTACTTTCTGGAGCGGATGGGCCTGCGTGGCCTGGACGAGCTCCCGGAGCTCGCGCCATTCCTCCCGGAGGCGGACGCGATCGAGGCTGAGACGCTAGAGGGTGTGCCGTCGTTCGATGCGGACGCCCCGTACGCCTCGGACACAAACGCAGACGACAAGACGGAATTTTGATGCGAAGCAGCAGCGGCAGGAACAGCGGAAGCGGCAACGACCGGAATCAGCGGGGCGCGGGCAAGGGGCGCGACGACAGGCAGAAGCGCAGCGACCGCCCGGACCGCCAGGACCGCCCGGACCGTCCCCGCCCGGAGGAGCGCCGTTACGACGTCGGCCATGACGCACCCGGTGCCCGTGGCGGCAGCGGTGGCGGCGCCGGGCGCGGTGGCAGCGCCGGCGGTGCGGGACGTGGTGGCAGTGGTGCGGGCGCCGGCCGTGGTGGCAGCGCCGGCGGTGCGGGACGTGGTGGCAGTGGTGCGGGCGCCGGCCGCGGTGGCAGCGCCGGCGGCGCCGGGCGCGGCGGCAGCACCGCCGGCAGCGGCCGTGGCGCGTCCGCGCGCGGTGGCGCCAAGGGCGGCCCCAAGGCCCCGCAGAGCAACAGGGGCGCGGCGCCGCGCCGTGGCCCGCACGGCCAGCGCGAATCCCGCCCGCGCGAGCTCGACGCCCAGCTCGAGGAGCGCGTACGCGAGCGGCACAGCAAGCCTCAGGTGAAGACGCCCAAGACGTTCCCGGGAGCCGAGCAGGAGGGCGAGCGCCTGCAGAAGGTCCTCGCCCGCGCCGGCATGGGCTCGCGGCGTGCCTGCGAGGAGCTCATCGAGCAGGCCCGGGTCGAGGTCAACGGCGAGATCGTCACCGAGCAGGGCAGGCGTGTCGACGTCCACAAGGACGAGGTCAAGGTCGACGGCCTGACGGTCGCCACCCAGTCGCACCTCTTCTTCGCGCTCAACAAGCCGGCCGGCGTCGTCGCCACCATGGGCGACCCGGACGGCCGTCAGAACCTCAACGACTACGTCAACAACCGTGAGACGCGTCTCTTCCACGTGGGCCGGCTGGACACCGAGACCGAGGGCATCATCCTGCTCACCAACCACGGCGAGCTGGCCCACCGTCTCACCCACCCGAAGTACGGCGTGAAGAAGACCTACCTCGCCGCGATCCAGGGCCCGCTCCCGCGCGACCTGGGCAAGCGCCTCAAGGACGGCATCGCGCTGGAGGACGGGTACGCCCGCGCCGACCACTTCCGCGTCGTCGAGAACACCGGCAAGAACTACCTGGTCGAGGTGACCCTCCACGAGGGCCGCAAGCACATCGTGCGCCGCATGCTGGCCGAGGCCGGCTTCCCGGTCGAGCGGCTCGTGCGGACCTCCTTCGGACCGATCCCGCTGGGCGACCAGAAGTCCGGCTGGCTGCGCCGCCTCACCAACACCGAGGTCGGCATGCTGATGAAGGAAGTCGGTCTGTAACCGACGCCCCTTCCCCGAGGCCCCCGGCCGGTTCCTGTACGTACAGGAACCGGCCGGGGGCTTTTCGCTGCGCGCGTGGTGCGGTCTTGCGGTGCGGACCGGACTTCTTTATAGTCATGATGACTATAAAGAAGTCGGTCAGTGAACCACCGCGCAGAAGCCAGGAGCGAGATGAACGACGCGACGACGTACGACCCGCACGCCTTCGAGCCGTTCGCCGTCACCGTCGATCTCGCCGTCTTCACGGTGCGGGAGGGGCGGCTGCACGTCCTGCTGATCCGACGTGGACAGGACCCGTACGCCGGGGCGTGGGCGCTGCCCGGCGGCTTCGTACTGCCCCGGGAGTCCGCCGAGTCCGCCGCCCGGCGCGAACTGGCCGAGGAGACCGGCCTGTCCCGGGAGTCCGCCGCCGCGCTCCACCTGGAACAGCTCCGTACGTACAGCGAACCCGACCGCGATCCGCGGATGCGCGTCGTCTCCGTCGTGTACACCGCGCTCGTGCCCGGCCTGCCGGAGCCGCGCGGCGGCGGCGACGCGGCGCACGCGCAGTGGATGCCCGCCGACGGGGCCCCGGCGCTCGCCTTCGACCACGCGCGGATCATCGCCGACGCGCGGGACCGCATCGGCGCCAAGTTCGAGTACACCTGCCTGGCCACGGCCTTCTGCCCCCACGAGTTCACGCTGGGGGAGCTCCAGCAGGTGTACGAGACGGTGTGGGGCGTGGAGCTCGACCGTCCCAACTTCCGGCGCAAGGTGCTGGCCACGCCCGGCTTCGTGGAACCGGTGGAGGGCGCGCCGCGGCGTACCGGAGGACGGGGGAAACCGGCCGCGCTCTACCGGGCCGGGACCGCCGCCACGCTGCACCCGCCCCTCCTGCGCCCGCAGCGACGCTCCTGACGACGTCCCGAACCACGCCCCGAACGACGATCCGAACGACGCCTCCAAGGACGGTCCGCATGAAGACGAAGCAGGCAGCCACCGGCGCCCTCGTGGGACTCGCGCTGGGGGACGCGCTGGGCTTCCCCACCGAGTTCGACGATGTGCCCTCGATCCTCGCCAAGTACGGGCCGTGGCGGGAGATGGAGCTGCCGACGCCCGCGATCGTCACGGACGACACCCAGATGACGCTCGCGCTCGGGCGGGGGATACGGACCGCGACGGACCGCGGGGTGCTCGGGCCGCCGAGGCTGGCGCGGCCGGTGCGCGAGGAGTTCGTCGACTGGTACCACTCGCCCGAGAACAACCGGGCGCCCGGACGCACCTGTCTCGTCGCCTGCCGGCTGCTGGACAGCGACCTGCCCTGGCAGCGGGCCAGCCAGGTCGGCTCCAAGGGGTGCGGGGCCAACATGCGGGTCGCCCCCGTCGGCCTCGTACCGGGGCTGAGCGAGGAACAGCGCGCCGGGGCCGCGCAGTTGCAGTCCGCCCTCACGCACGGGCATCCCACGGCGCTGGCGGCGAGCGACCTGACGGCCCGGGCGGTGTACCTGCTGGCGCAGGGCGCGGAGCCGACGGGGCTGGTGGGGCAGCTCCGTTCGTACGCGTACGAGAACCGCACCCGCTACCACGAGCGCTGGCTCGGGGACCTGTGGACGTACGCCCACGACGCCTCGCCGGAGACGTTCGTCGCGCGGGGCTGGGACGAGTGCCTGGCCGTACTGGAACGGCTGGCCGCGGCGCTGCGCACGCCGTCGCCGGAGACCGACCCGTGCCTGGCGACGGGAGACGGATGGATCGCGGAGGAGGCGCTGGCGACCGCGCTGCTGTGCTTCCTGCTCTTCCCCGGGGAGCCGGTCACCGCGCTGCGGCGGGCGGCGTGCACGCGGGGCGACTCCGACTCGATCGCCTGCCTGGCGGGAGCGTTCGCCGGAGCGCACCTGGGGGCGGAGGCGTGGCCCGCGCGGTGGGCGGAGCGCATCGAGTACAGGGGGGGACTGCTGGCCCTCGGAGCGCTCTGGGACGCCTGATCCATGAGGGCGTACGAGAAGTGTCTGCGCGAGGCCGGGCTGCCGGACACCGACCTCGCGCCCCTTCTCGCGGACGAGACCGATCCGCTGCTGTTCGCGCCGGTTTCCGGGGCGCACCTCTACGGGTTCCCGTCCCGGGACCCGGACGTGGACCTGCGCGGCGCGCACCTGCTGCCCGTGCCGGCCCTCGGCGGCCCGGGGGAGCCGGAGGAGACGCGGAGCCGCACGGGGGTGCGCGACGGTGTGGGGAGGGGCCTGGTCACGCACGACCTGCGGAAGTCCGTACGGCTGATGCTGCGGCGCGACGGCGATGTGCTGGAACAGCGACCGCGGCCTGCTGCGTGCGGACGTCGGCGCCCTCCACGCCGTGCTCGACGCGGCGCGGGCGGCGTCACGGCCTCCGGCCGAGGCGACGGCGTACGAGCGGCTGAACGGCTCCGCCGTCCGGGCCGGGCCCACCCACGACGCGACGGAGGACACCCCGGGCCGGGGAGGCACGCCGGCCGCGTCTTTCAGCGGGCTGAAGCGCGGCGTACGCGGAACAGGAAGTCCTCCACGCGGGGGCGGTCCGGCTCCGGCGGGAGCGGGCTCTTCGCCCCGGCCGCGTCCGCCTCCGCGTGGAGGCGCTCCATCCGGCGCTCGACCTCCGGCCACGCCACCTCGCCCCGCTTGACCGCCAGCAGCCGCTCGCGCTCCTCGCCGACATCGATCACCAGCTCGCCCGTGCGCAGCAGATCGCGGCAGCTGCCGAGCAGCCGCAGCAGGTGCATGGCGTGCTTCCAGCGCGGGGCGCCGTGCTGCCGTACGTCCGCCTCCAGCTTCCTGCGCCGGCCGACCGCGTACCGGACGAAGGTCTGGTGGGCCCGGCGGGAGAGGAACGCGTCCCGCAGGGCGATCAGCTCGTGGCCGGTGGCGTCGACGCGCTCGACCAGCGGGGAGTGCAGGCACTCCAGGATGTTGGGGTCGGCGCGCAGGGCCAGCTCGCAGAAACGTTCCAGCTCCCAGGAGAACTGCTCGTCCATCGGGCCCTCGACATGCGTCGGGGGCTTCTCGAAACCCCAGTACAGCGGCGTCGGCGCGACGAAGACGCCGCGCCGGTCCGTGTCGCTGCCGTCCGTGGCCAGGCCGAAGGCGCGCGAGCCCGTCACACAGGAGTAGACCGTGTGGCGGCGTACGAGGTCTTCGGGCGCCGGCGGGGCGGAGGACGGGTTCATGCTCGGGATTGTGCCGCGTCAGGCGAGCCGGATCGAACCACTTTCCACGGTGATCTGCCGCGGCGGGAGCGGCTTGCGGGCCGGGCCGCCCGCGACCGAGGCGTCCGCGACCCGGAACGTGCTGCCGTGGCAGGCGCAGACGATGGCGCCGTCCTCGACGCTGCTGACGGTGCAGCCCTGGTGCGTGCACACCGCGGAGAAGGCCATGAAGGTGCCCGGCTCCGGCTGGGTCACCACCACCTTCTCGTCCTCGAAGACCTTGCCGCCGCCCACCGGGATCTCCGAGGTTGCGGCGAGCGCCGCACCGCCGTCGGGAACCTCTCCGGTGGGCGACGCGCTCCCGGAGGGGGCGGGCGAACCCGAGGGGGCCGGTTCGGTCTCCTCGGCGCCGCCGTTCACGCCGTCTCCGGTCCCGCCCCCGCCGCCGTTGCCGCAACCGGTCACCAGCGCGGTGCCCGCAGCCGCGGCTCCGGCCGCGAGGACCGCCCGGCGGCTCGTACTCCTGCCCATCACGTGCTCCTCCTGTCGTCGCACCGGAGGTTCGGCGCGAAGGGCAGCATCTTCGCGCTCATCGCCCCGCAGAAGAAGCATCCGGGGCGCGAATGCCGCGTCACGCTGCCGTTGTACGTCCGACAGCCCAATCCGGGCGGGCCGTGGCCGGCGCCGGGCGCGGCCGGGCCCGCGCGTCTCACCCGTGGAACGCGCCGACCCCCGCCGGGCCCTGCCCAACTACGCTGAATCAAGCAGGGCACATGAGGTACGGAACGAGGAGCACGACGTGGCAGTACGAGCGGTGCGCGGGGCCGTCCAGCTGGAACGGGACGAGGCCGGGCACATGGACGAGCGGGTCGGCGAGTTGCTCTCGGCCGTTCTGGAGCGCAACGGGCTCACCCCCGACGACCTCATCAGCATCTGGTTCACGGCCACCCCGGACCTCCACAGCGACTTCCCGGCCGCCGCGGCACGCAAGATCGGCATCGTCGACGTACCGCTGATCTGCGCCCAGGAACTGGACATCACGGGAGCCATGCCGCGCGTCGTGCGGATCCTCGCGCACGTCGAGTCGGACCTGCCCAAGTCATCGGTCTCCCACGTCTACCTCGGCGCCGCCGGCGCCCTCCGCAAGGACATCGCCCAGTGAGAACCGCCCTCGTCGTCGGAACCGGCCTGATCGGCACCTCGGCGGCCCTCGCCCTCGCCGGGCGCGGCGTCACCGTCCACCTCACCGACCACGACCCGGCGCAGGCCCGCACCGCCGCCGCGCTCGGCGCCGGCACCGACGAGGCGCCCGAAGGCCCCGTCGACCTGGCCGTCGTCGCCGTACCGCCGGCGCACGTGGCCACGACGCTGGCCGACGCCATGCGGCGCGGGACCGCCCGCGCGTACATCGACGTCGCCAGCGTCAAGGGCGGACCGCGCCGCGAGCTGGAGGCGCTGGGCTGCGACCTCACCTCGTACATCGGTACGCACCCGATGTCCGGCAAGGAACGTTCGGGCCCGCTGGCCGCGACCGCCGACCTCTTCGAGGGCCGCCCCTGGGTCCTCACCCCCACCCGCGACACCGACACCGAGGTCCTCAACCTCGCGCTGGAGCTGGTCGCGCTGTGCCGGGCCGTGCCCGTGGTGATGGACGCCGACGCCCACGACCGCGCGGTCGCGCTCGTCTCGCACACCCCGCAGCTGGTCTCGTCGATGGTCGCGGCGCGGCTGGCGGACGCGGACGAGACGGCGGTACGGCTGTGCGGCCAGGGCATCAGGGACGTCACCCGCATCGCCGCCTCCGACCCCCGGATGTGGGTCGAGATCCTCTCCGCGAACCCGGGCCCCGTCGCGGACGTGCTCACCGGCGTCGCGGCCGACCTGGAGGAGACCGTCCAGGCGCTGCGGGCCCTCCAGTCCGCCGACGACGACAAGCGCAGGGGCGGCGCCGAGGGCATCGAGGACGTCCTGCGGCGCGGCAACACGGGCCGCGAGCGCGTGCCGGGCAAGCACGGGGCCGCCCCGGCGGCGTACGAGATCGTCGCGGTCCTCATCAGCGACCGGCCCGGCGAGCTGGCCCGGATCTTCGCGGACGCGGGGCGTGCGGGCGTCAACATCGAGGACGTGCGCATCGAGCACGCGACCGGGCAGCAGGCGGGCCTGGTGCAGCTGATGGTGGAGCCGGCGGCCGCACCCGGGCTGGCCGCCTCACTGCGCGAGCGGGGCTGGTCGATCCGCCAGTAGCGGCCTTCGCGCACCGGTGCGGCGCCCGGTTTGCGGTGGTATCGCAAGGGCGTCGAGGGTGGGGCCGGGGACTCGGTAACCTTGGGTGGGGCCCGTCGGGTCCCCGCCCGTCCAAGCCCGTGTACCAGGAAGGTGTCCTACACCGTGGAAACCGCCGCCCGGACCGCCCCGGCAGCAGTGATTGTCGCCATCGACGGCCCCTCCGGCACGGGCAAGTCCAGCACCTCCAAGGCCGTCGCCGCCAAGCTCGGTCTCAGCTACCTGGACACCGGCGCCCAGTACCGGGCGATCACCTGGTGGATGCTGAGCAACGGCATCGACGTCACGGACCCCGTCGCCATCGCGGACGCCGCAGGCAAGCCCGTGATCGTCTCCGGCACCGACCCCTCCGCTCCGACCATCACGGTGGACGGCGTCGACGCCTCCGGGCCGATCCGCACCCAGGAGGTCACCTCCAAGGTGAGCGCCGTCAGCGCCGTGCCCGAGGTGCGCACCCTGATCACCGACCTGCAGCGGTCCATCGCGAAGGGCGCCGTACTCGGCATCGTCGTCGAGGGACGCGACATCGGTACGACCGTGCTGCCGGACGCGGACCTCAAGATCTTCCTGACCGCCTCTCCCGAGGCGCGCGCCGCCCGCCGCAGCGGCGAGCTGAAGGGCGCGGACGTGTCCGCGACCCGCGAGGCCCTGCTGAAGCGGGACGCGGCCGACTCCAGCCGCAAGACCTCGCCGCTCGCCAAGGCGGACGACGCGGTCGAGGTCGACACCAGCGACCTCACGCTGGACCAGGTCATCGAGTGTGTCGTCACCCTGGTCGAGGGGAAGCGAGCCGCGAAGTGACGGCACCCACACCGCGTGGCGCGGCGGTCGGACGGGGCATCGGCATCGGCCTGGCGTACGGGCTGTTCAAGCCCCGCGTCCTCGGCGCCTGGCGGGTCCCCGTGAGCGGGCCGGTGATCCTGGCGGTGAACCACTCGCACATGATCGACGGGCCCATGCTGATGGGGACGGCCCCCAGGCCGGTGCACTTCCTGATCAAGAAAGAGGCGTTCGTCGGCCCCCTCGACCCGTTCCTGCGCGGAATCGGTCAGCTGAAGGTGGACCGGGCGACCGCCGACCGCACGGCGATCTCGAACGCGCTGGGCGTCCTCGCGGACGGCGGGGTACTGGGAATCTTCCCGGAGGGCACCAGGGGCGAGGGCGACTTCGCGTCGCTGCGCGCCGGACTCGCGTACTTCGCCGTACGCGGCGGGGCGCCGGTCGTCCCGGTGGCGGTGCTCGGCTCCACGGACCGCCGCGGACGGCTGATACCGGGCCTGCCACCCCTGCGCGGCCGGGTGGACATCGTCTTCGGCGATCCCTTCGAGGCCGGCGACGGCAGCGGACGGCGCACGCGCAAGGCGCTGGACGAGGCCACCGTACGGATCCAGGAGCGGCTGACCGCCCACCTGGAAAGTGCCCGGCGTTTCACCGGGCGCTGAGTGAGACTTGAGTAGTGGACCGCGCGGAATACCGGTGGTCCATCGATGATGATGAACGAGGAACGGACTTCATGAACGACCAGATTCACTCCGGCGACGAGCACGGAGCACTTGGCGACGCCGAGTACGCGGAGTTCATGGAGCTCGCCGCGCTGGAGGGCTTCGACGCCGAAGAGGTCGAAGGCGCGATCGGCGAAGCCGGTCACGGCCCGCTGCCCGTCCTCGCCGTCGTGGGCCGCCCCAACGTCGGCAAGTCGACCCTGGTGAACCGCATCATCGGCCGCCGCGAGGCCGTCGTGGAAGACAAGCCCGGTGTCACCCGCGACCGGGTCACCTACGAGGCCGAATGGGCGGGCCGCCGCTTCAAGGTCGTCGACACCGGCGGCTGGGAGCAGGACGTCCTCGGCATCGACGCGTCCGTCGCCGCCCAGGCCGAGTACGCGATCGAGGCGGCCGACGCCGTCGTCTTCGTCGTCGACTCCACGGTCGGCGCCACCGACACCGACGAGGCCGTCGTCAAGCTGCTGCGCCGGGCGGGCAAGCCCGTCGTGCTCTGCGCCAACAAGGTCGACGGCCAGAGCGGCGAGGCGGACGCCACCGCGCTGTGGTCGCTCGGCCTCGGCATGCCGCACCCGGTCTCCTCGCTGCACGGCCGCGGCACCGGCGACATGCTGGACGCCGTACTGGAAGCCCTGCCCGAGGCCCCGGCCCAGACCTTCGGCCAGGCTGTCGGCGGTCCGCGCCGCATCGCGCTCATCGGCCGCCCGAACGTCGGCAAGTCCTCGCTCCTGAACCGGGTGGCGAACGAGGACCGCGTCGTCGTCAACGAGATGGCGGGCACCACCCGTGACCCGGTCGACGAGCTGATCGAGCTCGGCGGCATCACCTGGAAGTTCATCGACACGGCCGGCATCCGCCGCCGCGTCCACCTCCAGGAGGGCGCGGACTACTACGCCTCGCTGCGTACCGCCGCCGCCGTCGAGAAGGCCGAGGTCGCGGTCGTACTGATCGACGCCAGCGAGTCCATCAGTGTGCAGGACCAGCGGATCATCACGATGGCCGTCGAGGCGGGCCGCGCGCTGGTCATCGCGTACAACAAGTGGGACACCCTCGACGAGGAGCGCCGCTACTACCTCGAGCGCGAGATCGAGACCGAGCTGGCCCAGGTCGCGTGGGCGCCCCGGGTGAACGTGTCGGCGCAGACCGGCCGTCACATGGAGAAGCTGGTCCCGGCGATCGAGACGGCGCTGGCCGGCTGGGAGACCCGGATCCCGACGGGCAGGCTCAACGCCTTCCTCGGCGAGATCGTCGCCTCCCACCCGCACCCGGTCCGCGGCGGCAAGCAGCCCCGCATCCTCTTCGGGACGCAGGCGGGGACCAAGCCGCCGCGGTTCGTCCTCTTCGCCTCCGGCTTCCTGGAGGCCGGCTACCGGCGCTTCATCGAGCGCCGACTGCGCGAGGAGTTCGGCTTCGACGGCACCCCGATCCACATCTCGGTGCGGGTGCGCGAGAAGCGCGGCCGCAACAAGTGACGCGGAGGGCCTGCCAGCAGGTCTAGAGGTTCAGATCCCCCGACGGGGAGCGGGCGGCAGCGCTGCCGGGAAGCGGTTCCCGGTGTGCTGCCGCCCGTTGCTGTGAGGGGGGTTGTTGCCGGCGGCGTCGCCGTTGCCGTGGTGACTGCTGCCGGCGCTCTGCCAGAAGCCGCTGTGCCCGCTGTGCGCTCCCTGGCCGGTGCGACCGGTGGGACCGGGGTTGCGGTGCACCCCGGTGGTGAAGGCTGTGAACCCCAGATGCTCCTCGCCGCTGCGGTCACCGGGCAGGGCCCGGAAGGACCTGCGGTACTCCGAGTAGAGCGCGTCGTAGATCGGGGTGTGCGAGTGGTTGGTCTGAGATTCCCGCGAGGGACGCATCGCGGGAATCTGGCTCTGGTACGGCTGGGGGCGTGGGGGGTCGTATGAGTGCACGTACGTGCCAACGACCCCGGCGCCCGTCGGATGCGGGCCGAGCAGGGGGTCACCTGCTCGGCGGGGGTACGCGGGGCGCGCCGTCCGGCCGTACGGCCCGTCAGGTGCCGGCCAGCGGCATGGCCGCGGCGGCCAGCGCGCCGTTGGCCGCGGCCTTCTCCAGCGCGTTGCGCAGCAGGTCTTCGCGCGGCTGCTGGCCGATGGAACCGGCGGGTGCGGCGAAGACGAGGACGGTGCTCGACTTGTTGGCCGCCGTCCGCCATCCGTCGGTGACCTGGAGCGGCTGGTGGGCCTGCCACCAGGAGACCTGGTTGCCACCGCCGGTCCCGGGCTGGAGTACGGCGTGCAGCTGGCCCATGGCGAGCAGGACGGACCAGCCGGGCAGCGCGGCGGGCACCGCGCTCAGGTCGGCGACCGGCTGGAACCCCTGCTCGGTGACGAGCGGGAGGAACTCGTCGGTGCTGCCGTCGGAGCCCGGACGGGCGACGGGACCGGTCGGCTCGACCACCAGGGCCGGATGCAGCTGGCCGCCGATCAGTACGAGGCCGCTGGTGACCCCGAGCACGGCCTGGTCGGGCGCGTCGGCGTGCTGGGCGCCGGGGAGGTCGGGGCCGCCGCCCGTGATGCTGCGTACGGCGCCCTGGAGCTGTTCCTCGGCCACCTGGACGACCTGCGAGGGGATGCAGGTGGCGTGGGCGAACGCGAGGACGGCGGTCTCGTCCCCGACGAACAGCACGGTGCTGGTGCGTTCCAGTTCGGAGTCGCCCTGGGTACGGCAGGAGGTGCAGTCGTAGCTGCCCGGGGCGTTCTCGCCGGCGAGCAGCCGGTCGGCTTCTTCGTCGCCGATCTCGGCGCGTACGTCGTCGCTGACGTCGAGCATGCGCGGCACGGGGGACTCCTCGGGCTCGGTGCGGGTGCCGGGCGATTCCCGGCTCGTCAAGGAAGACAACGGGCGAGTCGTGGCCGGAGTCACGCGAACAGGCGAACAGAATCGAACCAACCGGTGCGGAGCGGGGAACGAGTGCCGGGCGGACGGCTCGAACGCGTCGGTGCCCGGGCGATCGCCGGCCGGCCGGCGCGAAGGCGGCCGGCCCCGCCCCGGACCGGCTCAGGACCGGGGTCCCGCTGGTCGTTCCGCAGGCGAAGGACGGGGCGGAGCGCGCCGCGGCCCGGACGCCTCCGCGCTGAACACGGCTGTGCCGGGGCGGAGTTCGGCGCGGCCGTGGCCCGGATTCCCCACCGGCCCTGACGCAGGGAACGGCAGTTTGGTTGCCTCGTTCGCGCTATCGATGTCGCAACCGTATTGGAACGATTTGGCCCGGACCAGACCAATCCTGTTTTGCCCAGTTACAGTCGCTTTCTGAACGATGCTGATCACAGACCACAGCACAGTCCGCGGGAAAACGGGGAGCCACGTCGGCGTATGCACATCTCTTTCCTACTCCACAACGCGTACGGCATCGGCGGCACGATCCGTACGACGTTCAACCTCGCCCAGGCGCTTGCCGAGCAGCACGATGTCGAGATCGTCTCGGTCTTCCGCCACCGCGACGAGCCGGCGCTGGGCGCCCCCGCCGGCGTACGGCTGGACTACCTGGTGGACCACCGGAAGAAGAGCCCGGGATACGACGGCCACGACGAGCGGTTCGCACTCCCCGCCAAGGTCTTCCCGGAGAGCGACGGCCGCTACAAGCAGTACAGCCGCCTCACCGACGTCCGGCTCGCCGCGTACCTGAAGTCCCTGGAGGCGGACGTCGTCGTCGGCACCCGCCCCGGACTCAACGTGCACATCACCCGGCAGGCCAGGCGCGGTCCCGTGCGGGTCGGCCAGGAGCACCTCACCCTCGACGGCCACAGCCACCGGCTGCGCCGCGAACTGAGCCACCGCTACGGCCTGCTGGACGCCGTCACCACCGTCACCGAAGCCGACGCCCACGCCTACCGCACCCGTCTCAAGCTGCCCGGCGTACGCATCGAGGCCGTGCCCAACAGCGTGCCCGCGCCCACCGTCGCCCCGGCCGACGCCAGTGCCAAGTGGGTCGTCGCGGCCGGCCGGCTCACCAAGGTCAAGCGGTACGACCTGCTGATCAGGGCCTTCGTGAAGGTCGTCGCCGCCCGCCCCGACTGGCGGCTGCGCATCTACGGCGGCGGCGACGCGAGCGGCAACGAGAAGGACAAGCTGCGCGCCCTCATCAACGAACTCGGGCTCTACAACCACGTCTTCCTGATGGGAGCCGCCAACCCCATAGAACCCGAATGGGTCAAGGGCTCGATCGCCGCGGTCACTTCCAGCCACGAGTCCTTCGGCATGACCATCGTCGAAGCGATGCGCTCCGGCCTGCCGGTCGTCTCCACCGACTGCCCGCACGGACCCCGCGAGATCATCGCCGACGGGACCGACGGACGGCTGGTGCCGGTCGGTGACGCCGGCGCGATCGCCGACGCGCTCCTCGGCCTCATCGAAGACGACGAGCTGCGACGCGCCATGGGGGCGGCCGCGCTCGAGAACTCGGCCCGCTTCGACCCGGGATCCGTCGCCGGGCGCCACGAGGCGCTGTTCACCGAACTGGTCTCGCGCGGCGCCCACGGCCCCTCGCGCAGCCGGGTCCGCGAAGCGCTGTACCTCTCCCGGGGGGCGGTACTCGACAGGGCGTACTCCCTCCGCCACAAGGCCGCCTCCGCGCTCCGGAAAGGGCAGACCGCATGACCAGCACCTCCACCCGTACCGAGCCGCCGCGCGCCCACTGCATCGCGGACTCCGCGGGCGGCGTCACCTTCGACATCGTGGGCGACGCGTCGCCGGGCGCGGTGCTCGTACTGCGGCGACGCGGCGGGAAGACGGCCGCGGACGTGATGCGGCTGCCGCTCACCCCCGCCGGGGAGGGCCGGCTGCGCGCCGTGCTGCCCAGCACGGTCGAGCTGGCCGAGGGCCGCTGGGACGCCTTCACCACCCAGGGGGACGAGACCGGCGAGCAGCGCATCGAGCCCGGCCGCAGGGACCTGCGCTCGCTCGTCGACCGTGTCCCCGACCCCGGGCGCGCCCAGGTCGCCGTACGCATCCCCTACCCGGCCCTCGACGGCAAGCTCGCGGTGCGCAGCTGGCTGCGCGCGCCGCATGCCGAGGCGGGGACCGTCACCTTCGCGCCCGGCGCGATGACGGTGGAAGGACGGCTGTACGGGACCGGGCTCGGCGAGGGCGCGGCCGTCGAGGCCAGGCTGCGCGGCGCGGAGAAGGAGGTGCGCCGGGCGCCGGTGAGCGGCCGGGAGGACGGCATGTTCACCTTCACGCTGGCGTACGAGACGCTGGCCGAGGGGCGTGACGACGAGCAGCGGCTGTGGGACCTGTGGCTGTGCCCGGCCGACGGCTCGCCGGGGATGCGGATCGGACGCATCCTGGACGACATCTGGGACAAGAAGACCGTCTTCCGCTACCCGGTGCTGCCGGTCGAGGGCCCCCGGGTGACCCGGCCGACCACGGCCTACCCGTACTACACCGCCGACAACGACCTCAGCGTGCGCCTCGACACCGCCAAGCACACCGGGAAGCGGTAAGAGGAAGCGGGAGCAGAGCGGTCGGTGCTTGAGGACGGTCGCTGTCCTCAAGCACGGGCAGACTC
Organism: Streptomyces sp. NPDC003016; assembly: GCF_053591455.1. Lineage (NCBI taxonomy): Bacteria > Bacillati > Actinomycetota > Actinomycetes > Kitasatosporales > Streptomycetaceae > Streptomyces > Streptomyces sp. NPDC003016. The sequence continues at coordinate 43,651 of NZ_JBSFTV010000016.1, forward strand.
GCCCTCATGTTGGAGACTTCGGCACGCCTGCTGCGCCTGCTCTCGCTGCTCCAGGCCCACCGGGAATGGACGGGGCCCGGCCTGGCCGAACGGCTCGGCGTCACCCCGCGCACCGTGCGCCGCGACGTCGGCCGGCTGCGCGAGCTGGGCTACCCCGTCGACGCCAGCCCCGGCACGGGCGGCGGCTACCGGCTCGGCGCCGGCGCCGAACTGCCGCCGCTGCTGCTCGACGACGAGGAGGCCGTGGCCGTCGCGGTCGGTCTGCGCACCGCCGCGGGACAGGGCATCGATGGCATCGGCGAGACATCCGTACGGGCCCTGGCCAAGCTCGAGCAGGTGCTGCCCGGACGGCTGCGCCGCCGCGTCGGCGCGCTCAACGCCTTCACCGTCCCCATGCTGCGCGGCCCGCAGGCGTCCACCGTCGACGCCTCGGTGCTGACGGAACTGGCCAACGCCTGCCGGGACAGCGAGCGGCTGCGCTTCGAGTACCGCGACCACGGCGGGACCTCGTCGCGCAGGACGGTGGAGCCGCACCGGCTGGTGTGCACCGAGCACCGCTGGTACCTCGTCGCCTGGGACCTGGACCGCTCGGACTGGCGTACGTTCCGGGCGGACCGGATCACCCCTGCGCCGCCGCACGGCCCGCGCTTCGTGCCGCGCGACCCCCCGGCCGGGGACCTGGCGGCATACGTCTCGAAGGGCGTGTCCACCGGGGCGTACGCCGCTACGGCGGTGGTCCGGCTGCGGGTGCCGCTGGAGGAGGCGGCCCAAGTGGTCTCGCCCAGCGCCGGCGCTCTGGAAGCCGTCGACGCGCACAGCTGTCTGCTGCGGACCGGGGCGGCGAGCCTGGACGTGCTGGTCATTCACATCATGTTGACGGGCTTCGACTTCGAGGTGGTCGAGCCGCCGGAACTCACCGAGCGGATCAGGTCGGCCCGTGACCTCCTGGCGCGCGCTCTGGGGCCGGACGCACCGGGGTGACCGGCTCGGCGGCGTCCGTCTCCGTCCCGAACCGCGCGGTGCGGATTCTGTGCGGGAACCGTGAATTCGCTACGGACAGTGAGCTTTCCCGGCGGGCTCGTGGGGGCAATTGCGGGGAAGCGCCCACGAGGTTCCGGGAATGAATTCTGAACCTGTTATCGGGTGATCATTCGCGAGGAGCGTAATTCGCATCCCGACGCGCGGCACGCTCCTTTCGGGTGAAGGAGTTCATGCCAAACGCCTGTCCTGATCCTGTGACACAAGTGTGACCGCTGAGGTATCAGGGACGGTGACACACGGCTCGGGCCGCGGGCTTCCTTCCCCGCTCCAGGCGGCCTACGGTGAGTCCCATGGCATCCGTACCGACCCCTTCCGCACAGCCCGACGACGCTCCCGAGTCCTACGTCGGCCTCGACGCGGCCGACGCGGAGCGGCTGGCCCGAGACCGGGGCTGGAGCACCGTCCGGGCGTTGCCGCCCGGCTCGATCATCACCATGGAGTACGTGACGGGGCGCCTCAACTTCGAGGTCGAGAAGGGCGCCGTCATCCGCTGCTGGCAGGGCTGACCGCAGACACGCGAAGACCCGGACACGCGAAGGCACCGGGCACGGTGAAGGCCCGGACACGGTGAAGGCCCCGGCCGGCTCCAGAGGAGCCGGCCGGGGCCTTCACGCGCGGGGGAGGCTGTGCGTACCGTCCCCGCGGGTCCTGCGGTGGGTCAGCCGCCGGCCACCGGCCGGGGCGACGTCCCGGGGCGGGCCGCGCCCGCACGGTCGGCGTGCGGCGGGCGGCGGCTGCCGGCCGGTGTGACCGGGGTCCGCTCCGAACGGGCCGTGTGCGGCCGCGGCGTGAGGTGACCGGTGGTCCTGGCGCCCGTGGCGCGGTTGCCGCTCCCGCTGCCCGCCCCCACCGGCTCGCGGGCCGGCTTCTCGTCCGGGGCGGCGGGATGGCGGTCCGCGAAGGGCGCCGGCGCCAGGCGGCCGCCGGCCGGAGCGGGTTGTGCGGCGCCGAGCCTGCGACGTCCGCGCCAGGCCGCGCGCACCGCGAAGATCCAGGCCTCGGTGCGGCCGATCAGCGGCTCGAACCAGGGCAGGCTCAGCAGGATCAGCAGCCCCGCGGCCCAGCCGAGGAGCACATCGCTCAGCCAGTGGGTGCCCAGGTAGACGGTGGTCGCGCCGACGCCCAGCGCGACCACGGCGGAGAGCACCGACAGATGGCGCCGGGCCCGCGGGGTGGTGGCCAGGTAGGCCAGGATGCCCCAGGTCACCACGGCGTTCGCGGTGTGGCCGGAAGGAAATATATCGCCGCCCGCGAACATCTCGGCCGAGCCGATCTCCGTCGCGTAGTGCGGTCCGAGGCGGCCGAGGCCCAGCTTGACGGCGCCCACCGTGACGTTCAGCAGGAGGAGCGCGGCTCCCAGGGCCAGCAGCGGGCGCAGCGTGTGCTGGCGCCAGGAGCGCCAGCCGAGCCAGGCGGCCACCATCACGGCGGTGGGCCCGCGCTGGCCGAGCACCACGAAGTAGTCGAGGAAGGGATGGAGTTCCGGCCACTGCTCGTACGGCCGGAACAGCATCACCTTCCAGTCGAGGGCCACGAGCCAGGACGTGATCAGCACGGCCCAGACGATGGCGATGTAGAACGCCAGCGTCGAACCGAAGAGGACCGTACGGGTACGGCTCATCCCGGGGATCTCTATCTTCGGCGGCTCCGGTTCCCGGTCCAGCCGGGCAAAGATTCGGTCGGTACGCACTGAATCGACGTTACAGCGGGTGAGTGACAAGCCCGGCCCATCCGGCATCTTTGTGATGACGATGTGATGTGGGGTGCGTCTCATCGGGGAGTTTATCCCGGCCGTCCCAGGAAAGCGGAGCGGCCTTGTGTCCTATTGATTCGGAGGGTCGCGCGTAAGAGTGAATGTGCGCCGACGAATTCGGTTCACCGGAACTCAACGCGGAATTTGCCGCCCGCTCATGAAGGAATCAAGATCAAAAACAGGCCCTGCCGCGTGGCGCACACCACACCGCGTCCGCCGCCCCGATGAGAGGTGCACCACGTGGCACATGGGTGAACTCGCGTACTCTGACGGCTCGCTCGCCCGTCGATGCCGGGCCCCGCGGAGGCGTTGGACACGCCGTCCCCGCCGGTCCGCCGAGCGCGAGGGATTCCACTGGGAGGTACGTACATGTCAGGGACGACCACGGCCGGAGCACAGCGGTCTGCGGACGCCCCCCGGCATCGGCCGGACCTGACAGCCGTCGCCGGCAACCGCTGGGCCGTACTGGTCGTCCTGTGCGCCAGTCTCCTGCTGGTCGCCCTCGACGCGACGATCCTGCACATCGCCGTCCCGGCCGTCTCCGAGGACCTGCGCCCCGGCGCGATGGAACTGCTCTGGATCGTCGACGCCTATCCGCTGGTCTGCGCCTCGCTGTTGATCCTCTTCGGCACGCTCGGCGACCGCGTCGGCCGTCGTCGCGTCCTGCTGCTGGGTTACGGACTCTTCGGCGCCGCGTCCGCGCTCGCCGCCTCCGCCGACACCCCGCACGTCCTCGTCGCGGCCCGCGCCCTGCTCGGCGTCGGCGGCGCGATGATCATGCCCGCCACGCTCTCGATACTCCGTCACACCTTCCCCGACCGGCGCGAACGCGCCGCCGCCATCGGCATCTGGACCGCGGTCGCGGCCATCGGCGCCGCCACCGGACCGGTGCTCGGCGGCTTCCTCATCCAGCACTTCTGGTGGGGTTCGGTCTTCCTCGTCAACATCCCGCTGATGGCGCTGATCCTGCCGGCCGGCCGCTGGCTGCTGCCCGAATCCCGGGGGAGCGGCCAGGGGGCCTGGGACGTGCTCGGCGCGCTGATGGCGGCGGCCGGTGTGCTGGGCATGGTCCTCGGCGTGAAGCGGGCGGGCGGCGGCGAGGGGATCGCCGACGCCGGGACGCTGCTGCCGCTGCTCGTCGGCTCCGTACTGCTCGTCCTCTTCGTACGGCGGCAGAAGACGCGGGCGCATCCGCTCATCGACGTGACGATGTTCGCCAGGCCCGCCTTCTCCACCTCCGTCGGATGCATCGTCCTGGCGATGCTGGCGCTGGTCGGCCTGGAGCTGATAGCCGTCCAGTACCTCCAGCTGGTGCTCGGACTGAGTCCGCTGGAGACCGGGCTGCGGCTGCTGCCGCTGACCTTCGCCGCGATGGCGGCCGGCGTCACCGGTTCGTACACCCTCCGGCGGCTCGGCCCGCGCGCCATGGTGTCGTTCGGCTTCGCGCTGACCGCCGCGGCCGTTCTCGTGCTGACCCCGATGGGACAGCACGACCGGCCCGCACTCCTGGCCGCCGGCTTCGTGCTGCTCGGCTTCGGGCTCCAGACCACGCTCTTCGGCGCGTACGAGTCGATGCTCAGCGAGGCCCCGGCCGAGCACGCGGGCGGCGCCGCCGCCATCGGCGAGACCTCCTACCAGCTCGGCGCCGGCATGGGCATCGCGCTGCTCGGCAGCGTCATGAACGCCGCCTACGCGCCCGGGGTCACCGCGATCCCCGGGGTCTCCCCGGCGGACAGCGCGGGCGCGGCGAACTCGCTCGGCGAGGCGTACACGGTCGCGTCCCGGCTCGGCGGAGCCGCCGGTGACGCGGTGCGTTCCACGGCGCGGCACGCCTTCGTCCACGGTCTGCACGTGACGCTCTTCGTCAGCGCGGGCCTGCTGCTGCTCGGGGCGCTGGCCGCGCTGAGACTGCCGCGGCTGATGGACTGCGGGGCGTGCGGACCGGAGAAGGGGACGGACCGCCCGGCGCCGGACGCCCGGGTGCCCGGCCCGCAGCACCCCGGCCACCGGCAGTCCGCTCACCAGGAAGCCGGACCCCGGGTGAAGGTCCCGGCGCGCCGGGAGCCCCGGGAACGGGCCGGGTCTGGACGGGCCGCGCGCTGACCCCGTAACGTCGGCGGCGAACAGTAACTAACACTGCTAGTTTTACGCAGCACCGTGAGCCGAGCAGCCGCCGGAGGGCCAGGAATGTCCGTCACTTCGAAGCTTCAGCAGCTTCCGTCGTTCGACCCCACCGACCCGATCGGCATCGACGATCTGCTGGCACCCGAGGACCTCGCGATCCGCGAGACCGTACGGTCCTGGGCCGCCGACCGCGTCCTGCCGCACATCGCCGACTGGTACGAGCGCGGCGAGCTCCCCGGCATCCGCGAACTGGCCCGCGAGCTCGGCTCGATCGGAGCCCTCGGCATGTCCCTGGAGGGTTACGGCTGCGCGGGCGCGTCCGCCGTCCAGTACGGCCTGGCCTGCCTGGAGCTGGAGGCCGCCGACTCCGGCATCCGCTCGCTGGTCTCCGTACAGGGCTCGCTCGCCATGTACGCGATCCACCGCTTCGGCTCCGAGGAGCAGAAGCAGCGCTGGCTGCCCGGCATGGCCTCGGGCGAGATCATCGGCTGCTTCGGGCTGACCGAGCCCGACCACGGTTCCGACCCGGCGGGGATGCGGGCGTACGCCAAGAAGGACGGCGGCGACTGGGTCCTGACGGGCCGCAAGATGTGGATCACGAACGGGTCGGTGGCGGGCGTCGCCGTCGTCTGGGCGCAGACCGACGGCGGCATGCGCGGCTTCGTCGTGCCGACCGACGCTCCCGGCTTCTCGGCGCCCGAGATCACGCACAAGTGGTCCCTGCGCGCCTCGGTCACCAGCGAGCTGGTCCTGGACGAGGTGCGGCTGCCCGCCGACGCCGTACTCCCGGGCGTCACCGGTCTCAAGGGGCCGCTGAGCTGTCTGAGCCACGCGCGGTACGGAATCGTGTGGGGCGCGATGGGAGCGGCCCGCGCCAGCTTCGAGGCCGCGCTCGACTACGCGAAGACCCGCGAGCAGTTCGGAAAGCCGATCGGCGGGTTCCAGCTCACCCAGGCCAAGCTCGCCGACATGGCGGTCGAACTCCACAAGGGCATCCTGCTCGCCCACCACCTGGGGCGGCGCATGGACGCGGGGCGCCTGCGGCCCGAACAGGTCAGCTTCGGCAAGCTCAACAACGTGCGCGAAGCGATCGAGATCTGCCGTACGAGCAGGACGATCCTCGGGGCCAACGGCATCTCGCTGGAGTACCCGGTGATGCGGCACGCGACGAACCTCGAATCGGTGCTCACCTATGAGGGCACCGTCGAGATGCATCAGCTCGTACTGGGCAAGGCGCTCACCGGCCTGGACGCCTTCCGGTGAGCGGCCCCGCCCATTAGCTCTGGTTGAAGAAACCGTGCGTGTCGCGGCCCGCCGCCTCGCCGCTGACGACCTCGGTGTCGGCGGGGCTCAGCAGGAAGACCCGGGTCGCGACGCGCTCGATCGAACCGCGCAGACCGAAGGTGAGACCGGCGGCGAAGTCCACGATGCGCTTGGCGTCGGAGGGCTCCATGGACGTGAGGTTCATGATGACCGGGACGCCGTCCCGGAAGAGCTCGCCGATGGCACGCGCGTCCCGGAAGCCGTCCGGGGTGACCGTGGCGATCCTGGGGCCCTTGTCCCCGGCCGGTTCGGAGGCCGCCCGGACCCGCGGGTCCGTGACCCAGGGCTCGGCTGTCTCGTTGTTTCCCTCGGCGTACTCGTCGTCGTAGTAGCGGTCATCGTCGCTGTCCTCGACGAGTCCGAGCCAGGCACTGGCCTTGCGCACCGATCCCATGGGACGCCTCCTTTCACCGCGGTCGTGTCTGTGTTCCGCTCCCCCTATGGTCGTCCATCATGCGGATTACGCGCCAAGTGGATAGTCGCCGCGCAGGTGATTCGTGACGGTACTGGTGCAGAACTTGTGGCGATTCGTCAAGGTTCCCACTGCGTAAGGCTGCTGACAGGGTGAAAAATAGGACCGTCGGGCCACATGGGTGACGAGGGGGACGGACGGGTGAACAGATGCCCGCTCCGGCGCCCTCGAACCACCTCGATACGATGCGGGGCGCACCGTCGAACGACACCTGGGGAAACGCCGTGTTCGGAATCGTCAGGCCCTGCAGCCACCGGCTCCCGGCGGGACTCAGGACCGAGTGGATGGCCCATCTCTGCGGGCTCTGCCTGGCACTTCGCGGTGACCACGGGCAGCTCGCCAGGGTCGTCACCAACTACGACGGGCTCATTGTCTCGGTCCTGACGGAGGCTCAGTCCGAACGCATCACGGGGTGGCGGCGCACCGCCGGCCCCTGCCCGCTGCGCGCGATGCGGACCGCGCCCGTCGCCCGGGGCGAAGGGGCCAGGCTCGCGGCGGCCGTCTCGCTGGTCCTGGCTTCCGCGAAGGTACGGGACCACGTCGCCGACCGGGACGGGGTGTTGGCGCGCAGGCCGGTGGCCGCGGCCGCGCGCCGGGTCGCCGCCGGCTGGGACCGGGCGGGCGCGCGTACGGGCGCCTCACTGGGCTTCGACACCGCGTTGCTCGTCGACGCGGTCGACCGCCAGGCCGGCATCGAGGCGCTGGCGGGCCCCGGCACCTCCGTCCTCGCGGTCACCGAACCGGCCGAGACGGCGACCGCGGCGGCCTTCGCGCACACCGCCGTACTCGCCGGGAAACCGCAGAACGCGGCGCCGCTCGCGGAGGCGGGGCGCCTCTTCGGGCGGCTCGCGCATCTGCTGGACGCCGTGGAGGACCAGCGGGCTGACGCTGCGTCGGGTGCGTGGAACCCGCTCACCGCGACCGGCACCGGGCTCGCCGAGGCGCGCCGGCTGTGCGACGACGCGGTGCACGGCGTACGGCTGGCGCTGCGCGACACGCAGTTCACGGACGCCGAGCTGGCGCACGTCCTGCTGGCGCACGAGCTGGAGCGGTCGGTGGACCGGGTTTTCGGGACGACGGCCTGCGGCCATCAGGGACAGGCACAGGCGTACGGAACGCCGCCGCCCATGTCCGGGAACGGCGGCGGGGGACCGTACGGCTCGAACAATCCCTACGGCGGCGGTCCCGGGATGCCCGGCGGCGGCCCCGGTGGTCCTGGGGGCCACGGCGGTCCTGGTGGCCCCGGCGGAATGCCGCCCGGTTTCACGGGTGAGCCGCGCAGGCCCGGCAGGCGGGGCTTCTGGGCCGGCTGCGCGGTCGCGGTCGGGCTGTGCTGCACCTGCAAGTGGTGTTGCGCTTCGGAGTACGAAGGGCCCTGGTCCAGGAAGAAGCGTGAGGGCTGCTGCCACACGTGCGAGTGCGAGAACTGGACCTGCCACTGCAACTGCGACTGCTGCGACTGATGACGTCGGCGGCGTCCCGGGCTCCCCGTGCCCGCGGCGCCCGTGTGGAAAAGTCGGGCGCATGAGCACAGACCCCCAGCAGGACTGGCAGGACTGGCAGCACTGGCACGAGCAGCGCGTCGAGACGGTCTCCGGGCCGTACGGTCCGCTCTCGCTCACCGGCACCCACTGGCTCTCCGACTACCCGGAAGGTCGGATTTCGGCCGTACCGGGGAGGTGGACGGCCGACGGCGACGAGGTGGTCCTGACCGCCGCGCCCGAGGACGGGATCACCGTCGACGGACAGCCGCTCACCGGTGGGGCCAGGCTGACCGCGGACACCGGGCCGATCCCGGAGTCCCGCGTCGCGGCCGGCGGGCGGCGGCTGGTCGTGCTGCGCCGCGAAGGGCTGTGGGCGGTCCGTGTCTTCGATCCCCGGTCGCCGGCGCGGCGCGCCTTCGCGGGCCTGGAAGTGACGCCGTACGACGCGAAGTGGGTGCTTCAGGGCCGCTTCCGTCCGTACGGGGAAGGGCGTACCACCCTCCAGGTCGAGAACGCGGACGGGCGCGAGCGCGGGCTGGGTCTCGCCGGGGAGATCGCCTTCGCGATCGACGGCGTCGAGTACACGCTCCAGATCGCGGTCGAGGACGACGGCTCGCTCTGGGCGGTCTTCGCCGACGCGACCAGCGGGGACAGTACGTACCGCTTCCGCTTCCTGCGGCCGCCGGCGCCCGCGGCCGACTCCACGGTGACCGTCGACTTCAACCGGGCGCTGCTGCCGCCGTGCGCGTTCGCCGACCACTTCATCTGCCCGTTCCCGCCGCCGGGCAACACCTTGCCGGTGCCGGTCCCGGCGGGGGAGAGGAACCGGATCGACCGCTGACCCGTCCCAGGACCGGAGCGGCGCGTACGGAGCGGCGCCGCACGGAACGACATCGCACGGAACGGCGTCGCCCGGCGCGGCATCACGCGGAACGCCGCGCCGGACACCGCGCAGCCCCGTCGGCCCCAGCGCTGCCGGGGCCGCCTGTCGTGGTCTCCGGTCGGCCGAAAGGCGCCCTTGCGCGGGCAGGTTGGCGCCCCGAATACTCCCGAACAGCGCTTGTCAGGGGCACACCTTGTCCGGAATCCGAATGACGGGTTCACTGACTGCGCCTCACGGGCCCGTATCACTTCACGGGCGGGCCCCCTACTTCCCTCGGGAGGACGAAAAGTGAGGAACAGGCGCACCACCCCCCGCAACGGCGTGGCGAGACGATCCCGCCTGACCGCCATCGCCGCAGGACTCGTCGCCACCGCCGCGCTCGCCGTACCGAACGCCAGCGCCGACACGGCCCGTACGTACAGCGCCGACCAGCTCTCCTCCGCGAGTGAGGCGGTCCTGGAGGCCGATGTCGCCGGCACCGCCTGGCACATCGACAAGGCGACCGACACCCTGGTCGTCACGGCCGACAGCACCGTCTCCGGCGCCGAGATCGCCGAGATCAAGCGGGAAGCCGGGACGAACGCGGGTGCCCTCCGCGTCGAGCGGACCCCCGGCAAGTTCTCCAAGCTCATCTCCGGCGGCGACGCGATCTACGCCACCAGCTGGCGCTGCTCCGCCGGCTTCAACGTCCGCAACACCGCGGGCACCTACTTCTTCGTGACCGCCGGTCACTGCACCGACGGCAACCCGCCCTGGTACACCGACTCCGCCCGCACCACGAGCATCGGCCCGACGGCCGGCTCCAGCTTCCCCGGCAACGACTACGGCCTCGTGCGGTACGCCAACACCTCGGTCCCGCACCCCGGCACCGTCGGCAACCAGGACATCACCAGCGCGGCCAACGCCACCGTCGGCATGTCCGTCACCCGCCGCGGTTCCACCACCGGCACCCACAGCGGTACCGTCACCGGCCTCAACGCCACGGTGAACTACGGCGGCGGCGACATCGTCTACGGCATGATCCGCACCAACGTCTGCGCCGAGCCCGGCGACAGCGGCGGCCCGCTCTACTCCGGCACCCGTGCCATCGGTCTGACCTCGGGCGGCAGCGGCAACTGCTCCTCCGGCGGTACGACCTTCTTCCAGCCGGTCACCGAAGCCCTGAACGCGTACGGCGTCAGCGTCTACTGAGAAGAAATCACTCCGGAAGGCCGGCCGCGACCGGCAGCAGACGAGTCCCCGCCCGGCCGACCGGGCGGGGACTCGCCGTCGAGTGGACGAATACCGGACAGGGGCGCTTCTCACGCGTTGCCGCCCAGATGGTCGCATCCAGTGTTCGCGAACGCGACCGACTGGGCAGAACTCGGAGAGTAAAGACATGGCGGGCGCGCGGAGGTCGTCGTGTGCGCGTCCTGAAGTCGGTTCTGTGTGCCACCGATCAGCCTCGGAATGGTGGGCGCACCACGGCCCTGCCCCCCACCTCGCAGGGCCGAACCCCCCACAGGAGGTCATTACGTGAAGCACCGACGCACATTCAAGCGGCGCGTGGCGATGGCGGGAGCCGGAGTCGCGGCGCTGATGACAGCCGGAGTCACCTTCCAGACTGCGAACGCCAGTGACGAAACCCCTCGACACACCGTCAAGAAGCTGACCGCGACGGGGGCCGAAAAGCTCGCCTCCGACCTCCAGTCGACCCTGGGCGACAACGCGGCCGGGGCGTACTACGACAGCGAGTCCGAGGAACTCGTGGTCAACGTCATGAACGAGACGGCGGCCCAGAGCGTACGGAAAGCGGGCGGCAAGCCCAGAATCGTCAAGAACACCCTGGCCGAGCTGAGCGCCGTACGGTCCGCGCTCACCGGCAAGGCCACCGTCCCCGGCACCGCCTGGACCACCGACCCGGTCACCAACAAGGTGGTGGTGACGGCCGACCGTACGGTCGAGGGCGACGCGTGGGCGAAGCTGGAGAAGGCCGTCCGCGCGTTCGGCCAGAAGGCCCTGCTGAAGAAGTCCGCCGGAGAGTTCAAGCCGCTCATCGCGGGCGGCGACGCGATCCTCAGCGGCAGCGCACGCTGTTCGCTCGGCTTCAACGTGGTCAAGGGCGGCGCGCCCCACTTCATCACGGCGGGCCACTGCGGCAAGGCCGGCAGCCAGTGGGCGGACTCCAAGGGCGGCGCGCTCGGCACGATGGCCGTCTCGACCTTCCCCGGCAACGACTTCGCGCTCGTCAAGTACGGCGACGGGGTGGAGCACCCGAGCGAGGTCAACCTCTACAACGGCAGTACGCAGCCGATCACCCGGGCGGGCGAGGCGATCGTCGGCATGGCGGTGCAGCGCAGCGGCTCCACCACCGAGGTGCACGACGGCAAGGTCACCGCGCTGGACGCCACCGTGAACTACGGCAACGGAGACGTCGTCAACGGGCTGATCCAGACCACGGTCTGCGCCGAGCCCGGCGACAGCGGCGGCTCGCTCTTCACGGGCGACACGGCGATCGGCCTCACCTCGGGCGGCAGCGGCAACTGCACGGCGGGCGGCGAGACGTTCTTCCAGCCGGTGCCGGCGGCGCTGAAGGCGCTGGAGGCGGAGATCGGCTGAACCCCGGGTCCTGGTTCCGGTACTGGCCCGGCCGGCCGGAGCCCCGTCCGGTGCGCTTGCGTACCGGACGGGGCGCCGCCCCGGATCCGGTGGTCCTCAAGTGCCGGGCGGCGGGGAGTCGACCGTGTCCGGTCTGCGCAGCGAGGCCATGATCAGGGTGATGACGCTGCCCGCGATCGCCCAGATGCTGAGGACCTGAAGCGGTCCGGAGACCGCGTTGCCCTGGAAGTACGCGATCGAGCGCGCCGCCCAGGTGCCCGCACCCGGCGGCAGGGCGGGGCCGATCGTCTCCCAGAAGGGCGGCAGCATCGGCAGCGGGAACGCCCCGCCCGCGCTCGGATTGCCCGCGATCACGACGAGCAGGACGGCCAGACCGATCCCCACGACGCCGGTGAGCGCCTGGAGGGCGAGCGTGATCGCGCCGACGGAGAAGACGACCAGGGAACCGAGACCCCACAGGGCCATGATGCTGCCGGGCAGAGCGTCGAGAACCGGGCCGACGATGATCGCGCCGCCGAGCCCGCCCGCGATCGAGTAGAGCGCCATGACGCCGAGTCTGATCACCGCGCGCTCTCTGTTGGCGGGCCGGGAGCCCGCGCTGATCGCCAGGATCGAGGCGCAGAGGTAGCCCCCGACGCACCACCCCACGACCAGGTAGAAGGCGGAGAGGCCGTCGAAGTCCCGGTCCGAGGCCGGGGCCACGTCCACGGTTTCCACGGTGCGCTGCTGGGACGCCTCGACCTGGGTGGCGAGCGCGGTCAGGGCCGAGGAGAGCACGGTGCCTCCGCCGGAGGCGACCAGCAGGGTGTCGGTCTTCGAGGCGGGGGAGACGATCAGGGCGCCGTCGATCTCACGGTTCAAGATCTGCCGTCGGGCGGTGGCCTCGTCCGCGACCGTGCGCGGGTCCAGGGGGTCGCCGGGCAGGCCCTGGAGCCGGTCGACGAGGCGCGCGGCCGACTGCTCGGGTGCGACGACGCCGAAGGGAACGTTCCGGGGCTTCGGGCTGTGCAGTGCTCCCACGTAGGACGTGATGAAGAGCAGTTGCAGGGCGAGCACGCCTATGACGAGCAGTGCGGCCCGTGGCGTGACGGCGGTCTTCACCTCGTCGACGAAAGTCATGCCCCCACGCTCGGGGGCACCCGGCGTTCGCGCAGGCGGGGCTGGGCCGATCGGCTGAAACTACGGCGCTGCCGGCCGACGGCTGCCACAGGGCTGCCGCCCCCGCCCGGGAAACGAGGCGGGGGCGGCAGCAGTCATAGAGGCCGGCCGAGCCGGAGCCGGGGCGGGGGCCGGAGCCGGGGCCGGGTCAGCGGCGGGTGGTCTTGCGGCGGACGGCGCCGAACATCACCGCGGCACCGACGGCGAGCGCGGCGGCGCCGCCGATCGCGATGTACGGGGTGGTGCCGTCGCCACCGGTCTCGGCCAGGTTCTCGCCGGCAGCGGTGACCGGCTGCGCGGCGCCGGTGCCGTTCGCCTCCGGCGTGTTGGCGGCCTGGCCGGTGGCAGGCCGGGAAGCGTCTTCACCGGTGTCTTCACCGGTGTCCGCACCGGTCTCCTGACCGGTGGCCGGGGCCGTCACCTCTGCGCCGGTCTCGTGGTCGTCGTCACCGTGGCCGTTGTGCTCCACGGACGACTCGTCGGCGCCCGACCCGCCGGTGTCCTCGCCGAAGACCACGTCGGAGCAGGTGTAGAAGGCCTCGGGGCTGTCCGAGCGCTGCCAGACGCTGTAGACGAGGTGCCGGCCCGACTTGTTCGGGACCGTGCCGTCGAAGACGTAGTCGCCGTTCTCCATCTTCGGGTCCGTGACGTCGGCGAAGGGCTTCTCCTCCAGGTCGGACCACTTCAGCGGTTTCGTCGGGTCGTAGCCGTCCTTGGTGAGGTACAGCTCGAACGAACCCTTGTGCGGAGCCGTGCCCTTGTAACGGAAGGTGTGCTTGCCGGCGGCCAGCTTCGACGACGGCCAGTCGGCACGCGGCAGGTCCAGGCCCTTGTACTTGTCGTTGCCGGCGCTGCACAGCTCGCCGTCCGGGATCAGCTGCTTGTGGTTCCCGGCGGCGTTCGCGATGTTGACCGCGTTCCAGTCGTAGAACGCCTGCACACCGCCGGCCGCGACCGCCGCCCTGCACGCCGCCGAGTCGGGGCTCTCCGGTCCCTCCGCGTAACAGGCCGACACCCGGGAGACCGGGTCCGTCATCGAGCCGTGGGCGGAAGCCGGAACGGCCGACAGGGCGGTCAGCGCGAGCGGCGCGATGCCGAGGGCGGCGATTACGGCAGCCGTGCTGCCCTTGCGGTCCGTGCGACGAGCGGTCATCGGGTCGTTCTCCTTGCGGTGGGGACACATGGCGCACGGGGCGGGGACCGGGTCCGGCGGCGCGGCCCCCCGAAAACAAGCGGCGCCGACGGACTGAACTCCGCCCCGGCGATCAGCACGCTAGCCCCCGGAAACAGCGAAATCCCCCGCCCGGGGCGGGGGACCGCGATCCTTATGGTGCCTTTAAGGACCCACTCAGCGCTCGTTAAGAACCGTCAGCCGATCCACCGGTAGCGGCGCTCCGGCCGCCCCGTCCCGCCGTACCGCAGCGTCACCTCGGCGCGGCCCGTGTCCGCGAAGAACTCCAGATAGCGGCGCGCGCTGACGCGTGACAGCGATCCGGACTCGGCGCACTCGGTGGCGGAAAGGCCCGAGGGGTGCTCGCGCAAGGCGCGCTCGACCAGCTCCGCCGTGGGCGTCGCGAGGCCCTTCGGCAGCTCGCGCGAGCCGGGCGGGCGGGGCCCGAAGATCCGGTCGACGTCCGCCTGGCGCGCCTCGCCCCGCTCGGCGAGTTCGTCGAAGCGGGTACGCACCGACGCCACGTGCCGCAGCTGCTCCTGAAGGGCCGCCCGGTCGAACGGCTTGATCAGATAGTGCAGGGCGCCGGCCCGCAGTGCGGCCCTGATGACCCCGGCATCGCGGGCGGCCGTGATGAACAGCGCGTCCACGGTGTACCTGTCCTCCGTGGACGCGGCCCGCTCCTCCGCCGCGCGCAGCTCACGCAGCACACTGATCCCGTCCATGTCGGGCAGATATACGTCGAGCAGGACCAGATCGGGACGGAGCCGTTCGGCCGCGCGCAGCGCCTCGGCGCCGCTGTGCGCCACTCCGACGACCGTGAAACCGTCCATCGCGGACACGCAGCGGCTGTGCAGCTTCGCGACCATGAAGTCGTCGTCCACCACCAGCACCTTGGTCACCGCGCAAGGCTAGGGCGCGACCACAACGACCACAACGTCCGTTGATTGCGGAAGGGAGACAGCTTGTCGACGTGCGGGCAGCATGTGGGCCACTTCACGAATTTCCCTGAATCCCCAGTTCAAACGGACAGGTGGTGGCCCAGGTGCGCGTGCGCACTCCCCTCTCCCTGCTCGGGGCGGCACTGCTGGTACTGGTGGGGCCGCCGCTGCTCACGACAGGCAGCGGCGCCGACACCGGCACGCAGATCCCCGGCCTGCGCTTCATGGTTCCCAATACCCCCGGCGGCGGCTACGACATCACGGCCCGCACGGCCGCGAAGAACGCCGAGGACGCCGGCCTCACCCACAACATCGAGGTGTTCAACCTGCCGGGAGCCGGCGGCACCGTCGGTCTCACCCGGCTCGTCGGCGAACACGGCAACGGCAAGCTCGCCATGTCGATGGGGCTCGGTGTCGTCGGCGCCGTCCACACCAACAAGTCGCCCAGGACACTGGGCGACACGACACCGATCGCCCGGCTCACCGAAGAGCAGGACATCGTCGTCGTCGGCAAGGACTCCCCGTACAAGACCATCGACGACCTCCTCGCCGCCTGGAAGAAGGACCCCGCCGAGCTCCCCGTCGGCGGCGGCTCCTCACCCGGCGGGCCCGACCACCTCGCGCCCATGCTGATGGCGAAGGCGGCGGGCATCGAGCCCAAGTCCGTCAACTACATCCCGTTCGACGGCGGAGGCGAGCTCCTCGCCTCCATCCTCGGCAACAAGATCGCCTTCGGCGTCTCGGGCGTCGGCGAGTACCTCGACCAGATCAAGTCGGGCGAGCTGAGGCTCCTCGCCGTCACCGGGCCCGAGCGCGTCGAGGGCCTCGACGCCCCGACCCTGCGCGAGTCGGGCCTCGACACCGACTTCACCAACTGGCGCGGCATCGTCGCGCCGCCCGGACTCACCGACGCCGAGCGCGACAAGCTCGTCGCGCTGATCGAGAAGCTGCACGCCTCGCCCGAGTGGCAGGCGTCGATGGAGAAGAACGGCTGGGACGACGCGTTCCTGACCGGGGAGGCGTTCGGCGACTTCCTGGACGAGCAGGACGAGCGCGTGGACTCGGTACTGAAGGAGCTGGGGCTGTGACGACCGGAACCGAAGCCGGGACCCCCGCGCCAGCCGGCCGCGGCGGGTGGCTGCGCGAACACTCCGAAATCGGCGTCGGCGTGCTGCTGTTGCTGCTCGGTGGTCTCGTCCTCACCGACGCCCTCACCATGGACGTCGACCTCACCCAGCGCGGACCCGTCGGGCCGAGGACCGTCCCGGTCGTCGTCGGCGTCGCCCTGCTGCTCGTCGCCGTACTCCTCGCCGTCGACGTCCTGCGCGGCGGCCGCGGCGAGGCCGAGGGCGGCGAGGACGTCGATCTGAGCGAGCCGGGTGACTGGCGTACGGTCCTGCTCCTCGCCGGGGTCTTCCTCGGCAACGCGGTTCTCATCGACCCGCTCGGCTTCCCGGTCTCCGGGGCCCTGCTCTTCTGGGGATCGGCGTACGCGCTGGGCAGCCGCCACTACGACCGCGACCCGCTCATCGCGGCCGGCCTCTCCCTCGTCACCTTCTTCGTCTTCGACAACCTGCTCGGAGTCCCGCTCCCCGGTGGCCCCCTGATGGAGGTGCTCTGAGTCATGGACTCCCTCAACTCCCTCCTCGACGGCTTCGGCACGGCCCTCACCCCCGTCAACCTGCTCTGGGCGGCCGTAGGCGTCCTGCTCGGCACGGCCGTCGGCGTCCTGCCCGGCATCGGCCCCGCGATGGCGGTGGCCCTGCTCCTCCCGGTCACGTACGGTCTCGAACCCACCGGCGCCTTCATCATGTTCGCGGGCATCTACTACGGCGCGATGTTCGGCGGCTCCACGACCTCCATCCTGCTCAACACCCCGGGCGAGAGCGCGGCCGTGGTGGCGGCCATCGAGGGCAACCCGATGGCGAAGGCGGGACGTGGCGCGCAGGCGCTGGCGGCCGCCGCCATCGGCCACTTCGCGGGCGGCATGATCGGCACGATCCTGCTGGTGGCCCTCGCCCCGGCCGTCGCCTCACTGGCGGTGGACATCGGCGCGCCGGACTACTTCGCCATCATGGTGCTGGCGTTCATCGCCGTGACGTCCGTGCTCGGCTCGTCGCGTATCAGGGGCGCGGCGTCGCTGCTGATCGGTCTGACCATCGGTCTCGTCGGCCTGGACCGGATGACCGGCCAGCAGCGTCTCACCTTCGGCTCGCTCCAGCTCGCCGACGGCATCGACGTGGTGATCGTCGCGGTCGGCCTCTTCGCGATCGGCGAGGCGCTGTGGGTCGCCGCGCACCTGCGGCGCTCGGCCGCCGAACCCATTCCGGTCGGCCGCCCCTGGCTCGGCAGGGCAGACGTGAAGCGCACCTGGAAGCCCTGGCTGCGCGGCCCGCTGATCGGTTTCCCGTTCGGTGCGATCCCGGCCGGCGGCGCGGAGATCCCGACGTTCCTGTCGTACGTCACCGAGAAGCGCCTCTCGAAGCACAGGGAGGAGTTCGGCCAGGGCGCCATCGAAGGCGTGGCGGGACCGGAGTCGGCGGCCTCGGCCTCCGCCGCCGGCACCCTCGTCTCGATGCTGACGCTCGGCCTGCCGACGACGGCCGTCGCCGCCGTCATGCTGGCCGCCTTCCAGCAGTACGGCATCCAGCCGGGACCGCTCCTCTTCGAGCGCGAACCCGACCTGGTGTGGGGCCTGATCGCCTCGCTCTTCGTCGGCATGGTGCTGCTGCTCCTGCTCAACCTGCCGCTGGCGCCGCTGTGGGCGAAGCTGCTGCGCATCCCGCGCCCGTACCTCTACGCCGGCATCCTCTTCTTCGCGGCGGTCGGCGCGTACGCGGTGGGCGGCGAGGCGCTGGACCTGGTGATCCTGCTGGTCATCGGCCTGATCGGATTCGGCATGCGGCGGTACGGGCTGCCGGTGCTGCCCGCGGTGATCGGCGTCATCCTCGGCCCGGCGGCGGAGCAGCAGGTGCGGCGCGCGCTCCAGATCAGCGACGGAAGCGCGACGGGACTGGTCGACACGCCCTTCTCGGTGACGGTCTACGCCGTGATCGTCGTCCTGCTGGCCTGGCCCTGGCTGAAGAAAGCGGTGAAGCGCGGCCGCCGTAACGTGTCGGCATGACCGACGACACCGTCCGCCCCGCCACCTCCGCCGACGTACCGGGGGTGAAGGCCGTGACCGACGCGGCCTACCACCACTACATCGAACGGATCGGCGTGGTGCCGGCCCCGATGGAAGCCGATCACGCGGCGAACGTCGCGGCGGGGCGGGTGTTCGTGACGGGTGACCCGGTGCGGGGCGTCCTGGTGCTCGTGCCCGGGGCGGACCACCTCTTCCTCGACAGCATCGCGGTCCACCCCGACGCCCACGGGCGGGGGGCGGGCCGCCGTCTGCTGGAGTACGCCGACGCGCACGCGCTCTCGCTCGGGCTGCCGGAGGTGCGTCTCTACACGAACGCCAAGATGTGGGAGAACCAGAAGCTGTACCCCCGGTTCGGGTACGAGCTGGTGGAGCGGCGGGTGGAGGGCGTGTACGACCGCTTCCACTACCGCAAGCGGCTGCCGCCGGCGCCGACGGGTCAGGAGCCGCCGAGCCCGGACGCCCGGCGCTCCGACCACTGAGTCAGGCCGTCGAGCGTGGCCCGGTGCAGCTCCCAGAGGATGCGCAGGGGCGACGCCGGGGGGCGGGCCCGAGCGTCGGACCGTGCGAGCGCGAGATCGTCGTCGGCACAGCGACGGGCACCTCCTCGACCTGCTGACGCTGTGCGGCTGCTACCAGGCGGTCGGCTTCCTGGCACGGGCCGCCCGCCTCGCCCGGAACCGGGCGCTCCGGTGTTCGCGGACCACGCGCCCGGCTGATCGCCGGTGACTGTCAGTGGTGGCTGCGACGATCGGACGCATGACGACGATCGACTGGGACGCGACCGCGGACTCCTTCGACCAGGAGCCGGACCACGGGCTGCTCGACCCCGCCGTGCGCGGGGCGTGGGCGGCGAGGATGAGGGCGTGGCTGCCGCAGGACGGGCCGGCCGAGGTGCTCGACCTCGGCTGCGGTACGGGCAGCCTGTCCCTGCTCGTCGCCGAACAGGGACACCGGGTGACCGGGATCGACCGCTCACCCCGGATGGTGGACCTCGCCCGGATCAAGCTGGCGGGAACGGCAGCGGCCGAGGTCCTCGTCGGGGACGCTTACCGGCCGCCGGTCGGGGAGCGGAAGTTCGACGTGGTGATGGCCCGTCATGTGCTGTGGCTGCTGCCGGACGCGGGCGCCGCCCTGCGGCACTGGTGCTCGCTGCTGAGGCCCGGCGGGCGGCTGCTGCTGATCGAGGGGGTGTGGGACGGCGCGGGCATCCCGGCGCGTGAGGTGACCGACGCCCTCGCCCCGCTCGCCCCGCACGTCCAGTACGAACGGCTTTCCGGCGACCCGTCCCTGTGGGGCCGTACCGTCGACGACGAGCGTTACGCCGTGGTGGCCCGTCCGGACCGCCCGGCTCCGCGCCCCCGCCACACCGAAGTGGTCGACGTGCACCTGATCCTCCGCCGGGGCGACGAGGTGCTGCTCGCCCGCCGTGCCGGCACGGGGTACGCGGACGGCCTGCTGAACGGGCCCTCGGGGCACGTGGAGGACGGCGAGGACGTCCGCGCGGCGATGATCCGCGAGGCGGGGGAGGAGATCGGCATCACGCCGGCCCCGGACGACCTGCGCGTGGCGCTGGTCATGCAGCACCGCGCGCCGGGCGGTGACCCCAGGACGGGCTGGTTCTTCGAGGTGCGGTACGGCGCCGGCGGCGAGCCGTACAACCGGGAACCGGACAAGTGCTCCGAGCTCGCCTGGCACCCCCTGAGCGCCCTGCCCGCCGACATGGTCGCCTACTGCCGCGCGGGCCTCGACGCGTACCGGGCGGGTGAGCGCTTTGTGGTCCACTGGCACGAGGACGGCGACTCCATCGCCTACGACGAGAAGGGCCGGTCGCGAGCGATCCACCTTCCGGCGACGGGCACACCGGGCACACCGGGCACACCGGGTACGGCAGGTGCGGCAGGTGGGTCGTCATGAGGAAGCGTGTGCGCGCGCCCGCCGTTCTGCTGTTTCCGCCGGTGCTCGGTGCCTGCGGTACGGAGAAGGCCGCCGCTTCTGCGCCCGCCGAACCCGAGGCGCGGGCCGGGGAGTCGGTCCTGGAGCTGATCCACGTGACCGGGGTGTCCGGGTACGAGCTGGCCGAGCAGTCCGTCGGCGTCATCGGGAACGACGGTTTCCCGGCCGCGTACTTCTCCCCGGGGAGCGGCGGACAGATACAGCTGACAGCCGACCGGGGGAAGCTGGACGAGGCGAACTGCACCACAGTGCCCACGGGGGCGGAGACAGGGACGGGAACGGGGACGGGGGCGGAGACGGGAACGGGGACGGAGTCCGGGCCCGGCGGGGGAGGCGAGTGCGAGCGGGACGGCGACCACTGGTACCGCGCCGCGCCTCGGGCACCTCGCACGCGTACGCGCGGGCGTACGACGGGCATGTGGTGCGGGTCGGCGCCGACCGGGGCACCGTGGACCGCGACACCCTGCGGCGGGCCGCCGAGAAGGCGCACCGGGCGGACGACCGGGAGCCGGACGCGGTCCTCCCGGAGCGCGGCGAAGGCACCGGCGCGGACGAGATGCCCGAGCGCGGCGACCTGCCCCCGGTGGGCGACCTGCCCCCGGTGGGGGACGGCGCCCCCGGCAACGACATGGGGGCGACCGGCTGAGTCCCCTCAGTGGCTGAGCGCCTCGGCGAAGGCCGGGCCGCTGCGGGCGAGGGCTTCCAGGGCGTCGAGGGTGCGAAGGGCCTCGGCCGCCGCCTGCGGATCGTGGTCCGCCAGGCCGCTCGCCTCGAACTCGTCCTCGTCCATCCGCAGGACGGTGGAACCGTCCGCCGACAGCCACAGGTCGAGGTCCAGGTCCTCGACCTCCACCCGGCCGTCCCCCACGACCGCCGGACGCGTCACGTCGCAGTACCAGCCCTTCAGCGTGCCGTCCGCCGTCCTGACCTCCTTGACGGCGTACCACCGGTCCCGCCAGTAGTGCTCCGTGAAGACGTCACCGGGCTCGAACCGTACGAAGCCGAAGTCCCGTACCCCCGGCGCCGCCCACGGCGCCCGCACCACCAGGTGGGTGCCGTCGTCGAAGACCACGGACGCCGGGTAGCGGATCTTCGTACGGCCGGCCTTGACGAGGGCTATCTCAACCGAGCTCGTGGACATGGCGTACCTCCGAGGCGCAGATCCCGTATCCGAACCACTTGTTGACGGCGAGCATCGGACCGTTGTCCGTGTCGTTGCTGGTGTACGCGTCCGTATAGCCGGCGGCGCGGGCGCGGTGCAGCGAGTCGGTCTTGGCCAGCTTCGCGAAGCCCCGGTCGCGGTGGGCGCGCACGGTGCCCGTCATGCCGGACCAGTAGCGGGTGCGGCCGTCCGTGTGGGCCGCGGTGAACGCCGCGACCCGCCCGTCGGCCACCACGACCGTGGAGAGGCCGTGGTCGAGGAGCGGATGGTTCCAGGTGTGGTTGATCCAGTCGTCGTAATCGGTGAAGCCGGTGCTGATGTCGCTCGGTTCGTCGGCGGTGGCCTCCGCGTCGGCCTCGAACATCGGCCGCGGGTCGTCCAGGAAGTCCGCGGCGGTACGGAGCTCCACCCCGGCGGGGAGCGGCTGCCGCCGGGGGAGCGGCCCTTTCGCCAGGTCGAGGCGTTGGAAGTGCAGGGAGCGGGTCGGCCGGTAGCCGCGCTTCTCGGCGAACGCGCGCGATGCGGGCACGTCCGCCACCCGGGCGTGGACCGCCGTGGCGCCCTCCGCGCCGAGATGCTCCTCGGCCGCGCGCAGCAGCAGCGACCCCGCGCCCCGGCCGCGGTGGCCGCGGTGGATGTACGGGGTGACGTACGCCTGGCCCGGTTCGGCGCTGTCGTACGCGATACCGGCGAAAGCCGTGCCGATGACTTCACCGCCCCGCTCGGCCACCAGCATGCGCATCTTCTTGGCGGGATGCGCGGTGCTCCGTTCGAAGGCCACGGACGCAGGGGTCACGACCATGAAGGGGACGGTGGCGCGGCGCACCCCGATCCAGGCGTCGGTGTCGGCAGCCGTGAAGTCACGGACGATCAGTGTCATGGAGCGGCACGTTACGCGTGGGACGTGTTCCGGTGCCTCCCCATTTCCGGTGGTGGGAGACAATCGGACCGTGACCTTGAAGATCTCCCTTGACGCGGACTCCGGCAGCGCTCCGTACGAGCAACTGCGCGCCCAGATCTCGGAACAGGCCCGCGCCGGTGCGCTGCCGGTGGGCTACAGGCTCCCGACCGTACGCGGCCTCGCGGAGCAACTGGGCCTTGCCGCGAACACCGTCGCGAAGGCGTACCGCGCGCTGGAGGGCGACGGGGTGATCGAGACGCGGGGGCGGAACGGGACGTTCGTCGCGGCGGCGGGGGACGCTGCTCGCCGGGAGGCGGCGGGGGCGGCGCAGGCGTACGCGGAGCGGGTCCAGCGGCTGGGCCTCGGCCGGGCGGAGGCGTCGGCTGCGGTCGAGGCGGCGCTCCGGGCGGCGTACGAGGCGTAACGGGGTGCGATGCGCGGTGCGGTGGAGTGCGGGGTGCCGCTGTGCGGGGCTTGTTCCCCGCCTCGCGCCGCCCCGCGCCTTCCCGTAACCGGGGCGGAACCCCGGCCGGGAAGGAGAGGGGCGGGGCGGGGGAAACCGCCGGAGGCTACAGGTAGAGGCCCGCGTCCGGGCCCTCGTGCTGCGCCGGGACCGACGCCGGGCCGCTGCCGCGGCGCAGCGCGTACAGCTCCGCCAGCGTCGCACCGTCGCGGCCGACGGCCTCCTCCAGGCCGTGGGCCTCCCCACCGAGCCAGCCCACCGCCTCCGCGCGCGTCAGCGAGCCGACTTCGATGCGCGCCATGCAGCGCCCCGGCCGCACCACCGCCGGATGGAGGCGCTCCAGGTCCTCGTTGGTGGTGACGCCGACCAGGACGTTCCTGCCCTGTCCGAGCAGCCCGTCCGTCAGGTTCAGCAGGCGGGAGAGCGCCTGGCCCGCCGTGTGCTTCGCCTCGCCCCTGATCAGCTCGTCGCAGTCCTCCAGCAGGAGCAGCCGCCAGCGCCCCTTCGCCGAGCCGTCGTCCTCGCCGATCGCGATGTCCATCAGATAGCCGACGTCGTTGAAGAGCCGCTCCGGGTCCAGTACGCAGTCGACCTGGCACCAGTCCCGCCACGAGCGGGCCAGCGTGCGCAGCGCGGACGTCTTGCCCGTACCGGGCGGGCCGTGCAGCAGGAGCAGACGGCCCGCGATGTCGTCCGGTGTCACCTTCATCAGCCGGTCCATGGCGTCGGCCACCGGCGCCGTGTAGTTGGACCGCACCTCGTCCCACGTACCGGCGGCGATCTGCCGGGTGGTGCGGTGCGGGCCCCGGCGCGGGGAGACGTACCAGAAGCCCATCGTGACGTTCTCGGGCTGCGGTTCGGGCTCGTCCTGCGCGTCGTCCGTCGCCTGCTTCAGGACCTTCTCCGCGAGGTCGGAGGTGACGGCGGTGACGGTGACGTCCGCGCCGCGGGTCCAGCGGGACACCAGCAGCGTCCACCCCTCGCCCTCGGCGAGGGTCGCGCTGCGGTCGTCGTCGCGGGCCGCGCGCAGGACCTTCGCGGACGGCGGGAGGAGGGTGGCACCGGGTTTGACGCGGTCGATCGACTTGCTGTGGGAGTACGGCTGTTCGCCCGTCGCGAAGCGGCCGAGGAACAGCGCGTCGACGACGTCCGACGGCGAGTCGCTGTCGTCGACGTTCAGCCGGATCGGCAGAGCGGCCTCAGGGTGTGCGGACATGGCGCTCATGATCCGGCACGGGGCCGTCCCGTGCACCCGGGTTTCATACGTTCATCCGTTCCACGGAGCGGCGTGCCGTTACGTGCCTGTTCCTCTGGTACCTGCCGGAATGCCGTCCCCCGCCGATACGCTGGCCGGTGATGCGACGCCATGGGTGGGGCTCCGGGGCAAGGCGGTGGCGGTTCGTCGCGCTGGTCGGCGTGGGAATGGCCGCGATCGCCCTCGTCCTGACGATGTGTACGGCTCTTCCCGACGGGAACGGCCGCAGCGGCGACGCCGGCACCACCACCGACGGCGACAAGGTGCACGGCACCCCCGTCGAGCCGTCGGCCGCACCGGAGCCCGAACTCGGCTGGGGTTTCACGCACACGCAGTACAGCGCCGACGAGGGTGCCGGCGCCGCCCTGCGCAGAGTCCAGGACACGCTGTCCGCGACGCCCCTGCCCCAGATCCAGCACATCATGGGGTGGGGCGCGGAGAACCCGGAGCCTTCTCCGGGCCGCTACCGATTCGACGAGCTGGACAGCCGCGTCGACCTGATCCGCAAGACGGGCGGCACCCCGGTCATCACGCTGTGCTGCGCGCCCGACTGGATGAAGGGCGGCCGGGCCGGGGCGGGCAACACCGACTGGAGCAGGCGGTCCCTGGAGACCGCGCCGAGTCCCGAGCACTACGAGGACTTCGCGAAGCTCGCCGGCACCGTGGCCAGACGCTATCCCGACGTACGGCACTTCATCGTCTGGAACGAGTTCAAGGGCTTCTTCGACGACGGCCGCAAACGCTGGAACCACGAGGGGTACACCGAGCTCTACAACCTGGTGTACGCGGAGCTGAAGAAGGTCGACAAGGAGAATCTCGTCGGCGGTCCCTACCTCGTCATGGACAGCTTCGAGCCGCGCGACACGACGTACGCCTCCGCTCTCAAGGGCCCCTGGGGCAGCATCGACCAGCGGGTCCTCGACGCCTACACCTACTGGAACGAGAACAAGAAGGGCGCCGACTTCGTCGTCGTCGACGGCTCCAGCTACACCCGGGACGACGAGTTGCTGCCCGACGAGTTCCGGGCCACGGACAAGCTGACCGCGGTGAGCGAGTGGATCCGCGCCCGGTCCGGCGGGCTGCCGGTGTGGTGGGCGGAGTACTACGTCGAGCCGGGCGACGACGACGACGACCGCGACGGCTGGAGCGAACCGCACCGCGTCGCCGTGCACGCCTCGGGGCTGATGGCGATGGCCCGCGGCGGCGCGGGCACGGCCTTCTACTGGAATCCGCAGAACAGGGGCGCGAAGTGCGCCGGCTGCCTGTGGCGCTCCACGCGGCTGGACGACGGCGGCGGGGCGCTGCCCATGATGAAGCTGCTGTCGCGGTTCGCCAGGGAGTTCCCGCCGGGCACCCGGTACGACGACTCGGTCGGGGTGGCCGCCGACGACGTACCCCACGTCCGCGTCCTCGCCGACGACGGGGCCGTCCTGGTGGTGAACACCCTCGACCGGCCCATCGAGGCGAAGGTCGACGGGAAGTCCTTCGGCATGCGGGGTTACGAGGTGAGGTGGCTGGCGCGCTGACGCCGCGCCCGGCCGCCCTCCCGCTTTCCCCGGCCCTCCTCCGCCCTCCTCCGCCCTCCTCCGCCCTCCTCCGCCCTCACGACATCGTCAGGAAGCGCTGCACCAGCGAGGCCAGCAGCACGGCCAGCAGCGGCAGCGAGAACCAGAACGTGCTCTGCAGCCACTGCAACTGCCGTACGCCCGGCGCCACCGCCACCCGTACGACCTCCCGCGCCGCCAGCAGCACGATCAGCGCCAGCGCGGCCAGCGCGCCCACCACCGACCACGGCGTCCAGGTGATCTTCGGGCCCGCCGGGCCCGGCTGCGGCTCCTCGACCGGGCCGTCGGGCTGCTCACGCAGCGCGTACATCGACACGTCCGCGTTCGACAGGACCTTCGTGAGCTCGGGCCGTTGGTCGAGATTCGCGGTCAGCCGCTTCTCCCAGGTGTCCGGGTAGCCCGAGTCGAGCCGCAGATAGGTCGACTGGCTCCGGTTGACCATGAGGTACGAGTTCGGGCCCGCATCCTTCAACGACTTGACCAGCCCGGCCACCAGCACCGGGTCGACGGGGGCGAGCGTCGGCACGTAGGTGACCTTCTCCATGTCCCGCGCGCCCCAGGGGATCGCGGGCGTCACGTTGTTCAGGGTGTCGTTGCTCATCCACAGCAGCCGCACCGACGGATCGTCGTGCGCGTACACGAACTCCATCGCCGCGACCTCGCCGCTCCTGGTCCGCTCGAAGGACTCGTTGCCCCAGCGGGAGACCAGGAAACCGCCCATCAGGAGCAGCCCCGTCAGCAGCGCGGCGAGCGGCGCGAGGTTCCCCCGGTCCGCCTTCCGCCCGGCGGTGGTGACACCGGTCCGCGGGAAGAGCGCGAGGCCGGCCAGCAGGGCCGCGCCCGGCAGCGCGAACATGAAGACGCGCAGGGCCATTTCGCCGCCGTACGACTGCATGCCGAAGCCCAGGAACGGCACGAACGCCAGCACCAGGAGCGAGCGCTCGCCGTAGCCGGCGACGCGCCGCCGCCACCAGCCCCAGCATGCGAGGGCCAGCACGCCGCCGGCCATCGCGACCCGGACGTACAGCACCAGCTTGTGTGTCGAACTCCCGCCCTCGATACGGCCGGAGACGGAGGACGTCACATTGCTGCCGAGGCCGCCGACGCCGCCGAACAGCTCGTCGAAGTGCCCCGACCAGTACGGCTCGGCGAAGAAGCCGATCCAGACCGCGACCATGACGCCGAACAGCAGGGGCAGCCCGCGCAGCGTCGAGCGGCCCGCCACCACCAGGACGGCGAGGACCCCGAGCATCACGAACGGCGTGAGCTGGTGGGCCGGGACGGTGGCGGCGAAGAGCCCGATCAGTACCAGCAGCAGCACCGCCTTCTCGCGCCGCCCGGCCGGCCTGACCTCCGTTTCGCCGGGACGCCGCTTGGTCCACAGCACGCGCGGCTCGCGGAACCAGACGAGCAGCACCGCCACGAAGGCGAGGTACATCCCGTACGTGAAGCCCTGCGGCGAGAAGTAGTCCTGGCCGACCCAGCCGCTCAGGACGAAGATCCAGGCCCCCGCCCACTTGGCCCGCCAGCCCGCCCGCATCGAGCGCGTCAGCAGGAACAGTGGCGGCAGGTAGAGCAGTTGCATGGCCAGTGGCCACCAGCGGATCACGGACGACATGTCGGAGACGCCGCACGCCCCGGCGACGAAGGTGGCCAGGGCGAAGAAGCCGGGCCAGCTCCAGCGCGCGTCGAGGTCGGGCACCGCCGTGCCGGTCCGGTCGATGTAGTCCATGAAGCCGAGGTGCTGCCACGCCGTCGGGAACCGCGGCTCGGCCTCCAGCACGGCGGGCAGCGCGTGCAGCGACACCACCGTGGCGAGCAGCGCCACCGTCAGCAGTACGGTCCGCGGCCGGCGCAGCCACAGCAGCCAGGCGAAGGACAGCGTGAGCAGTCCCGCGCCGACCAGGGTCGCCGGCGGGAGTACGGAGATCAGTCCGAGGCCGCCGATGCGCTCCAGGTCGTCCTCGCCGATGCCCCGCACGGGCAGCCAGTACAGGGCGAGCGCGGTCAGGAGCAGCAGCCCCACGCCCAGTTCGGGGGCGCGGAGGCGGAGCCGGGCGGGCAGCGGGGTGGTGCGGGGCGCGGGCAGTACGTCGTGCGCCGGGGACGCCCGGGACACCGGGGTCGCCTGGGAAGGCTGGGACACCGGGGACACCGGGGACACCAGGGACGCCGGGGAAGGCTGGGACGCCTGTGAGGCCGCCGCCCCGGACCCCTCGCCCGCCGCGCGCTCCCTCCGCACCGCGCTCCGCAGCGCGAGTTCCTCACTCGCCTCGGAAGAGGGCGCGGGAGCCGGTACGGACGGGGCGGAGCGGGGCGGCGGAATCGCCTTCGGCAGCGGCGATCCGAGCGCCCAGGCCGGCCGGTGGCGACCGCTCTCGTCGGCCCCTCCCGCCCGGTCCACCCTGCCGTCCGCACCGGTCGTACCGCTGCCTCTGCTGCCGCTGCCGCCGCCGCTTCCCGGCACGGGCGTGCCGGCGGCCGGAGTCTCCGGTCCCGGCCGCACATCGGGCCTGCGCTCCGGGTGGTCGAAGTCCAGCCGCGCCCCGAGGGGCATGGTGGGCGGACCGAGCGCCGAGCGCAGCACCCGGTGCGCCCCGGACTCGCCGACGGACAGCATTTCCCCGTCCGCACGGTCGCCGCCGGGGGAGCCTGCCGCGTCGCCGTCGGCCGCCGGGCCGCCGTCGGGAGCCGCCGCGCCCGCCCCCGTGGACCCGGCAGCGGCGGGCGGCGCCGACCGCACCACCCGGTACAGCATCACGCCCGCGACCGAGGCCACGACCGCCAGGCTGGAGATCTCCGCGACCCCCGCCCCCACGAGCCCCATGCGCGGCAGCAGCAGCAGCGTCAGGCCGAGCACCAGGACGCACAGTCCGCCCTGGAGGTAGGCGAGCGGGGAAGTGCGGCTCTGGGCGCGCAGGACCGCGAAGTACACCTCTATGACGACGCGCAGCAGCGCGCCGACGGCGAACCAGCGCAGCAGCGGGGTCGCGGCGTCCGCGTAGCCCTCGCCGAACACGCCCAGGATGTAGGGGGCGCCGAGGAACAGGACGGCCGCGACCGGCAGCATGATGCGCGCCATGCGGCGCAGCGCGGCCCGGCAGTTCTGGGCGAGGGTGGACGGATCGTGCGCGCCTTCCACGGTCAGCGAGGCACCCATGTTGATCGCGAGCAGGTTGACCGTGCCGCCGATGGTCGTGGTGATGTAGAAGTGCGCGTTGTCCTCGGAGCCAACCTGCGAGGCGACGATCACCGGCACCGCGTAGACGACGGCCAGCGAGAACAGCGAACCGGTGTAGTCACCGGCCAGGAAACGCCCCATCTGCCGCAGTGCCGGCGGCTGCGCCGTGTGCGCGGTGGCCTCCACGTGGCGCGGCACCAGGCGCCGGAAGACCAGCCACCCCAGCGGGATCACGGACACGGCGATCGCCGCGACCCACGAGACGAAGACGCCCGCGGTCGGGAAGGAGGACGCGATCAGGATCAGCAGCACCAGTTTGACGGCGGAGAAGACGGTGTTGCCCACGGGCACCCACAGGGCGCTGCGCAGACCCGTCAGCACCCCGTCCTGGAGCGTGAGCAACGACCAGGCGACGACGGCCAGTACGAACCCGAGACCGTTCAGCGGACCGTGCAGGAAGCTGTACGAAGGGCCCCACAGGCCGAGCGTGGACAGGAAGACCAGGGCCGCCACCGCGACCACCACGGAGCTGCCCGCGTACGTCTGCCGGACCAGCCGCCCGGTCCTGCGCCCCGCCACCGGGATGAAGCGCGCCAGCGCCCCGGTGAGCGTCAGCGCGGTCAGGCCGGCCAGCAGCTTCATCGCGGCGATGGCCGCCGAACCCTGGCCGACCGCGGACTCCGAGTAGTACCGGGCCGCGGCCAGCCAGAAACCCAGGCCGAGCAGCGCGCTGATCCCCGTGTTGAGCATCAGCGCGTAGGCGTTGCGGAAGAGCGGGTTCCCGTCGCTCTCCCCCGGCAGGCGCAGACGGCGCCCGGACGGCGGCCGGTTCTCCGTCGCCGGGCTCTCGGCGTTCCCGGCGCTGCCGGCCCGGGCGGTGGTCGTGTCAGACACGGATCTTGCTTACCCTCCGGCCGGCCGCTCGGGCTCTGCGGACCATGGCGTATCCCTTGGTGAGGATCCGGTGCCCGGCGAAGTCGCGGGCGACCGACCGGCCCTCCACCAGCCGCTCGAACTCCTCGATGCCGGTACTGCGCTGTACGGTCACCCGCTCCAGGGCGTACGGCCCCTGGCGCCGCTCCGCGAGCGCGTTGCCCACGGCGAGGGACTGCGCGAACCCGGCCTCGCGCACCGTGCGGCGCACGCGCCGGCTGGAGTAGCCGTACGGATAGGCGAAGGAGACGGGCCGGGCGCCCACCTCCTCCGTGACGATCTCCCGGCAGCGCCGCGTCTCGAACCGCAGTTCCTCGTCCGTGAGCTGGTCCATCTGCGGGTGGGTGTGGCTGTGGCCGCCGATCTCGGTCCCGGCGGCCGCGAGGTCCCGCACCTGGTCCCAGTCCAGCATGGTGTCCGCAGGCGGGTCCCCGTCGCCGTACGGGCCGCGCAGCCAGCCCGTCGAGACGAACAGGGTGGCCGCGAAACCGTGCCGGACGAGAACGGGGAGGGCGTGCCGGTGCACGCCCTCGTAACCGTCGTCGAAGGTGATCAGCACCGGCCGCTCCGGCAGCGTGCCGCCGCCCCGCCAGGCCGCGCCCAGCCGCGCCGTGGTGAGCGGGGTGAAGCCGCGCGCGCCGAGCAGCTCCATCTGCTCGGCGAACGCCTCGGGGGAGACCGAGAGGCCGTACGTCGCCTTCGAGAGCCGGTGCCCCACCGCGTGGTACATCAGGATCGGTACCGGCCCGTTCACCGCGTCTCACCTCGCGCGTGCGCTCTTCCGGCGGCCGGGAGGGGAACGGAGGGCGCACCCTCCGGAGGTGCCGAGGGCACGCCCGGCACCGAGAACGAGTTCCCGTTCCTGCGGGCCCGGACGCTCCCGAGCACGTACCCGCCCGCCGCAGCCGCCACTCCCGCCACAATGGCCCCGGCCCGGCCCACGCCGCCCGGCCGCCCGAGGGCCGCGTCGCGCAGCCCCCGGGCGACACCGGCGGGCAGTACCCGTGTCGTGTAGCGGCGCTCGGACTCAAGTCCCTTGCCCGCGCCCACGCTTCGCGCCACGAGCGCCTTCGACAGCCCCTCGGCGTAGGTCCGCGTACGGAAGTAGCCGAAGCGCTCCCGGACGGCCGGAACCCTGTGGTGGATCACCGCGCGGTCGTCGATCAGCAGCACCGCGTCCGGCATGGCCCGGGTGAGCCGGATGCACAGCTCCGTCTCCTCGCCGCCCAGCGGCCGCTTGTCGCCGTCCCTGCCGATGCCGGTGGCGAAGCCGCCCGCCACGTCGAACGCCGACTTGCGGAAGGAGGCGTTCCCGCCGAGGACGTTGCGGACCCGCACCCGTCCGGGCGGCAGGCCCTTGTACGTACAGCCGACGACCCAGTCGAACTCCTCGGGGAACCAGACCGGCCTGCGGCCGGACGCCCAGGCGGGCAGGGTCCGGCCCCCGACGGCCATCACGCGCGGATCGTCGTACCCCTCGGCGAAGTGCAGCAGCCAGTCGCGCTCGGCCACGGCGTCGTCGTCGAGGAAGGCGACGATCTCGCCGCAGGCCGCGGCGATACCGGTGTTGCGGCCCGCGGAGAGGCCGCGGGGGCCCGCGTTGGCGAGCACCCGCACCTCCTCCCGGTCGTTCCCGTACTCCGTGCCGAGCCGTTCCAGCAGCGCCGGATTGTGGTCGACGACCAGCAGCGTCTCGGCGGCGGGCCGTGACTGGCGGCGCACCGAGCCGACCGCCGCGAGGATGTCCTCCCAGCGGTCCTCGGTGTACACGCAGATCACCACCGAGATGTCCAGGTGGCTCAAGACACCTCTCCCCGGCTGGCTCCGGGCGCGAAGGCCGGCGGGCGACGGCGTCCGGTGCGCCGCTTCCCCTGCTCCTTCAGGATCACTCTGAGGACGCGGAGCCCGTCCCGCACGGCGCTGAGGTTGCTCATGCCGTGGATGCGGACGTACTCGTGACTCGGTATCTCCTGGACCCGCAGGCCGGCCTTGACGACCCGGATGTTCATCAGGGTCTCGACCTCGAAGCCGGTGCAGTCGAGGTCGATCTTGTCGAGGCAGTGGCGCCAGAAGGCGTTGTAGCCGTAGCACAGGTCCGTGTAGCGGGCGCCGAACTTGGCGTTGACCACGGCGCACAGCACCCGGTTCCCGAGCTTGCGGATCGGCGTCATGTCGTCCGTGCCGCCGCCGTTGGCGAAGCGCGAGCCCTTGGCGAAGTCGGCCCCCGAGACGAGCGCCGACACGTAGCTGACGATCTCGTGGCCGTCGGCCGAGCCGTCCGCGTCGACCATCACGATGATCTCGCCGGTACTGGCGGCGAATCCGCTGATCAGTGCGTCGCCCTTGCCTTTTCCGCGCTGTGTGACGACTTTGATTCCCGGCCAGAGATCACGGGCCACCTGAACGGTGTCGTCGGTCGAATTCCCGTCGACCAGGACCACTTCGTGGATCCAGTCGGGGAGTGTCTTGAAGACGTACGGGAGATTCTCCGCCTCGTTCATGGCGGGGATCACGACACTCACGGGCGGCGTTATGGCGAGATGCGAAGAGATGCGCCGGTAGCTGCCGGATATGAGTGGATCTTGCCCCTCGACCGCAGGGCGGAGGAATGAGCTCATGAGTCTTTTCCCTCTCCACCGGTGGACCGCCCGCCCCCGGGCGGTCCGGATGAGTTTCCGGTTCGAAAGGGGGGTTCTCCCCCGGCCCGTGACGGCATGTGACTCCGTGCGGGACGGGCAAGTCGGCACTGCTGGTCGCGCGGCCCGCGACTCGGCACCGTTGTGGTCACCGAGCACGGCACCCCCCTACCGCGCTCCGCTCCGGCCCCCATCGCGACGCTTGAGCCCTCCCCTAGAGCCGCTCTGCATGATGGACCGGTGCGGGTGGTTGTACGACGGTATTGATGACTGGGACTGTAGGGCAAGACCTGGAACTCGGCCTCACTTTTGGCGTTTTCGGCCGTGATTCAACGGTCGGATATGCAACCGTCCCGATCGGAATTCCCCGATCCGCTTGAGCAGCCTGTCCGCGGGTTCGAACAGTTCCGGCCGTTCGACCACGGTATTGCGCAACGCCCGGACCGGAGCGCGGTGCGCCCAGTGCCCGAGTGCGACGGGGTGACGGCGCATCACCCAGCCCTCCGAGACCGTTATCTCGCGGGTCTTGAGGGAGTCCTTGTACTGTTTCTGGCCGCGGCCGAGATCGATGTACGCGATGCCTTCCGCGGCGGCGGCTTCGGCGATGCGCAGGTGCATCAGCAGGCCGGGCGAGAATTTCGCGAACTCCGGATCGTAGGCCGGGAACCAGCAGCTGATGATCCTCTCCGAACGCGGACCGAAGTGCGCGGCGATCGGCCGGCCGTCCGCGTAGAGCACCGAGAGCAGGCCGCTGAAGGAGTCCGTCCGGGTGTGGAACAGGTGTTCCACGAGCCCGGTGATCCAGGGCTGGGTGAAGCGGTCGCTGCGACCGGTCCTGCGGTACTGCGCGGACTTCCAGCGCATCAGCGTGCGCAGCACCGCCGGATCGCGCTCGTCGTGCACGTACCTCAGCTCGTCCACCGTACGCAGCAGCCTGCGCTCCTTGAGGAAGGTCGACTTGACGAACTTCGGCGCGTTCTTCCGCAGGTGCGTGAGGTACGCCTCGTAACCGTCCTGGACGTCGATCACGGGTGAGGCGAACGAGCCCGTGGCACCGGTTTCGAACGGCTCCTGCCCCTGCGCCAGGTGGTCGAACTCCCACAGCGCGAGCCCGCACGCCCGCAGCAGTTCCTGCGCGTCCCACACGAAGCCGGGTCTGTGCACCAGCCCCTGGCTGTCGGAGACCCCGAGGCCGACGGCCCGGCCGACGCCGGTGGTGGATCTCTGGTGCGGGAAGAAGGCCGCGGGCTCACCGTCTTCGCGTACGACGGCTATGCGCACCCCGCGCCGGTACCGGCCGACGGCCAGTGCGAACTCCGGGGAGAGGAAGGGGTTCGCCAGCTCCGGCGAACCGTGGAGGTGGGCCTCGGACTGCAGGGCGGTCCAGGCCGCCCGGTCGGCGGCGCTGAGCTCGCCGGGGCGGTGCACGCTGATGTCGAGGTCCATGTCAGGAGGTCTGCCTTCTCGCCGTGGGGCCGCCGGGGCGCCGTACCCGTACCCGTACCCGTACCAGCGCCAGGAGGAAGAGCAGGGCGCTGATCGCGGTGATCGCCGCGACCCCGCCCCTGACCGACCAGATGCGCGTGGCCAGCATCGTCTGGGCGACCAGCAGGTTCAGCGCCACCGCTCCCGCCGCCGATGCCACCAGGCGGCCCAGCGGTTCCAGGCCCCGAAGTCCCGCGGCCACGGCGCAGGCCGGTGCCGCGATCAGGAAGAAGAGGGTGAACGGCGCGCGAAGCGGCGACGCCAGGTCGGCGAGCGCCAGGACGGCGCCGACCGCCGATACGGCGAGCGCCGCGCCCGCGAGAACGGGCAGCGAGTCCGTGACAGCCGCTGATGGCTTGTTACCGATGGCCTGCATTGGCGACTTCGCCCCCCGACGCGCCGGATGCCGGGCTTCAATGTCGCTCAGCCCGCTCGGGCGCGTCAAGGATGCGGAGAGACGGTGCGGAAGGCCCCGGCGAAAGTTATTGGCATGGACACTTCCGGTGATGTAGGGGGACTGCTACGAAAGTTGAGGCGGAAATCCTGCTAAGGGAGGTTCCATGAAACTGTCCCGAATCGCGGCATTCTCATCCTCGCTCCTGCTCGCCGCCGCGCTCGCCCTCACCGGGGCGAGCGCGGCGCATGCGGCCGAACAGGCCCAATCCCCGGACTACGTGGCCCTCGGCGACTCCTATTCCTCGGGTGTCGGGGCCGGCAGCTACGACAGCGCCAGCGGCGCCTGCAAGCGCAGCACGCGCGCCTACCCGGCCCTGTGGGCGGCGTCGTATTCACCCTCGACGTTCGCGTTCACCGCTTGCTCGGGCGCTCGTACGGGTGATGTGACAACCGGTCAGCTCGGGCCGCTCAACGCCTCGACCGACCTCGTCTCCCTCACCGTCGGCGGCAACGACGCCGGCTTCGCGGACGTCATGACGACGTGCGTACTCCAGTCCGACTCCGCCTGCCTGGCCCGGATCGCCGAGGCGCGCGCCTACGTCGACACCACCCTGCCCGGCAAGCTCGACTCCGTGTACTCGGCGATCCGGGCGAAGGCCACCGCGGCGCACGTCGTCGTGCTCGGTTACCCCCGCTTCTACAAGCTCAGCGGGAACTGCATCGCCGGGCTCACCGAGCGGGAGCGCGCCGCGATCAACGACGCCTCCGACCACCTCAATGCCGCCACCGCCAAGCGCGCGGCGGACCACGGCTACACCTTCGCGCAGGTGACCGAGGCCTTCACCGGTCACGAGATCTGCTCGTCGGCGCCGTGGCTGCACAGCGTGAAGTGGACCAACATCGGCGATTCGTACCACCCCACCGCGGCAGGCCAGTCGGGCGGCTACCTGCCCGTCTTCACCTCCGCCGCCTGACCCGCGCACCCGCCGCGTCGCCGGCCGGGCAGGAGGCTCCGTCCGCCGGGGCCGGGGCCTCCTGCTCACAGATCACCGGGAACGACCGACCCGGTGCCGGAAGCGGCCCGCACCGGGTCCCTGACCGCCGCGCCGCCCCCGTCGTGGAGGACTCCGTCCTTCCTTGTACGTCGGCTCGGTGTACTCCACCTGCTTCGTCCTCTCCTCGGCCCCGGCCGAAACGCAGTGTCGTCCGGCCGGGGCCGGACGACTCGCCGCCCCCGGCCACCCACCGGTGGACGACCTCGGCCGGGACGCGGCCGACGGTGAACGTCGCGGCGAAGGACGCCGCCTGCGCCCCGTGCGGCGTGCGGTAACGGTCCGCCGCCACCCGCCACCCGCCACCCGCCACCCGCTGCTCGTTGCCCGGCTGTCCGCTCGCCGGTGAGCCTCCTGTCCGCAGCGGAACGGCATCACGACGGAAACCCGCCGAAGCCTGCTCAACTCAAGCCATGTGCAGCCCTTTTGGGGCTCAATCCGCCCGTCCGAGAGGGCATGGTGCGTAAACTGTCCAACTCGCCCTGGAATCAGATGTATTCGGAGAGTGATCGTCAACACCCGTACTGCGGTGGTGAATCACATGGGCGGGATACATGTGTGCCCTGACGGGGGGATAGGGTTAACCTGCCCGGGCCGGGTGCCCTCGTACGGGTGGGGAGTGACATGGAACAGATAACGGTGCGCAGCAGGCCTCGAGTGCCTGCGATCACATGCGGGAGCAGCGCGACCAGCTCGCGCCTCGACCGCCATCTCGCGGTGCTCGGCGGACCAGCCGTACCGCACGGCGAAACGGCGGAGGCGACACTGCTGATGCGCGAGCTCACATCACGTGATGTCGCGCACTCGCGGACGGGCAGGGGCGCGCGCGTCTCGCTCTTCGCCCCGCTGCGGCGGCTGCGTCGCTCGCTCTTCGGCAGCCGCCACTGACCCGGGCGGACCGGATTCACGGACGCGCTCAGGCGACCACACCGTCCCGGCGCAGCGCTGACACCTGTACGTCCGTCATCCCCAGGCCGTGCAGCAGCGCGTCGGTGTGTTCGCCGAGCGCGGGAACCGGACCCATCAGCGGGTCCGCCCCGCCCGGCATCGTGATCGGCGGCAGCATCGCCCGCAGCGGCCCCGCCGGTGAACCGATCTCCCGCCAGCGGTCCCGCGCCGTCAACTGCGGATGCGCCGCCACGTCGGCCACCGTGTTCAGCCGGGCACAGGCGATCCCGGCCGCATCCAGTGCCGCGATCGCCTCCGGCGCGCTCATCACTCCCAGCGCCCCCGCGACCACCGCGTCCGTCGTGACCCGGTTGCCCGTACGGGCGGTGTTGGTGGCGAAGGCGGGATCGTCCGCCAGCTCCGGCCGCCGGAGCACCCGCTCGGCCAGACGCCGCCACTCCCGGTCGTTCTGCACCGACAGCAGCACCTGGCCGCCGTCCGCCGTCGGGTAGGCGTCGTACGGCGAGATGACGGCGTGCGCGACCCCGGTGCGCGCCGGCGCCTCGCCTCCGTGCATCCCGTGGTGCAGCGGATGCCCCATCCACTCGCCGAGCGCCTCCAGCATCGAGATCTCGACCGGCCCGCCGAGCCCGGTCGTCCCGCGCCGCAGCAGCGCGGCCAGGACCCCGGAGAACGCGTACATCGCCGCCGCGATGTCGGCCGCCGGAATCCCCGCCTTGACGGGCTGCTCGGGCGTGCCGGTGACGGACACCAGCCCCGCCTCGCACTGGACGAGCATGTCGTACGCCCGCTTGCCGGCGTACGGCCCGTCGGCGCCGTAACCGGAGATGTCGACGGCGACCAGGCGCGGGTGCGCGGCGCACAGGGCCGCGGCGTCCAGGCCGAGCCGCGCCGCCGCGCCGTTCGCGAGGTTCTGCACGAACACATCGGCTCCGGCGACGAGCCGGCGCACCACGTCCAGGCCGCGCGGGTCCTTCAGATCCACGGCGAGGGACTCCTTGCCGCGGTTGCACCACACGAAGTGCGAGGCGAGGCCGCGCGCGGCGGTGTCGTAGCCCCGGGCGAAGTCGCCGCCGTCCGGGCGCTCGATCTTGATGACGCGGGCGCCGAGATCGGCGAGCTGGCGGGTGGCGAAGGGCGCCGACACGGCTTGCTCGACGGCGACGACGGTGATGCCGTCCAGGGGAAGGGGCTGGGGCTGAGTGCTCATGACAGCACTGACTATCGTGTACGTAACACCTTTGTCACTCGGACACGTTGGCGGAAAACCCGCCGGGGACGGCGCGCGAACCGGCCGCCTCGTACAACAACCGGCAGCGGGCCGCCGTCCGGGGCCGGAGGCCGCCGCTCACCGTCCGCTCTTCGCGTACGTGCGGACGGTGAGCGGCACGAAGACCGCGAGCAGCACCAGCGACCAGGCGATCGTCCCCGCCACCGGGTGGGCGGAGGGCCAGGCGGCGTCCGCGGCCGGCGCGGCGTTCCCGCAGAGGTCGCGCACGGCGCCGGCCGCGGCGCTGATCGGGTTCCACTCGGTGAGCGTGCGCAGCCAGCCCGGCAGGCCGTCGGTGGGGATGTACGCGCTGGAGAGCAGCGGCAGGACGAAAGTGGCGCTCCCGAGCTGGCCCGCCGCCTCCTCGTTGCGGGTGAGCAGGCCCAGGTAGCAGCCCACCCAGGCGGTCGCGAAGCGGAAGAGGGCGAGGAGGCCGAAGGCGCCGAGCGCCGCGAGCGCCCCGCCCTCGACGCGCCAGCCGACCGCGAGCCCCACCAGGGCCAGGGGCACCAGGCCGAGGGTGGTGACCAGCAGGTCGGCGGCGGTCTGGCCGAGCGGCACCGCCGCCCGGCTCACCGGCATCGTGCGGAAACGGTCCATCACGCCGCGGTGGGAGTCCTGGGCGGCCTGGAACATGCCGGTCATGATGCCGTTGGCGGCGGTCGCGGCCAGCAGGCCCGGCACCAGGAAGGCGCGGTACTCCTGGCCCGGCACGGCGAGCGCGCTGCCGAAGACGTAGCCGAAGAACAGCAGCATGGTGATCGGCATGGTCTGCGTCAGGATCAGTACGCCCGGGGCGTGCTTGATGCGCTGGAGGTGACGGCCGAGCATGGCGGTGCCGTCGTACGCGAGGGTGCTCATGCGGCGCGCTCCTTCGAGGGGTGGGGACTGCGGTCGGTCAGGCGCAGGAAGACCTCGTCGAGCGTCGGAGGCCGCAGGCCCACGTCGAGGACCGGCACGCCCGCCGCGTCGAGTTCGCGGACGATCCGGGGGAGGGTGAGCGCGGGGTCGGCCGTGACGGCCCCCACCGTGCGCCGCTCGTGGTCGAGGGCCGGCTCCGCGCCGGTGAGCTGGTCGAGTACGGCGGCCGCCGGCAGCATCGCGGACCCGTCGGCGACCACCACTTCGGCGTACGAGCCGATACGGGCCTTGAGCTCGGCGGGAGTGCCGGTGACGGCGGCCCGGCCCCGGTCGATCAGCACGATGTCGTCGGCGAGCCGGTCCGCCTCCTCCAGGTACTGCGTGGTGAGCAGCACGGTCGTGCCCCGGTCCGCGAGGTCGCGCACCGCGTCCCAGATCTGGTTCCTGCTGTGCGGGTCGAGTCCGGTGGTCGGCTCGTCGAGGAAGAGCACCTCGGGCCGGGTGAGCAGGCCGGCCGCGAGATCGAGCCGGCGGCGCATGCCGCCCGAGTAGGTGCGGGCGGGGCGGTCGGCGGCTTCGGCGAGTTCGAACCGCTCCAGGAGTCCGTCGGCGCGGGCGGCGCCGGCCGCGCCCCTGATGCGCAGCAGCCGGGCGAAGAGGCGGAGGTTCTCGCGGCCGGAGAGGTCGCCGTCCACCGACGCGTACTGGCCGGTGACGCCGATCACGCGGCGCACGGCGCCGGGGGCGCGGAGCAGGTCGTGACCGGCGACGGCCGCCGTGCCGGCGTCGGGGGCGGTGAGGGTGGTGAGAACGCGGACGGCGGTGGTCTTGCCGGCGCCGTTCGGGCCGAGGATGCCGCAGACCGTGCCCTGTTCGACGGCGAGGTCGAGGCCGCGCAGGGCGTGGACGGCGCCGAACCGCTTCTCCAGACCTTCACTAAGTACAGCGTACGTAGTTGTCATGCGGCCCACCGTACCGCACTACGTACGCTGTACGTAACTAGGATGGTGGGCGAGGTGATGATCCATGACGGTCGACGGGCGTTCCGCGACACCCGAGGTGATCTGGGCCCGTCCCGAACGGGCCGGCCGCGGACCCAGGCCGGCGTACAGCCGCGCCGACATCGCGGCCGCGGCGGTGCGGATCGCGGACGCGGACGGGCTCGACGCGGTGTCGATGCGCAAAGTGGCCGCGGAGATCGGCTGCGGCACGATGTCGCTCTACAACTACGTGCCGCGCAAGGAGGACCTGTACGAGCTGATGGTCGACGCCGTCAGCGGGGAGTTCGACCTGTCCCGGGAGCCGTCGGGGGACTGGCGCGCGGAGATGGTCGCGCTCGGGCACCGGGCGCGGGCGCTGATGCACCGGCACCCGTGGCTGCCGGGCCTGATGTCACCGGTCCACAGCTTCGGCCCCAACGTGCTCCGGTACCTGGAGCACTGCCTCGGCTGCCTGGAGGGGCTGGACGTACCGCCGGGGACGAAGCTGGAGCTGGTGGCGATGGTCAACGGCATGGTGACGACGTATGTCGCCCACGAGCTCGCGACCGCCGAGCGGTCGCGGTCGCTGCCGTGGTCGCAGGAGCAGGAGGACGCGGTGCGGAACGCCTACCTCGGGCGTGCGATCGCCACGGGCAAGTACCCGCGGATGGCGCGGGCGTTCGCGGAGGGCGCCGGGCCGGTCGATCCGGACGGCGCGTTCGAGCGGATGCTGGAACGCGTGGTGGGCAGCTTCGCGTAGCGGCGGCGGACTCCCGTCCGAGCCGCCGCCGCTGTTCCCGGAGCCCCCGCCCGGCGGCGGGGGCTCCGTCGCGTCCTGGCCCCACCCGGTCGGCCCCCCGGCCCTGTTGCTACGGTCGCCGTACGTTTTGAACGCGTTCAAAGGGGGAGCGGGTCATGCCTGAACCGATCGTGCCCGACCGGACCGACACGCCCGCCGTCGCGCTGGGCCCCACCGCACTGGTCCTCGGCGTCCTCTCCGCGCTATGGCCATGGGTGCCCGTGTTCCCCCTGGCGCTCATCGCCGGACCCCTCGCCGTCACCTTCGGAGTGGCGGGCATGCACTACGCCGGCCAGGGCGTCGGACGCATGGGGACCGCGGTCGCCGGAACCGTCCTCGGCGCGGCCGGATTCGCCGGAGTGTTCTTCCTCTTCGTGCCCTAGCGTCAGGGCCCGGGCCGTCGCCGGGGCTCTCGCGATGCCCCCGGCGCACCGGGCGGGCGCCCGCCGCGCTCTCCTGGAGCAGCGCGAACTGGCCCTCCGGGCCCTCCTCCTGGTGGTCCAGGACCGACGCCGGGCGCCGCGCCGCGTCCGGCACCGGCAGCACCCCCGCTTCCGTCAGCTCGTCGCGGGTGATCCGCCTCCCCTCCCGCAACTCCTCCCGGCCCGCGTCCAGCCGGGCCAGCAGGGTCAGGACCGTGATCAGCTCCAGCAGGTCGGACGTCCACTCTCTGGGCCACGCCGAAGGGCGGATCGCCTCCAGCGTGCCCGGCTCGCCCACCGCCGTACGCCGCTCGAACCACAGCTCCAGCACCCGCACCCCGCCCGCGTGAAAGTCCCAGGCCGCCGCCGGTACGGGCGACACGCGCCCCTCCCCGAGGTGCACCACCTCCGCCTGCGCGTCGTACCGCAGTGCGTCGGGCCACGCCGTGACCGCCGACCGGACGTACGGGCGCCGGCCGCCCGGCAGCCGGGGGCGGTCCCCGCCCCGCGCGCCGCGCACCTGCACCGCCGTCATCCGCCGCCCCAGCCCGACCCCCGCCGCCCAGACCTCCGCCGAGGCCGGCAGCGGCACCGCCGCCCCCGCCGGTGACGGCTCCGCCGCCGCCACCGCCCACGCCAGCACGTCCCCGGCCGCGACCTCGTGCCCGTAACGCCCGCTCAGCAGCCGCAGCAGCCCCGGCGCCAGGTTCGGTTCGCGGCCGCCGGGGCGGCGGTACAGCGGGCGGATGCGGCCGGGGCGGCCGGCGGGGGAGCGGCCGTCCGGCAGCAGGGCGCCGACCAGCAGCGCGGGCCCGGCCGCCGGACCGGGCACGTACCCCTGCTCCACGGCGAAGAGCTGATGCGATGCGTCGGCCACCCGCCACAGCTCCGGCCGGGCGGCGTCGATCAGCCGGTGGTCCGGGATCAGCCACTGCTCGTCGAAGGGGCCGCGCAGGACGCGCACCGGCTCCGGGCAGGGCCCGCTCTCCCGCGCGAGCCGGCCCGTACCGGTCCGCTGCCCCGGCAGCGCGGCCACCGAACTGCGCGTCGTGCGCGCCCGGGTGGCCCCGAACAGCTCCTCGCGCCCGGCGCCTTCGGCCCGTACCAGCGCGTCCCAACGGGCCCGCAGCGTACGCCGGTCCGGCGCCAGCACCCAGTCGCGGCCCAGCCGCGGAGGAGCCACCGACCAGGGCATGAGTTCACCGAGCAGCGGGGCAGCGTCCGGGACCCCGGACCGCGTCGCAGTCATGCGGGCATGGTAGCCACGGCGGCCGGCCGGTCAGTGCGCGTCCACCGTCACCGAGAAGGAGAAGCGGTCGCCCCGGTACCGGATGCGGGCCACGTCCACGACCCGCCCCTCCCGGTCGTACGTCACACCTGTGTAGTGCAGGATCGGGCTGAGCAGCGGGACCTGGAGAAGGCCGGCCGTCTCGGGGTCCGCGAGCCGCGCCTCGACGGTGTCCGTGATCTTGCTGATGCGTACGCCCACCGCGTCGCGCAGCACCTTCGTCATCGGCCAGCGTTCGAGATCGGCCAGGTCGATGCCGGCGGCGACCTCCGGGCGTACCGCGTTCTCCGCCCAGTTGGTCGGCTCGCCGCTCTCCCCGTCGCTGCGCAGCCGCCGGTAGGTGATCACCTCGTCCGTGTCCGGGAAGTGCTCCACGAGGTCCCCGGGGACGGGCGTGGGCCCGTGCCCCAGGATCGTCGTCAGCTCCCCGGACTGCTGGGCCACGATCGCGTCGATCGAGCCGAGCAGCCGGCGCGGGGCGCCGCGCCGGGCGCCCGGCTCGATGAACGTGCCGCGCCGCCGGTGCCTGCTGATCAGGCCCTCGGCCTCCAGCTCCTTGAGGGCCTGGCGCATGGTGAGCACGCTCACGCCGTAGTGCGCGGCGAGCTGCTCCTCGGTGGGCAGCCGCAGCGCCGCGTCGGGCGTGCGGCCCAGTATGGAGGCGCGCAGGGACTGCGAGACCTGGTACCAGAGCGGCAGCTTCCGGTTCAGGACCAGCGAGTCGGGGGCGAATGCGGTCACGGGTTCATGTCTCCGTAGGTACGGTTCGTACTACGACCTGAAGTGGCGTTGCAGACCTTGCCACACGTCGTCGTACGCCGCCTGGAGATGGTCGGCGGTCGCCGCCTGCGCGGTCGCCGTGACCGGCCAGCGCGTCTCGAACATGAAGGCCAGGCCGTCGTCGATCTTCTGCGGCTTCAGCTCGGCGGCGCTCGCCCGGTCGAAGGTCTCGCGGTCGGGCCCGTGCGCCGACATCATGTTGTGGAGCGAGCCGCCGCCCGGCACGAAGCCCTCGGCCTTCGCGTCGTACGCGCCCTCGATCAGACCCATGTACTCGCTCATCACGTTGCGGTGGAAGTACGGCGGCCGGAAGGTGTCCTCGCCGACCAGCCAGCGCGGCGCGAAGACGACGAAGTCGACGCCCGCCAGGCCCGGGGTGTCG
Organism: Streptomyces sp. NPDC003016; assembly: GCF_053591455.1. Classification (NCBI taxonomy): domain Bacteria; kingdom Bacillati; phylum Actinomycetota; class Actinomycetes; order Kitasatosporales; family Streptomycetaceae; genus Streptomyces; species Streptomyces sp. NPDC003016. The sequence goes on from NZ_JBSFTV010000016.1 coordinate 86,417, forward strand.
GACGGCGAGGTGAGGACCGTGAAGATCGACGGGTCCGGGTGGTCGTAGCTGATGGAGCCGATGACGTTGAAGCGGCGCAGGTCGTAGACGTACGGGACGTGGTTGCCGTGCCAGGCGACGACATCCAGGGGCGAGTGGCCGTACGTCGCCGACCAGAGGTTCCCGCAGAACTTGTTGACGACTTCGACCGGGCCCTCGGTGTCCTCGTACGCCGCCACCGGAGCGAGGAAGTCGCGGGCGTTGGCCAGGCCGTTGGCGCCGATCGGGCCGAGGTCGGGGAGCTGGAAGGGCTGCCCGTAGTTCTCGCAGACGTAACCGCGGGCGCTCTCGTCCAGCAGCTCCACGCGGAAGCGCACCCCGCGCGGGATCAGCGCGATGTGCCCCGGCTCGCAGCGCAGCAGGCCGAACTCGGTGCGCAGGAGCAGTCCCCCGCGCTCCGGAACGATCAGCAGTTCGCCGTCCGCGTCGCTGAACACCCGGTCCGTCATGGCGGAGTTGGCGTGGTAGAGGTGGATCGCCATGCCGGTGCGCTGCGTCGCGTCGCCGTTGCCGCCCACCGTCCACAGGCCGGCCAGGAAGTCGGTGCCGGGCGCGGGCTCGGGCAGCGGGTTCCAGCGCAGCCGGTTCGGGTCGGGGACGGTCTCGGTGAAGGGCGCGCCGCGCACGTGGCCGTTGTCGGTGCGTACGAACGGCGGGTGGGCCGCCGACGGCCTGATCCGGTACAGCCACGAGCGCCGGTTGTGGGCGCGCGGCTCGGTGAAGGCCGATCCGCTCAGCTGCTCGGCGTACAGACCCAGCGGTGCGCGCTGGGGCGAGTTGCGGCCGTGCGGCAGTGCGCCGGGGACGGCCTCGGAGCTGTGCTCGTTGCCGAAGCCCGAGGAGTGGGCCAGTCCCTCGGCCGTTTTTCTCGCCTGCTCGATGCCGTTCATCGTCCGCTCCCGGGGTGCCGAAGGGTACCTGCGTGAATCCTATGGTCGACAGTAGGATTCGAGAGCGCGCCCGTCAACGGGTGCCGTGCCCGTGGGACTGTCGGCATCATGGGCCCGTGCCCCCGACGAACTCGCTCCGCAGACCCCCCGTACAGCAACGCAGTGCCGACCGGCTCGCCCGGATACTGGACGCCTGTGCCCAGCTCCTCGACGAGACGGGCTACGAACGGCTGAGTACCCGGGCCGTCGCCGCCCGCGCGGGCGTTCCCATCGGCTCCGTCTACCGCTTCTTCACCAACAAGCGCGCCCTGGCCGACGCCCTGGCGCTGCGCAACCTCGACCGTTACGCCGAGCGGATCAGCGGCCGGATCTCCGCGCTGCCGGGGGAGGACTGGCGCGGCGCCATCGACGCCGTGCTCGACGAGTACATCGCCATGAAGCGCACCGCCCCCGGCTTCGCCCTCGTCGACTTCGGCGTCCAGGTCCCGGTCGGCGAACCGGGCGCCGACATCGACTACCGCGTCACCGACCGCCTGACCGACCTGCTCTGCGCCCACCTCGGCCGCGCCCCGGACGCCGGCCTGCGCCGGACGGTCCTGGTCGCCGTCGAGGCCGCCGACGCCCTCCTCCAACTGGCCTTCCGGGTCCGGCCGTCGGGCGACCCGGACCTCATCGGCGAGACCCGGGCCGTCCTGCACGCCTATCTGGCCAAGACCTTCGACTGATCCCCGCGGTCCGGCCCTCCCCGCCGTGCCTACCGGTCGGTATGCTCGGCTGTGCTCCCGTGCCCCGCGCCACCGTCGCCGCCCCTGGAGGGCCCATGCCCGGTCAAGACGTAGCCGCAGCATCCCGCACCGCCCTGCGCATCTGCCCGCTCTGCGAAGCCACCTGCGGCCTGACCCTCACCATCGAGGGCACCACGGTCACCGGAGCGCGCGGCGACCGTGACGACGTCTTCAGCCACGGCTTCGTCTGCCCCAAGGGCGCCGCCTTCGCGGACCTCGACGCCGACCCGGACCGGCTCACCGGGCCCCTCGTCCGTGAGGACGGCGTCCTGCGGGAGGCCACCTGGAACGAGGCGTTCGACCTCGTCGCCGCCCGGCTGCGGCCGCTGGCCGAGGAGTACGGGCCGAACTCCGTCGGCGTCGTGCTCGGCAACCCCAACGTGCACACCATGGCCGGCGCCCTCTACCCGCCCCTCCTCCTCTCCCTGCTGCGCACCCGCAGCCTCTTCACCGCCAGCACCGTCGACCAGATGCCCAAGCACGTGTCCAGCGGGCTGCTCTTCGGCGACCCGTTCGCCATCCCGGTGCCCGACCTGGACCGTACGGACCATCTGCTGCTCCTCGGCGCCAACCCCCTCGACTCCAACGGCAGCCTGTGCACCGCCCCCGACTTCCCCGGCAGGCTCAAGGCGCTGCGCCGCCGCGGCGGCACGCTCGTCGTCGTCGATCCGCGCCGCACCCGCACCGCCCGGCTCGCCGACCGGCACGTCCCCATCAGGCCCGGTACGGACGCGCTGCTGCTCGCCGCGCTGGCCCAGGTCCTCTTCGAGGAGAAGCTGACGGACCTGGGAGAGCTGGGGGAGTGGACCGAAGGGCTGTCCGAAGTACGGGAAGCCGTACGGGACTTCACACCCGAAGCGGTGTCGGCGGCCTGCGACGTCCCCGCCGACGAGATCCGCCTGCTGGCCCGTGGGCTCGCCGCCGCGCCCACCGCCGCGGTGTACGGCCGGGTCGGCAGCTCCACCGTCGAGTTCGGCACCCTGGCCAACTGGCTCGTCGACGTACTGAACATCCTCACCGGCAACCTCGACCGCCCCGGCGGCGCCCTCTTCCCGCTCTCCGCCACCGCCCCCGCGCCCCGCCCCGCCGGACCCGGCAAGGGGTTCGCGCTCGGCCGCTGGAAGAGCAGGGTCAGTGGCCACCCGGAGGCCAAGGGCGAACTGCCGCTGGCCGCGCTGGCCGAGGAGATCGACACCCCGGGTGAGGGGCGGGTGCGCGCGCTGATCACCATCGCCGCCAACCCCGTGCTCTCCGCGCCCGACGGGCACCGCCTCGACCGCGCCCTGAGCGGGCACCTCGACTTCATGGTCAGCGTCGATCCGTACCTCAACGAGACCTCGCGCCACGCCGATGTCGTGCTGCCCCCGCCGCCGCCCTCCCAGAGCGCGCACTTCGACTTCGCCTTCAACGGCTTCGCCGTGCACAACCAGGCGCGCTACAGCCCGGCCACCGTCCCCCTGGAGGGCGGCCGGATGGACGAGAGCGAGATCCACGCCCGACTGATCCTCGCGGTCGGCGGCATGCACGGCGCCGATCCGGCGTCCGTCGACGGCCTCGCCATCGAGCGGGCCCTCGCCAAGGCCGTCGCCACCCCCCACTCGCCCGTCCACGGCGACGACCCCGAAGGGCTCGCCGCCGCGCTCACCGGGTGCGGCGGACCCGAGCGCCGCCTCGACATGATGCTGCGCCTGGGCCCGTACGACCTCGTACTGGACGATCTCCTCGCCCACCCGCACGGCATCGACCTCGGTCCGCTGCGGCCGCGCCTTCCGCAGGTCCTCAAGACCCCGAGCGGGAAAGTCGAGTTGCTGCCCGCGCCCCTCGCCGCCGATCTGCCCCGGCTGCGGCGCGCGCTCGGCGAGCGGCCCGCCGGGCTGGTGCTCGTCGGCCGCCGCCACCTGCGGTCCAACAACAGCTGGATGCACAACATCGCGAGGCTCAACGGCGGCAGCAACCGCTGCACGCTCCAGGTCCACCCCGACGACGCGGCGCGGCTCGGTCTCACCGACGGGGAGCGCGCCCGCATCAGCGCCGAGGGGGGCGCGCTGGAGACCGTGGTGGAGGTGACGGACGCGGTACGCACCGGAGTGGTGAGCCTGCCGCACGGCTGGGGACACGACCGGGAAGGCACCCGCACGGCGGTCGCCGCCGCCACCCCCGGCGTCAACGTCAACCAGCTGCTCGACGGGAGCCGGCTCGACCCGCTGTCCGGCACGGCTGTGCTCAACGGATTCTCCGTCGACGTAGCACCCATATCGTGACCTGGGCTTTTGCGCTTATTGCTCGCACGTCAACATCTTGTTAACGCGCCGCAGCGGGACCTAACGTCAACGAACCGCCTGGTCTGGTGGAAGTTCAAGGGCGAACGTGAGGTATCCCAACATGCTGACCATCCTCGGATTCGTCATGATCGCGACCTTCCTGGTCCTGATCATGACGAAGAAGATGTCGCCGATCGCGGCGCTGGTACTGATCCCGGCACTCTTCTGCGTGTTCGTCGGACAGGGCGCCGAGCTCGGCGAGTACGTCCTCGAGGGCGTCGGCAATCTCGCGCCCACGGCGGCGATGCTGATGTTCGCCATCGTGTACTTCGGCGTGATGATCGACGTCGGACTCTTCGACCCGGTCGTGCGCGGCATCCTGCGCTTCTGCAAGGCCGACCCGCTGCGGATCGTGGTGGGCACGGCCCTGCTCGCCGCGATCGTCTCGCTCGACGGCGACGGCTCGACCACCTTCATGATCACGGTCTCGGCGATGTACCCGCTGTACAAGCGGCTCGGGATGAGCTTGGTCGTGATGACCGGCGTCGCCGCCACCGCGAACGGCGTCATGAACACCCTCCCCTGGGGCGGGCCGACCGCCCGCGCCGCCACCGCGCTGAAGCTGGACGCGGCCGACATCTTCGTGCCGATGATCCCGGCGCTCGGCGCGGGCCTGGTCTTCGTCTTCGCCCTGGCGTACGTACTGGGCCGGCGGGAGCGCAAGCGGCTGGGGTACCTCACGCCGGACGAGGCGGTCCAGGTGGATGCGGACGCCGAGGTCCTGGTCACGGCCGGCGGCGGTGGCGAAGAGCCCTGCAGGAGCACCGGCGGCACGGGGGACGCCGCCGACGCGGACACCGGTCCGGCGTACTCCGCGGACGGCGACGGCTTCCAGGGGCTCGACCCCCACCGCGCCACCCTGCGCCCCAGGCTCTACTGGTTCAACGCCGGGCTCACCGTCGCGCTGCTCACCGCGATGATCATGCAGCTGATGCCGATCCCGGTGCTCTTCCTCATCGGCGCGGCCCTCGCCCTCACGGTCAACTACCCGAACATGGCCGACCAGAAGGCCCGTATCGCCGCCCACGCCGACAACGTCCTCAACGTCTCCGGCATGGTCTTCGCCGCCGCCGTCTTCACCGGCGTGCTCACCGGCACCGGCATGGTCGAGCACATGGCCGACTGGCTCGTCGGCGCGATCCCCGAGGGCATGGGCCCGCACATGGCGATCGTCACCGGTCTGCTCAGCCTCCCGCTGACCTACTTCATGTCGAACGACGGCTTCTACTTCGGCGTCCTGCCCGTACTCGCCGAAGCGGGCGCGGCGCACGGCGTCCCGCCGCTGGAGATCGCCCGCGCGTCCCTCGTCGGCCAGGCCCTGCACATGTCCAGCCCGCTCGTGCCCGCCGTGTACGTCCTGGTCGGCATGGCCAAGGTCGAGTTCGGCGACCACACCAGGTTCACCGTCAAATGGGCCGCGCTCACCTCGCTGGTGGTGCTCGGCGCCGGAATTCTCTTCGGCATCATCTGATGCGTGGCCGGGGGTGGTTGCTGCGCCTCGTCATCGCCTTCGGCTTCGCGCAGGCGGCGGTGTCGATGGCGCGCCCGGCCGTCTCGTACCGGGCCCTCGCGCTGGGCGCGGACGAGCGCGCGATCGGTGTGATCGCGGGTGTGTACGCGCTGCTGCCCCTGTTCGCCGCCGTACCGCTGGGGCGCCGGACGGATCACGGGCGGTGCGCCCCCCTCCTGCCCGTCGGCGTCCTCCTGATCGGGGCCGGCTGCGCGGCCGGCGGCCTGGCGAACTCCCTTGTGGCGATGGCCGCCTGGAGCGGCGTGATGGGCCTGGGGCACCTGTGCTTCGTCATCGGCGCCCAGTCGATCGTCGCCCGCCAGTCCGCCCCGGCCGAACAGGACCGCGACTTCGGCCACTTCACCATCGGCGCCTCCCTCGGCCAGCTCGTCGGCCCCGTCGCCGCCGGGCTGCTGGTCGACGGGCACGAGGGCGCGATGGCCCGCACCAGCGCTCTGGCCCTGATCGTCGCGGCGGGCGTCGCGGCGGTCTCGCTCACCTCGCTCTGGCGGATCGAACACCGGGCGGAGCGCGTGGAGGGGGCGGACCGCGCCGAGGTGCCCGTCCACCGCATCCTGCGCACCCGCGGTGTGCCGGCCGGGATCTTCATCAGCCTCGCCGTGCTCTCCGCGACCGACATCCTCACCGCGTACCTCCCGGTCATCGGCGAACACCGGGGTGTCTCGCCCTCGGTCGTCGGCCTGCTGCTGAGCCTGCGGGCCGCGGCGACGATCGCCTGCCGGCTGGTGATGACGCCGATGATCCGGCTGCTCGGCCGCACCGCGCTGCTGACCGTCACCTGCCTGCTGGCCGGGCTGCTGTGCGTGGGCGTCGCGCTGCCGGTGCCGGTGTGGGGCATGGCGCCGATGCTGGCCGCCCTCGGGTTCTGCCTGGGGGTGGGCCAGCCCCTGTCGATGACGACGGTGGTCCGGGCGGCCCCGCCACAAGCGCGTTCGACGGCGCTCGCGCTGCGGCTGACCGGCAACCGTCTCGGCCAGGTCGCGGCGCCCGCTTCGGCGGGCCTGGCCGCCGGTGCGGCGGGCACGGCGGCCCCGTTCGTGCTGCTGGCGGCCCTGCTCCTGGGCGCCTCGGCCCTGGCGGTACGTGACAGGGGCCCCCGCCCCGCGGAACGGGCCGCCGGCGCACCCGCCGCGCCCGCGCCCCGCCGCACCCCGGCGAAGTAGAGGTCCCGCGAGGGCGCGGACGCTCCGGGTCCCCCGGGCGGCAGACGGTTCCTGTCGGCCAGTCAGGTTACATCTGACGATTTCTCAGCGTTTCGCCGCCTCTTCCTGCCCGATATGTGACATCTAATCAGGCGATCGAGTGATCAGTACGACAATCATCTCGGCTTGAAGGAGCCCCGCATGACCACCTCGGCATCTCTCCGCTCCCACGGTGTCCGTTCGGGCACGGCCGCCCTCGCCACGCTGGCTCTCGCAGGAGTGTCCCTGTGGGGCGCGTCGGCAGCTCTCGCCGTGCCCGGTGACAGCGGAGAAATCAAGATCCACAAGGCTGGTACCAGCTTCTCCGACACCAAGGACCACTACGAGGTCTGCACGTTCAACCTGGCCGCGTCCAACTTCGAGACGGTGCAGCTGGTCAACTGGACGGTCACCCCTCCGCAGCCGAAGGCGCCCGCCGAGCCCATCCTGACGGGAGGCATCGTCATGGTGAAGGGCGAGGGGCACACCGCGGACTTCTCGCTCCCGAACGGGCACTACCAGCTCAACTGGACGTTCCCGGGCGGCGTCTCCAAGCAGAAGATCTTCAAGGTCGACTGCGCGAAGAACGACGACAAGGCCGCGGAGAAGGCCACCGAGAAACCCGCCCCGCGCGGCCCCGTCCCCGCGGGCGGCGGCGGGACCTCGGGCACGGGCACCGGGGCCGACGCCGGTTCGTCGAGCGCCGTGGCCCCCGCACTGGTCGCGGGCGCCGCCGGAGTGGCCGGGCTGATCTTCGTCCGACGGGCCCGCCGCCGCGCCCATGGCGCCGCGTAACACCCCCTACAGCCGTCGGCGCGGACCGAGCCGGGGCTGCCGCCTGGCGATGACGGCGGCCGCGACGGTGTCGTTGGTGACCGGTGTCGTCCGGGGGTGTGGCGATACGCCCCCCGACGCCCCGGTCGCCGCCGCTCACGACACGGCCGCCAAGAACCCGGCGCCGAAACCGAGTTCACCGAGTCCGGAGCCGCCGGTGTCCACGCCGGCGGCTCCGACGCCGACGCCGACGGAGACCCGGCCGGTCGCGACACCCGTGGTGCCCAAGCCGACGCCGACACCGACGCCGACGCCGGTCCCGGCGTCGCATCCGCCGCTGCCGCCCTCTCCCGTCGTGAGGGTGGCTGTGCCCACCCTCACCATCGAGGCGCCCGTGATCGGCCTCGGGCTCGATCCGGAGGGCCGGCTGGCGACCCCGCAGGTGGACAACCCCCGCCTGGTCGGCTGGTACAAGGACGGCCCGACCCCCGGGGAGGCCGGGACCTCCCTGCTCGTCGGCCACCGGGACACCCGGACCGGACCGGCCATCTTCCTGAACCTGAACGCACTCGACCCCGGCGACGTCATCAACGTCGCACGGGAAGACCGCCGGACCGCGGTGTTCACCGTCGACGCCGTGCGGACGTACAAGAAGGACGCCTTCCCCGACACGGAGGTGTACGGCAACAAGACCGGCCGCCCGGAGCTGCGGGTACTGACCTGCGGCGGGAGCTTCGACAAGAAGACCGGCTACGGCTCCAACGTCGTCGTTTTCGCCCACCTCACGGACGTGAAATACGCCTGACGGTTCCGGTCCCCGCGGTACGGGAAAGCCCCTCGGTCCGGCCGTCGGTCGCCGGCCCGGCCGGGGGCTTTCCCGTACCGCGGGTTCCGACCGACCGAAGGGTTTCACCGTGCCACTCCGGATCACACCCGCCCGCCTGGCCACCACCGGCGCGGGCGTACTCCTCGCCGCCGGCGCCCCCGCCGCGTACGCCACGTTCGGCGGGGAGGCCCCGCCGTCCCGAGCCGCCGCGCGGGGGGAGGCGTACGTGGAAACGCGGCTGTTCTTCGGGACCGAGCGGCCCGACGGCGGGCCGGACGTCACCGACGAGCAGTTCATGGGCTTCGTCGACCGGCAGGTGACGCGCGGCTTCCCGGAAGGGCTGACCGTGCAGGACGGCCGCGGGCAGTGGCGGGACGCCGACGGCACGATCGGGCGCGAGCGTTCGTACGAACTGATCCTCCTCTACCCGGCGTCGCAGGCCGAGACCCGCGACGCGCGGATCGAGCGGATCCGCGACGCCTACGAGCGCGCGTACGCCCAGGAGTCCGTGGCCCGCCTCGACGAGCCGACCCGGGCCGACTTCTGATCCTCCGGTTCACGGCCGGAACGTCGCCCACACCGTCTTGCCGACCTGCCGGCCGGTGACGCCCCACGTGGCGGCCAGCGCCTCGACGAGCAGCAGGCCGCGCCCCGCCTCCGCGTCGGGAGCCGGGGCCCGGGGCGGTGGCGCGGGCAGCCGGCGTTCGGTACGGGCGTCGGTGACCTCGATGCGCAGGAGGCCGCCGGCCTCCAGTGCCAGCCGCAGCTCGAAGTCGCGGCCCGGGACGCGGCCGTGGGTGACGGCGTTCGCGGTGAGCTCGGCGACGATCAGCGCGGCGGCGTCGGAGGAGTCGCTGCCGTACGGAATGCCCCACTCGTGGAACTGGTGCACGGCCAGCAGTCTGGCCAGCCTGGCCGCTTTGCGGGTGGCGGAGAACCGCTGCCGGAACACACGTACGGTAAGGGGCGGCTGGGCCTCGGACGGCTGGATCTCGGTATGCATGGGGCCACCGTGGCGGGCCGTCGACGTGGTTCGCCAGCGGACACGTCCGTACGCTGGGTCACCGTACGGACGCACGCTGTAGACGGTACGGCCGTCCATGCCGTAACCCTGGGTGAGCTGAATGCGGGGAGATCCGCTCACTGGGAGGTGGCCGGGCATGGCCGGGGACTGGGAACACGACGAGCCGGATTCGTCGGACAGCATGAAGACCTTCGGGGCTTTCGTCCAGGGGCTGCGGGAACACGCGGGCTTCACGAGGGAGGAGTTCGGGGCGCTGGTGCAGTTCTCCAAGCACATGATCGAGTCGATCGAGCTGGGGAGGCGGATGCCGGACAGGGACTTCGTGGAACGGGCGGAGCCGGTGCTGGGGGGCACGGGGGCGCTGCGGAGGGCATTCGGACACCTGACGCGGCAGCCGGGGCTGGCGGCCTGGTTCAGGAAGTGGGCGCGGCTGGAGCGGACGGCGGTCAGTCTGGACACGTACGAGTGCAGGCTGGTGCCGGGCCTGTTGCAGTCCGAGAGCTATGTGCGTGCCGTGTTCGAGGACGACACTCCGCCGCTGTCGGATGAGCAGATGGAGATTCAGCTGGCCGCCCGGATGGATCGGCAGCGGTTGCTGCGTGAGCGGCCCAATACCTCGTTCAGTTTTATCGTCGACGAGGCTGTGTTCCGGCGTCGTATCGGCGGCGTCGAGGTCACATCCGAGCTTATTGACCACGTGCTGGACAGTACGAAGCCACGGAACGTTGTCTTGCAACTCATGCCGCTGGGCTGCGAGCACCACGCCTGTCTTGCGGGCCCGTTGCAACTGCTGGAGACGCCGGACGGGCGGCGATTCGCATACTCCGAGGGGCAGCAGAACGGTCGGCTGATCTCGGTCGTGAAAGAGGTTGCCGTGCTCCATCAGCGTTATGCGACACTGCGCTCGCAGGCACTTACCCCCAAGGACTCGCGTGGCCTGCTGGAGCGGATCCGAGGAGCCCTATGAGCACCACCGAACTCGCCTGGTTCAAGAGCAGTTACAGCAGCGCCCAGGGCGACAGCTGCGTCGAAGTCGCCCTGTCCTGGCAGAAGTCCAGCTACAGCAGTGCCCAGGGCGATGACTGCATAGAGGTGGCCGCCTGCCCCGCCGCCGTCCACGTGCGCGACTCCAAGGACAAGGACGGCCCCGCCCTCGCCCTCCCGCCCCGCGCCTGGGCGGACTTCCTCGTCCTCGCCGCGCGAGGCTGAGCGGCCGGGTCGCGCCCGGCGGGAGGGGAGGGGCGGATGGACGACGGTCCCGTACCACTGCACCGGCTCGACGTGCCCGAGGTCCATCTGCTGCCGTTCGCCATCGGGTCCTTCGACACCATCGGGCCGCTCTCACGGGCGGCTTTTCCGCACCGGCACACCTTCTACGAGATCGTGCACGTCACGGGCGGGACGGGCGCCCACGTCCTCGATCTCTCCCGGTGGGAGCTTCGTCCCCCGCACCTGTCCTTCGTCGTGCCCGGGCAGGTCCATTACTGGGAGGACGTCTCGGGCCTCCAGGGCGTCGTCATCCTCTTCACCGACGACTTCCTGCTCGATCACCCCGGCGACCGCGACCTGCTGCGCAAGCTCGGTGAACAGCCCTGGCTGAGTCTCTCCCGTACGGACACGGCCGACATCGCCCCGCTCGTCACCGAGATGGAACGCGAATACACCCTCGGGCGACCGCGGTTCGCCGACGTCCTGCGCGCCTGTCTGCACGTACTGATCCTGCGCGCCACCCGCATGTCCGGGCCCGGCGGCGGTGGTCCGGGCAGCCCGCGGCGGGCGGATGCGGTCGCGCAGGAGTTCGTACGGCTGCTGGCCGGCCCGGGGGCCGGTGTCCGGTCGGTGCGGTCCTGGGCCACGCGGATGGGGGTGAGCGTCGGGTACCTCGACGAGGTCGTCAAACAGGTCACCGGCCGCACCCCGGGGCAGCTCGTCCGGCAGACCAGGACGCACGAGGCGAAGCGGCTGCTCGCGCTGACCGACCTGACCGTGCGGCAGGTGGCGGGGGAGGTGGGGTTCGCCGATCCGGCGTACTTCTGCCGGTACTTCCGGCGGGAGACGGGGCTGAGCCCCAGCGAGTTCCGGCGGGGCAGCGGTGCTTCGCACCACGACTACCGCATTCCGTCCATCGACCATCCCCGGCCCCCTGCGTAGGTTCGGACCAATCCCCGACCCCACGTCGTCAAGGAGTCCCCCGATGGACCGTGACAGTCACCTCAGCCGCAAGACCGTACTGAAAGCCGCCCTCGCGGCCGGCGCCTCGGTGCCGATCGCGATGGCCGGCGTACCGGCGCTCGCGCGGACCGCGCGCGACCGGGGCGCCTTACCCGCCTTCACCCCGGCCTGCGACGACGGGGACGACCCGACGCCCGCGCAGACCGAGGGGCCGTACTTCAAGCCGAACTCGCCGCGCCGCACCTCGCTGGTCGACGCGAGCACCCCGGGCACCCGGCTGACCGTCACCGGCTACGTGTTCGGGGCGGCCTGCCTGCCGATCGCGAACGCTCTGCTGGACTTCTGGCAGGCGGACACCAACGGGGCGTACGACAACAGCGGCTACCGCTTCCGGGGGCACCAGTTCAGTGACGCGCAGGGGAGGTTCTCGCTGACCACCATCGTGCCGGGGCTGTATCCGGGACGCACCCGCCACCTCCACGTCAAGGTGCAGGCGCCCGGCCGCCCCGTACTGACGACCCAGCTGTACTTCCCGGGCGAGCCGCGCAACACCACCGACACGATCTTCGACCCCGAGCTGCTGATGACCGTCCGGACCAACGGCCCGGCGCGCGAGGCGAGCTTCGACTTCGTGCTGAACGTGCCGCAGACGCCGGGGCCGGGGGATCCGACCGACCCGCCGACCGATCCGCCGGCCGGGGGCACCTGGAAGGCGGGGACGGTGTACCGGGCCGGCGACAGGGTGACCTACGGCGGACGCTCGTACGCGTGCTTGCAGGGGCACACCGCCCAGGTGGGCTGGGAGCCGCCGAACGTACCGGCGATCTGGCGGGCGCAGTAGGCTGCCGGGGCCCCTGGCGCCCAAAAACTAACAGCGCTAGTTTGGGGCGTGGACGCCAACGCCACTCCTGGAGGAATGCGATGAAGCCCCACGACGCGATGTACATCGGCGGCCAGTGGCAGAAAGCCGCAGGCCAGGACACGATCGCGGTCGTGAACCCGGTCGACGAGCAGGTCATCGGCCACGTCCCGGCCGGCACCGCCGAGGACGTCGACACGGCGGTACGGGCCGCACGCGACGCCTTCGCCGGCTGGGCCGCGACCCCGCCCGCCGAGCGCGCCGCGAGGATCGCCGCCCTGCGCGACGTGCTGGTGGCCCGCAAGGACGAGATCGCCGAGACGGTCACCGCCGAGCTGGGCGCGCCGCTCGGCTTCTCGCAGATGGTGCACGCGGGCGTGCCGATCCTGGTCGCCGGTTCGTACGCCGAGCTGGCCGCGACGTACTCCTTCGAGGAGAAGGTCGGGAACTCCACCGTCCTCCTGGAGCCGGTGGGCGTGGTCGGCGCGATCACGCCGTGGAACTACCCGCTGCACCAGATCGTCGCCAAGGTGGCCCCCGCCCTCGCGGCCGGCTGCACGGTCGTCCTCAAGCCCGCCGAGGACACCCCGCTGACCGCCCAGCTCTTCGCCGAGGCCGTGGACGAGGCCGGCATCCCCGCCGGTGTCTTCAACCTCGTCACCGGCCTCGGACCGGTCGCCGGGCAGGCGCTGGCCGAGCACGAGGGCGTGGACCTGGTGTCCTTCACCGGGTCCACCGCCGTGGGCAGGAAGATCGGCGCGACGGCCGGGGCCGCCGTCAAGCGCGTCGCCCTGGAGCTGGGCGGCAAGTCGGCGAACGTCATCCTGCCGGGCGCGGACCTGGCCAAGGCGGTCAACGTCGGCGTCGCCAACGTCATGGGAAACTCCGGCCAGACGTGCAGCGCCTGGACCCGGATGCTGGTCCACGAGGACCAGTACGACGAGGCGGTGGCCGCCGCCGCCGCCGCCGTCGCGAAGTACACCGTCGGCGACCGCGTCGGCCCGCTGGTCAACGCCAAGCAGCAGGCGCGCGTGCGCGGCTACATCGAGAAGGGCGTCGAGGAGGGCGCGCGCATCGTCGCGGGCGGCCCCGAGGCGCCGCTCGACACGGGTTACTACGTCGCCCCGACCGTCTTCGCGGACGTCACGCCGGACATGACCATCGCCCAGGAGGAGATCTTCGGCCCGGTCGTCTCCCTCCTGAAGTACGCCGACGAGGACGAGGCCCTGCGGATCGCCAACGGGACCGTCTACGGCCTCGCCGGCGCCGTCTGGGCGGCCGACGACGCGGAGGCCGTCGCCTTCGCCCGCCGCATGGACACCGGCCAGGTCGACATCAACGGCGGCCGCTTCAACCCGCTCGCCCCCTTCGGCGGCTACAAGCAGTCGGGCGTCGGCCGCGAGCTGGGGTCGCACGGCCTCTCCGAGTACCTCCAGACCAAGTCCCTCCAGTTCTGATCCGGGAGCAACGCACACCATGGCCCGTGTCCGTGCCGCCGTCCTGTCCGCCGTCGGTGCTCCGCTGGAGATCACCGACATCGAGCTGCCGGAGACCGGCCCCGGCCGGGTGCGGGTCCGGCTCGCCGCCGCCGGGGTCTGCCACTCCGACCTCTCCCTGACCAACGGCACCATGCGCGTGCCGGTCCCCGCCGTACTCGGCCACGAGGGCGCCGGCACCGTCGTCTCCGTCGGCGAGGGCGTCACGCACGTCGCCCCCGGCGACCCGGTCGTCCTCAACTGGGCACCTTCCTGCGGCACTTGTCACCACTGCTCCATCGGCGAGGTGTGGCTGTGCGCCAACGCCCTGTCCGGCGCCGGCAGCGTCCACGCCCGTACCGCCGACGGCACCGACCTCCACCCCGGCCTGAACGTCGCGGCGTTCGCCGAGGAGACCGTCGTCGCCGCGAACTGTGTCCTGCCGGTCCCCGACGGCATCCCGCTCACCGACGCGGCGCTGCTCGGGTGCGCGGTCCTCACGGGGTACGGAGCCGTCCACCACAGCGCGCGGGTCCGCGAGGGCGAGTCGGTCGCCGTCTTCGGCGTCGGAGGGGTCGGACTCGCCGTCCTCCAGTCCGCCCGGATCGCCGGGGCCGGGCAGATCGTCGCCGTCGACGTCTCCCCGGAGAAGGAGGAGCTGGCGCGGGCCGCCGGGGCCACCGACTTCGTCATCGCCTCGCAGACCACCGCGAAGGAGATCCGCAAGCTGACCGGCGGTGCGCAGGGCGTCGACGTCGCGATCGAGTGCGTGGGACGGGCCGTCACCATCCGCACGGCCTGGGAATCGACCCGCCGCGGCGGGCGCACCACGGTCGTCGGCATCGGCGGCAAGGACCAGCAGGTCACCTTCAACGCCCTGGAGATCTTCCACTTCGGCCGTACGCTCTCGGGCTGCGTCTACGGGAACTCCGACCCGGCACGCGACCTGCCCGTACTGGCCGGCCACATCCGCGCCGGCCGCCTCGACCTGAGCAGCATGGTCACCGAACAGATCGGACTCGACGGCATTCCCGCCGCGTTCGACAACATGCTGGCGGGCAAGGGGGGTCGCGCCCTGGTCGTCTTCTGAAGCGGCCTTCTCCGGCACGCGGACACCCACGGGCACCACCACGAGCACCCCGGCCGCTTCCCCGCGGCCGGGGTGCTCGTGCTGCCCGTACGCCGCTCCGTACGGGCGGTGCGGCGGGAGAAAGTCCTGCTGCCGGACCCGTTGACCTCCGTACCACCCGGTCGGTACGGTCCCGGCACATCACGGCGCCACCCCTCTTCCGTCCCCGCACCCACCGGAGTGTGCACCGCATGGACACGGCACCTTCCCCGCTCACGGACGCCACGGCAGGCCGCACCGGCCGTCCGCCAGGGCGGCGTCAGGAGCTCGTGAGGACGACGAGTTGCCGGGTCGCCCGGGTCATCGCGACATAGCGGTCGACCGCTCCTTCGACCCCCTCGCCGAACGCCTGCGGGTCGACGAGGACGACCAGGTCGAACTCGAGCCCCTTCGACAGCTCCGGGGTCAGCGACCGGACGCGGGACGTCGGCCGGAACGCGGGATCACCGATGACACAGGCGATCCCCTCGTCGTGCGCGGCGAGCCAGGTGTCGAGGACCCGGCTCAGATCCGCAGCGGATCCGTGGACGACGGGGACGCCGCCGCTGCGGATCGAGGCCGGCACGTTGGCGTCCGGGAGCACGGCCCGGATGACCGGCTCGGCTTCCGCCATGATTTCTTCCGGCGTCCGGCAGTTGATGTTCAGCGAGGCCAGGCTGATCCGGTCGAACCCGATCCGTTCCAGCCTGTCCGTCAGGCCGAGCCGTCCGACGTACACGGGCTCGGAGCCGTCCGCGCCGGCCATGTGTCCGAGGCACAGGTCCAGACCGAAGCGACGCAGCGCGCGCAGGCGAGCGGTCAGCCGGTGGATCTCGGTGTCCCGGTCCATCGCCTGCCGGCCCAGGCCGCCGGGCGCCCTGCGCTCGGCGGCGAGGCGGTCGGACAGGTCGGCGATCGTCCGGTCGAGGCACTCCGCGATGGCCGCGAAGTGCTGCTCGTCGCCGGCGATCAGCGCCGGGTCGGCCTTGGGGGAGGGGCGGTCGGGAAGGTCGAACGCGCTGGTGGTCAGGGGATTCATGGCGTGAGCTCCGCTGTGAGGCCGCTTGCGGCCGTTGCGCGCGGCGAGGCGTCCGGACGGACCGGCGTGACGAACCCGGTGGCCATGACGGGCGACGCTCCGCCCGGCGTGGACCCGCCCGGTGGCCGGTGTCGGTCCAGCTCGCCAGGGCGTGCAGGTTCTCGTGCTCCGGACACCGGGTGGGGTTTGGATCCTGGGCTCTGGGCTCTGGGCCTTGGGCGCTGGGTGCTGGTACGACGGTCCCGCGTGGTTCACGCGGGTACCGGCGGCCTTCCTCAGCCGGCCGCGTCGAGCAGCAGCTTCGCGGCCACCGCCGCCCCGTCGGTGCGGACCGTGCCGGCCACGGCCCTCGCCCGTACGCCCGTCTCGGGGCTCAGGGCCGTCCTGAGCGCGGCCGACAGGGACGCGAAGGTCGGAGTCGGACCGTCGTGCGCCGCGCCGATGCCCAGCTCGGCCACCCGGCCGGCCCAGTACGGCTGGTCCACCGCCTGGGGTACCACCACCTGCGGCGCGCCGGCCCCGGCGGCCGTCGTCGTGGTGCCCGCGCCGCCGTGGTGCACGACGGCGGCCACCCGGCCGAACAGTGCCTGGTGGTTGGCCTCACCGACGGCGAAGCAGTCGTCCCGGTCGTCGATCAGGGCCAGGTCGGCCCAGCCGCGGGAGACGAGTGCGCGGCGGCCCTGCGTGCGGACCGCCTCGACGGCCACCCGGGCGGCGTCCCGCGAGGCGTGCATGGGCATGCTGCCGAAGCCCACGTACACCGGTGGTTCGCCGGCCTCCAGGAACGCCACCAGCTCGGCCGGCAGCGGGCGTTCGTCCGGCAGGGTCCACGCGCCGGTCTGTACGACGTCGAGGCCCGGCGTCTCCTGCCACGGGTCCAGGACCGGGTCCGTCGCCAGCCACGGCCGGCCGCCGACGACGTAGTCGCGGACGTTGTCCACCGGGGGCAGGCCGATCGACGCCCGGTTCGTGTTGAGCGCCTCACCGAACAGCGCGTTGACGCTCTGGGCGTCCAGGTCCCACAGCACCCGGTTGTCGGTCACCTCCGGCGGGAACGGCCGGCCCGGATACGCCAGGGGCGGGTGGTACGGCGACGGCAGGGTGAGCTGCTGGAAGGTCACGGACACGGAGCGGATGCCCAGTTTCTCGGCCACCGACCGCGCGCCGGCCGCGGCCGGCATCGCCCCGGTCGCCACCAGCGCGTCACACCCCTCGGCCGCCGCGGTGACCGCGTCGAACTGGCCGGCGATCAACTCCGCCGCACGCTGGGGCAGGTTCGCCGACGACGGCGGTGGTGCCCCGGTCATCAGCGCGCGCGCCGACCGGCCGACCGGCACCAGCTCCACGCCGACACCGGCCAGCAGCCGCGCGAAGTCCTCGTCCGGCGGCGCGCACACCCGTACCTCCGCGCCGAGCTCCCGCAACCGCACCGCGAGTCCCACCAGCGGTTCGACGTCGCCGCGCGACCCGTACGTCGACAACAACACACGCATTTCGTGACTCTCACTTCCGCAGATTCCGGCTTCGGCCGACGATTCTGCGGCACGACCGGGGCCTTGCGGCAAGCCCCCCAGTGCGCTATAAGTTGAGAGTGGCAAGGAGAGTACTCACTCCTTGCCTTTGTTTTTTTGCCGTCCGCTGTGGACGGACAACCCCCTCGCGAAGCGGCGCCGCTGCCGCGTACGGCGATCAGTCCGAGGCTGCGTACTGGCGGAGATCGCCGGATCGTACGAGGAGGCGGCCCGCCTGCGCCAGGAAGGCGTACGCGGCGCGCCACCGACTACCCCGGGCGGGCCGCGCGGTTCGCGGCGGAGCGGTCCCACCGCCCCGCCGAACAGTTCGCCGCGGCCGGCCTCGCCCTCGGTGCCCGCCGCCGGGGCGACCCCGGCACCGCCGAGCAGTACCCGCACCTCCGGCTGGAGTGGAACCGCCGCCTCGGTGTCGACTCCGGCACCGCGCTGGTCCTGGCGCGGCTCGGTTGCGTCGCCAGACAGCGCGGGGACGCGGAGCGCGCGCTCTTTCTCCACCTGGAGGGCCTGACGGCGGCTCGCAGGACGGGTGATCCCCGGGCGGCGGCCCTGGCTCCGGAGGGCCCGGCGGGCGCGCGGGCGGCGGCGGGCGAGGCAGCCCGCGCCGCCGAACTCCTGGGCACGGCCCCCGCCCTCCGCGATTCGGTGGACGCGAGCCTGCCGCCGTCGGAACGCGCCGACGTGGACAGGGCGCGGGCGAAAGCGGCGCGGGGGAGGGGGCGTTCGGGGAAGCGATGGCCGGGGGCGGGCGCTGCCGCCGGAAGCGCACGGCTGACCCTGCGGGGGTACCCGGCCCGTCCGGCGCTTGAGGACACGCCCGCAGGGGGTCTGGGTACCTGGGGGCGCCCCCGGTTCGGGACGGGGCGGGGACGGGGACGGGGGGGCGGGGGCGGGCAGGGGAGAAGCCCCCGCAGGACGGACCCGCGTCCTACTTCCCGTACGAGTCCGCCCACCCGTCAGCCACCGCGTACGCCGGCACGCCCGCCACGTCCACCCCGCCGCCCCGGGCCACCACCCCCGCCACGTCCACCGCGTGCTGAACGGCCGCCCGGAACAGCAGGGACCCCGTGCTGACCCTGGCCACGCCCAGCTCGGCCAGCCGTGCGAGCGTCAACCGCCCCGGGACGTAAAGGATGTTGAGCGGCGCCTCGTACCCGGCCGTCAGGGCGGCGATGACGGGCTCGTCCTGCAACCCCGGCACGAACAAGCCGTCCGCGCCCGCCTCCCGGTAGGCGGACAGCCGGCGCGTCGTCCCGTCCGCGTGGCCCGGCAGCCAGTACGTGTCTGTGCGCGCGTTGACGAACAGCGCCGGCGCCGCCGCCTTCACCGCGCCGATCAGCTCCTGCTGGTACGCCACCGGCGCGAGCGTGCCGTCGGGGCGCCCGTCCTCGATGTTCACCCCGGCCACCCCCGCCCGTACGAGCTCCGCCGCCAGCTCCGCCACCCCGGCCGGATCCGCGCCGAACCCGCCCTCGATGTCCACGGTCACCGGGACCGGCAGCCGGGCGAGCGAGGTGCCCAGACGGACGGTCTCCTCGCGTGCCGCGCCGGTCGCGTCCGGTTTTCCGGCCGCCGAGGCGACCCCGAGGCTGGTCGTCCCGACGGCGGCGAAACCGGCCTCGGCGAGCGCGGCGGCGGAGGCGTGGTCCCAGGCGTTGGGGAGGACCAGCGGGGCGCCGGGGCGGTGGTGCAGGGCGCGGAACGCTTCGCAGCGGTTCACGGGGCGGTCTCCTCCAGCAGTACGCCGAGTACGCCGAGTACGCCGTGGGCCGGTGCTTCGGGCACGAGGAACCGGGGGGCGCAGAGCACGGCACGTGCGTCCGGTGCGGGCATCGTCATGCCCTGAACGTAACGCCGTGACAGTTCGGCCCTCACCGAAGAGTGCGGGAGGTCCTCCTCGCCCACCGGGGCCGGTGGGCGAGGACCCGGACGATCAGCCCAGCGGGCTGGGGTTGTTGAGCGCGCCGACGGGCTTGTACGGGCCGCTGTCGACCGAGACGTCGTCGGCCGACGCGACGCTGTGGGGCTGGTGCTGACCCGCCGGCGGGGTGCTGTGGGTCTGGTGGTGGCCCGCCTGGGCGGCGCCGGCCGTCAGGGCGACAAGGGCGAGCGCCCCGCCGATCACTCCCGCAGTCCTGGCACGCATGATCGCTGTTTTCCTCACTCTGGTACTGGACGGACTGAGCACCGCCAGTCTGGCAGCGGACAGGCGGAAGGGCACGGCTTTTCGCATACGGGGAAGGCCGGGGGACGGTCCTGCACTGCGCCCCATGACGACCTCGACTGCTGCCGTCGCCGGGGACCTGGCGCCGAAGGGCGCGCTGCGAGCCTCCATCGATCCGGGCAACCCGGTCCTGGCCCGGGGCACGCCGGCGGCGCCGGCCCGCACCAGTCCCGGCCCGCACCAGTCCCGGCCCGCCTCAGTCGCGGGCCGGTGTCCGCAGGAGCGTTCCCGGCTCGATCCCCAGCGCCTCGCGCAGCGCCCGTTCCCCCTCCGGCGTCACCTTCACCGCCCGCCCCGAACCGATCCGTACGCACCACCCCGTATCCAGCGCGTGACGGCACAGCGCCGCTCCCGCCACCCCCGCCAGGTGCGGCCGGCGCTCCGTCCAGTCGAGGCAGGCGCGCACCAGCGGCCGTCGGCCCGTGCGCTCCAGGCCGATGCCCAGCGCGCCGAACCAGCCCACTCCCTCGTCCGTGAGGGCGAATCCCGCGTCCTGCCGCAGCAGGCCGCGGGCGGTCATCGCGTCCACGATCACGGTGCCGATCCGCCCGGCCAGGTGGTCGTAGCACGTACGCCCGCGCGCCATCGCGCTGCTCGCACTCGCCGCCCGCAGTGAGCGGGGCCGGCCCGGCCGCTCGCCGGCCGGCGGCGCCGTCCGGGCGGCGAGGTCCTCGACGAGGTGCGCCGCCCGCGCGTCGGCGAGCCGGACGTACCGGTGCCTGCCCTGCCGCTCCTCGGCGAGGAGCCCGCCGCCGACGAGCTTGCCGAGGTGTTCGCTCGCGGTCGACGCGGCCACCCCCGCGTGGCGCGCCAGCTCGCCGGCCGTCCAGGCCCGCCCGTCGAGCAGTGCCAGGCAGAAGGAGGCCCGGGTCTCGTCGGCGAGGAGCGCGGCGAGCGCCGCGAGGCGGCCCGCAGGGGAAGGAGAAGGGGAGGGGGCGGGGGGAGAAGGGGAGGGAGCGGGGGAGCCGTGGTGCGCCATGGTCCCAGGGTGCGTCACGGACGGTTCGGCGCGGGCCGAACCGTCCCCAACTGCGCGTGCTGGAGCGCCAAGCCGTCGACGAGCGCCCGCAGCCCCGTCTCGAAGGCGCCCTCGTCGACCTTCTGCCGCCGCTCGGCGAGCAGATGGGCCTGGCCGAGGTGCGGATAGTCCGCCGGGTCGTACGCCGTCTCGTCGTCGACGAAGCCGCTCGCGAACGAGCCGAGTGCCGAGCCGGTGATGAAGTACCGCATCAGCGCGCCGATGTACGTCGCCTGGGCCGGCGGCCACCCCGCCCTGACCATCGCGCCGAACACGGCGTCGGCGACCCGCAGCCCCGCGGGCCGCCGCCCCGGCCCCCGCGCCAGCACCGGGACGATGTTGGGGTGTTCGGTGAGCGCCGCGCGGTAGGAGACGGCGTAGTCGTGCAGCGCGGTCCGCCAGTCGCGGCCGTCCGCCGGGTCGAACATCGACAGGTCGACCTTGGCGCTGACCGTGTCGGCGACCGCGTCGAGGATCTCTTCCTTGTTGCGGAAGTGGTTGTAGAGGGACGGCCCGCTGACCCCGAGCTCGGCGGCGAGCCGGCGCGTGGAGACCGCGTCGAGCCCCTCGGAGTCCACGAGCGCACCCGCCGCGCCCACGATGCGGTCACGGCTGAGGAGGGGCTTGCGCGGTCGGGCCATGCGGCACATAGTAGGCATGCCAACAAGAAACTAGCAGTGCTAATTAAACGCTCGTGAAAAGTGGGGTGCCGGGATGAATCTGGAGCTCAGCGAGGAGCAGGCCGCGGTGCGGCAGCTCGCCAAGGACTTCACCGACCGCGAGATCACGCCGCACGTCGTCGCCTGGGACCGGGCCGAGAGCGTCGACCGCGGAGTCGTGAAGAAGCTCGGGGCCCTCGGCTTCCTCGGTCTGACGATCCCCGAGGAGTACGGGGGCTCCGGCGGCGACCACCTCGCGTACTGCCTCGTCACCGAGGAACTCGGCCGCGGCGACTCCTCGGTGCGCGGCATCGTGTCCGTATCGCTCGGTCTGGTCGCCAAGACCATCGCGCACTGGGGCACCGAGGAGCAGAAGCGGCAGTGGCTGCCCGGTCTCACCTCCGGCGACCTGGTCGGCTGCTTCGGACTCACCGAACCCGGCACGGGCTCCGACGCGGGCAACCTCACCACCCGCGCCGTGCGCGACGGCGACGCGTACGTCATCAACGGCTCCAAGATGTTCATCACCAACGGCACCTGGGCCGACGTGGTGCTGCTCTTCGCCCGCTCCACCGACGCCCCCGGCCACAAGGGCGTCTCCGCGTTCCTGGTGCCCACCGACACCCCGGGCCTCACCCGCCGCGAGATCCACGGCAAGCTCGGTCTGCGCGGCCAGGCCACCGCGGAGCTGTCCCTGGAGGACGTACGGGTCCCCGCCTCCGCGATGATGGGAAGCGAGGGCAAGGGCTTCTCGGTCGCCATGTCCGCCCTCGCCAAGGGCCGCATGTCGGTCGCGGCGGGCTGTGTCGGCATCGCCCAGGCGGCCCTGGACTCGGCGGTGAAGTACGCGACCGAGCGCGAGCAGTTCGGCAGGACCATCGCCCACCACCAGCTCGTCCAGGAGCTCATCACCGACATCGCGGTGGACGTGGACGCCGCCCGCCTGCTGACCTGGCGCGTCGCCGACCTGATCGACCGGGGGGAACCGTTCGTCACCGAGGCGTCCAAGGCGAAGCTCTTCGCCTCCGAGGCCGCCGTGCGCGCCGCGAACAACGCCCTCCAGGTCTTCGGCGGTTACGGCTACATCGACGAGTACCCGGCCGGCAAGCTGCTGCGCGACGCCCGCGTGATGACGCTCTACGAAGGCACCAGCCAGATCCAGAAGCTCGTCATCGGCCGCGCCCTGACGGGGGTCTCCGCTTTCTGAACCGGCCTGCGTACTCACGTCTGAGCTCCGTGACCGGAAGGACGACGATGAAGCTGCGCTGTGCCGTGCTCGACGACTACCAGGGCGTCGCGCTGTCCGCCGCCGACTGGTCCCGGGTGGCCGACGCGGTGGAAGTGACCTCGTACCGGCGGCACTTCGCCGACGAGGACCAGCTGGCCGAAGCGGTCGGCGACTGCGAGATCGTCGTCGTGATGAGGGAGCGCACGCCGTTCACCGGCCGGCTGTTCGCCCGGCTGCCCCGCCTCAGGCTCCTGATCACCCCGGGAATGCGCAACGCGTCCATCGACCTCGACGTCGCCGCGCGGCGCGGCGTCACGGTGTGCGGCGCGGCGTCACGGTGTGCGGGACGGCGAGCGGCTCCGCGCCGCCGGTCGAGCTCACCTGGGCGCCGATCCTCGGGCTGGCCCGGCAGGTGGTGCGGGAGAACACGGCCCTGCGCGAGCACGGCCCGTGGCAGAGCACCGTCGGCACCGACCTGTACGGCCGCCGCCTGGGGCTGCCGGGCCTCGGCAGGACCGGCAGCAGGGTGGCGCGGATCGGCAGGGCCTTCGGCAGGGACGTGACGGCCTGGAGCCGGAACCCGACCGCCGAGCGGGCGCGGGCCGAGGACGTCCGGCTCGCCTCCACCAAGGAGGAGCTGCTCGAAACCAGCGACTTCGTCTCGGTCCACCTGGTCCTCGGCGACCGGACCCGCGGGCTGCTGGGCCCGGACGAGCCGAAGCGGATGCGGCCCTCGGCCTACCTCGTCAACACCTCGCGCGCCGCCATCGTGGACCAGGCGGCGCTCGTCCGGGCGCTGCGCGAGGGATGGATCGCGGGCGCGGGCGTGGACGTGTTCGAAACGGAGCCGCTCCCCGACGGCCACGCGCTGCGTTCGCTGCCGAACCTGCTCGCCACGCCGCACCTCGGCTACGTGACCGAACGCAACTACCTCATCTACTACGGGCAGGCGGTGGAGGACATCGCCGCCTTCCTGGAGGGAGATCCGGTCCGCCGGCTCTGAGCACGCGAAGCGGGTGCGCACGTGGGGTGAGTGAGTACGCGAAGTGAGTACGGGAGCGGATGCGGCCCGCGCCGCCCCCGCCCATGCTGTCGGTCATGAGCGACACACCGGTCAAGCAGCAGAACACGACGGCGTACTACGGGCAGGCCGTCGCCGCCTTCGCGGTGGCCCTGGGCGCGGTGACCCTGGGCATCCTCTCCATGGACGCCGACCCCTGGGTGCGTGCCTTCCTCGGCATCGGCGTCCTGTACCTGGTGACCTCCGCCTTCACCCTCGCCAAGGTGATCAGGGACCGGCAGGAGGCCGGGCAGATCGTGAGCCGCGTCGACCAGGCCCGCCTGGAGAAGCTCCTCGCCGAGCACGACCCGTTCCAGAAGCTCTGAGGCCGGGCAGGCTCTAAGCGCTTGCTCACCTTCGGGGTATGGTGTTCGTTCCTGCGGGACCGAAGACGGAAGGGGCGAGCCATGGGTGCGGCGGACGAGACGGCCGGCGAGACGGCCGACGGCACGGGCAAGCCGTGGGGCGAGGTCACCCCCGAGGCGGCCAGGAAGCTGCTGGTCGCCGCCGTCGAGGCGTTCGCCGAGCGGGGCTACCACGCGACCACCACCCGCGACATCGCCGGCCGCGCGGGGATGAGCCCCGCCGCGCTCTACATCCACTACAAGACGAAGGAAGAGCTCCTTCACCGGATCAGCCGCATCGGGCACGACAAGGCCCTGAAGATCCTCCGGGCCGCGGCGGACGGTTCCGGCACGGCCGCCGAGCGGCTCGACGGCGCCGTACGCTCCTTCGTCCGCTGGCACGCGGAACGGCACACCACGGCGCGCGTCGTCCAGTACGAACTCGACGCGCTCAGCGAGGAGCACCGCACCGAGATCGTCGAACTGCGCCGCCGCAGCGACGCCGCCGTGCGCCGCATCCTGAACGACGGCGTGGAGGCGGGGGAGTTCGACGTCCCGGACGTCCCGGGCACCACCCTCGCCGTGCTGTCGCTGTGCATCGACGTGGCGCGCTGGTTCAACACGCAGGGGCGCAGGACGCCCGACGAGGTCGGCGCGCTGTACGCCGACCTCGTCCTGCGGATGGTCACGGCTCAGAAGTAACTCGGCCGTGGCCGGGGCAGCGGCAGCGGCTCAGAAGTAGTAGCGGGACACCGACTCCGCCACGCACGCCGGCTTGTCGCCGCCCTCGCGCTCCACCGTGACGACGGCCGCCACCTGTACGCCGCCGCCCGCCTCGGTGACCTCCTTGAGCACCGCCGTCGCGCGCAGCCGCGAGCCGACCGGCACGGGCGACGGGAAGCGCACCTTGTCGGTGCCGTAGTTGATGCCCATCTTCACGCCCTCGACCCGCATGATCTGCGGCACGAGCGCCGGCAGCAGCGACAGCGTCAGGTAGCCGTGCGCGATCGTCGTTCCGAACGGGCCCGCCGCGGCCTTCTCCGGGTCCACGTGGATCCACTGGTGGTCGCCGGTGGCCTCGGCGAAGAGGTCGATCCGCTTCTGGTCGACGTCCAGCCACTCGCTGTGCCCCAGCTGCTCGCCCACCCCGGCGCGCAGTTCCTCGGCGGAAGTGAAGATCCTCGGTTCTGCCATGTCCCGGCCCCTGCCTCTCATGCGGCTGCGTACGCGCGTTCCGACGGCTTGTCTAAGCGCTTGCTCAGCATGGTTCGGCTCCTGTGTTCTGTCAACGACAGGGCCAGTAGGGTTCGAGGAGTGCCGCAGATACCAGAGAAGATCCACGAGCTCACGGTCGGCCAGCTGTCGGCGCGCAGCGGCGCCGCCGTGTCCGCCCTCCACTTCTACGAGTCCAAGGGCCTGATCAGCAGCCGCCGGACCCCGGGCAACCAGCGACGCTACGGCCGTGACGCGCTGCGCCGCGTCGCCTTCGTGCGCGCGGCGCAGCGCGTCGGCATCCCGCTCGCGACGATCAGGGACGCCCTGGCGGAACTCCCCGAGGAGCGCACCCCCAACCACGAGGACTGGGCGCGGCTCTCCGAGGCGTGGCGTTCGGAACTGGACGAGCGGATCAAGCAGCTCGGCCGGCTCCGCGACCACCTCACCGACTGCATCGGCTGCGGCTGTCTGTCGCTGGAGACCTGCGTGCTGTCCAACCCGGACGACGTCTTCGGCGAGCGCATGTCCGGCTCCCGGCTGCTCCCCGAACGCCGGAGCGCCTCGCCGGACCGCAAGAAGCGACCGGGCGCCTGAGCCGCGGCGGCGCCACCGCGAGGCGGCGGGCGGCGAGGCGGCGGGCGCCGGTACAAGCAACGCGGGGGCACGGGCGACGTGGAGGCACGGCGGTGTGACGAGCCCGCGCCGCGCCCCCGCGCGCTCACGCCACCGTCGCGAGTTCCCGGCGCCGTACCCTCTTGGACTCCGCCAGGGCCTCGGGCGTCAGAACGGGCTGCGGCACCAGAATGCCGCAGCCCGTGCAGACCGGCCCGGACCACGGCTCATGGGCCAGCCCCTGCTCCCATGCGATCTCGCTCTCCGCGCACACCGGGCAGTCGGCCCCGGGCCCGCTCTCCAGGGCGGAGATCAGGCGGCGCAGTACGTCGCCGAGCGGCGCCACCGGATGGACCGAGGGGTCGTCGCACCAGGCCACCCCGAACCCTCCCCAGGTGCGGCGGTGCCAGTCGTCGAAGGAGCCGGGCCGCCGCAGCCCGTCGTGCTTCTCGCGCTTGCGGCGCCGGGCGAACTCCACCTCGTACGCGAGCCAGACGGCCCGCGCCTCCTCCAACTCGTCGAGCGCGGCCACCAGCCGCGCCGGATCGGGTGCCCTGTCCTCCGGTTCGATCCTGTGCCGTGAGCACAGATGGTCCCAGGTCGCCCGGTGCCCGTAAGGGGCGAACCGTTCCAGGCATTTGCGCAGCGAATAGCGCCGCAGTGCCAGATCGCACCGCGGGTCGCGCACCTGTCTCGCAAGACTGCGGAAACCGGCCATTGCCCTTGCCACCTCCGTCGCTGGTGCTTCGGCGTCACAGAGTGGACGTACGGGTGCCCCGATCGGCTCCATCGAAAATTGAATGGCCGTCATCAATGAGAAAAGAGTGGCGTACCGACCCGGTTCGTCCCCGGTTCGTCCCACATGGTGGGACCGGGCCGGACCGTCAGCGGTAGAGCAGGTACTCCCGGCGCACCGCGCCGAACGCCGCCAGCTCGGACCGCCAGGCGCCCACCACCTCGTCCGTCCCGGCGCCCGCGTCGATCATCGTGCGGACCCGTGTGCTGCCCGTCAGCTTGTCGATCCAGTGGTCGGCCCGCCACGCGAAGCCGCTCCAGCTCTTCTTCGCCGTCACGAGCAGCGCGATGCCCGTGCGCACCGGGTCGTACACCTCCCGGTCGTGCACGTGCAGCTGTACGCCGCCGACGGTCTTCCCCTGGAACTTGGAGAACGTCGGCGCGAAGTACGCCTCGCGCAAGTGCACGCCCTCCAGCCCGGCGGCGTTCGCGGCCCGGGCCCACTCGCGGCCGACGCCCTCCGCGCCCAGCAGTTCGAAGGGCCGGGTCGTGCCCCGCCCCTCCGACAGGTTCGTGCCCTCGAAGAGGCAGGTGCCGGAGTACACCAGCGCGGTGTCGGGCGTCGGCATGTTGGGGCTCGGCGGCACCCACGGCAGACCGGTGGCGTCGAAGAAATCGCCGCGCCGCCAGCCCGTCATCCGCACCGTCTCCAGCGCCACGGGCCGCGCCAGGAACTCGCCGTTGAAGAGCCGCGCCAGCTCACAGACCGTCATCCCGTGCGCCTGCGCGATCGGCTCGCGCCCCACGAACGTCGCGAACGCCTTGTCGAGCACGGGCCCCAGCGCGGCGCGCCCCGACACCGGATTCGGCCGGTCGAGCACCACGAACCGCTTGCCCGCGAGCACGGCGGCCACCATGCAGTCGTACAGCGTCCAGATGTACGTGTAGAAACGCGCGCCCGCGTCCTGGATGTCGAACACGATCGTGTCCACGCCCGACGCCGTGAAGATGCCGGCGAGCGGCTGCCCGCTCTTCACGTACGTGTCGTACACGGGCAGCCCGGTCGCCGGATCGTCGTAGCGCCCCTCGGAGCCGCCCGCCTGCGCGGTGCCGCGGAAACCGTGCTCGGGTCCGAAGACGGCGGTGAGGTTCACCCGGTCGTCGGCGTGCATGACGTCCACGATGTGGCGCAGGTCCGAGGTGACGCCCGTCGGATTGGTGACGACGCCGACCTTCTGCCCCGCGAGGAGGGCGTACCCGTCGGCGGCCAGCCGGTCGAAGCCGGTACGCACCCGGAAGCGGCCGGGGCGGCCGGCGGCGGCCGGGGGGGCCGCGGCGGCGAGCGCTCCGGCGGCGCCCGCCGCTCCCGTGGCGGCCAGCAGTCCGCGTCTGGACAGGCTCATTCCCGTACCTCCGTCATCGGCGCCGTCTGTCATGGCCACGCACGCTAGCGCGCGTGGCGGTCCCGGGGAACGAGGCGGACACGGCGGGTTCGGTCCTCCGCCCCCCTTCCGCCGGTCCATACCGACTGGTTAGTCTGCTGAGGTTGTCGGCAGGAGAGGCGGGCCTCAAGGATGAGCCAGTTCCAGGACGCGGGAGTCGTCGTCACCGGTGCGGGAGGCGGCATCGGAGCCGCGCTCGCCCGCAGATTCGCGGCCGGGGGCGCGCGCGTCGTCGTCAACGACCTCGACCCGGAGAAGACCAGGGCGATCGCCGACGAGACCGGCGCCACCGCCGTCGCGGGCGACGCCTCCGCGATCGTCGAGGAGGCCCGCGAGGCGCTCGGCGGCACGGTCGACGTGTACTGCGCCAACGCGGGCCTCGCCTCGCCCGGCGACGCCTTCGCCGACGAAGCGGTCTGGGCCGCGGCCTGGGACGTCAACGTGATGGCCCACGTCAGGGCGGCCAGGACGCTGCTGCCCGACTGGCTGGAGCGAGGCAGTGGCCGGTTCGTGTCCACCGTCTCGGCGGCCGGCCTGCTGAGCATGGTCGGGGCGGCCCCGTACAGCGTCAGCAAGCACGGCGCGCTGGCCTTCGCCGAGTGGCTCTCGCTGACCTACCGCCACCGCGGGGTCAAGGTCCACGCGATCTGCCCGCAGGGCGTACGCACGGATATGCTGACCGCCGCGGGCTCGGCCGGCGCGCTGGTCCTCGCGCCCACCGCCGTCGAGCCGGAGGACGTCGCCGAGGCGCTCTTCGACGGCATCGCGGCCGACCGTTTCCTGATCCTGCCGCACCCCGAGGTCGCCGGGTACTACCAGGCACGCGCCGGGAGTCCCGACCGCTGGCTGACCGGCATGAACCACCTGCAGCAGAAGTGGGAAGAGGCCGGCCGATGAGTGGCACGACGAGCAAGCCGGGCGAGTCGGACAACCCGAGCAGGGCGACGCGCGCGTCGAGCGTGTCGGTCTACGCGGCCAGGCCCTGGCTCGCCCAGCTCAGCGAGGCCCAGCGGGCGCCCGCGGACCCGCCGGCCACCCTGCTGCACGCCTTCGCCGGCGCGGTGGACCGCGCACCCGACCACCCCGCCCTCGCCTACTTCGACGGCCGGCTGACCTACCGCGAGACCGACGCGCTCTCGGACTCCGTCGCGGGCCACCTGGCGGCCAAGGGCCTGCGGCGCGGCGACCGGGTCGCGGTCATGCTCCAGAACAGCCCGCACTTCGTCATCGCGCTGCTCGGCGCCTGGAAGGCCGGCGCCACCGTCGTGCCCCTGAACCCGATGTACAAGTCGGCCGAGGTCGCCCACGCGCTCGGGGACGCCGGGGCGACCGCGCTGATCTGCTCGGACCGCGCGTGGGAGGCGTACCTGCGCCTCGCCGCCGCGGACTCGCCCGTACGCATCGCCCTCACCGCCTGCGAGCTGGACCTCCAGACCAGGAACGACACCCGGGTCCTGGACTTCGAGCGGGTGGCGCCGCAGGCGTCCGACGCCGACGACCTGGTGACCGTCGCCCGCCAGGGCCTCGCCGCCCCCGCCGACCGCGAACTCACCGCCGGTGACGTGGCGCTGATCAGCTACACCTCGGGCACCAGCGGCACCCCCAAGGGCGCCATGAACGCCCACGGCGGGATCATGTACAACGCCGAGCGCCAGCGCACCGGGCACTCGATAGCCGAGGGTTCGGCGTACTTCGCCCTGGCCCCCCTCTTCCACATCACCGGCATGGTCTGCGAACTGGCCACCTGCGTCGCCAACGCCGGCACCCTCGTCCTCGCCTACCGCTTCCATCCGGGCGTCGTCCTCGACGCGTTCACCGAGCACCGCCCCGCCTACACCGTCGGCCCCTCCACCGCCTTCATGGCGCTCGCCGCCGCCCCGGGCGTCACCCGCGAGCACTTCGCGTCCTTCCAGGTGATCTCCTCGGGCGGGGCCCCGCTGCCGCCCGCCCTGGTGGAGAAGTTCCGGGCGGGCTTGGGCCCGTACATCCGCAACGGTTACGGACTCACCGAGTGCACCGCGCCCTGCGCGTCCGTGCCGCCCGAGAAGGAGGCCCCGGTCGACCCGGTCTCCGGCACGCTCTCCGTCGGCGTACCGGGTCCCGAGACCGTGGTGCGCATCGTCGACGAGAAGGGCGAGGACGTGCCCTTCGGCGAGCAGGGCGAGATCGCCGTCAGCGGTCCGCAGGTGGTCCCCGGCTACTGGCGGCGCCCGGAGGCGACCGCCGAGACCTTCCCCGGCGGGGAGCTGCGCACCGGTGACATCGGCTTCATGGACGAGGGCGGCTGGCTCTACGTCGTCGACCGCAAGAAGGACATGATCAACGCCTCCGGCTTCAAGGTCTGGCCGCGCGAGGTCGAGGACGTGCTCTACACCCACCCGGCGGTGCGCGAGGCGGCCGTCGTCGGCGTCCCCGACGCGTACCGGGGGGAGAGCGTCAAGGCGTACGTCAGCCTGCGCCCCGGGTCCGAGGTGGCGCCGGCGGAGATCTCGGCGTACTGCGAGGAGCGGCTGGCCGCGTACAAGTACCCGCGCGCAGTGGAGATCCTGCCGGAACTTCCCAAGACGACGAGTGGGAAGATCCTCAGGCGGGAACTGCGTTCCCGTTCCTGAACTCTCCACACTCCCCCCAGGTTGTTTCGACGAAAGGCAGGTGGCGGCAATGGCCAGGACGACGGACGGGAGCGGCATCCCCGTCCCCCAGCGACTGCTGGCCGCCGCCACCCGCCTCTTCGCCGAGCGCGGCTACGACCGCACGTCGGTGCAGGAGATCGTCGAGGCGGCCGGTGTCACCAAGGGCGCGCTCTACCACTACTTCGGCTCCAAGGACGACCTGCTGCACGAGGTGTACGCCCGTGTCCTGCGCCTCCAGCAGGAGCGCCTCGACGCGTTCGCCGACGCCGAGGCGCCGGTGGAGCAGCGGCTGCGGGACGCGGCGGCGGACGTGGTGGTCACGACCATCGACAACCTGGACGACGCGTCGATCTTCTTCCGCTCCATGCACCACCTGAGCCCGGAGAAGGACAAGCAGGTACGGGCGGAACGGCGCCGCTACCACGAGCGGTTCCGCGCGCTGGTCGAAGAGGGCCAGAAGGCGGGGGTCTTCTCGACGGCGACCCCGGCCGACCTGGTGGTGGACTATCACTTCGGCTCCGTCCACCACCTGTCGACGTGGTACCGCCCGGACGGCCCCCTCACGCCGCAGCAGGTGGCGGACCACCTGGCGGACCTGTTGCTGCGGGCGCTGCGGCCGTAGGGGGCGGCGCCGGGGTCGGGTGGGGCCGCGCGGGGCTTTCCCCCGCCCGCCCCCTCCCGAAACCGGGGGCAACCCCCCAGACCTCCAGGACGCCCCCGGGACGCCCCCGGGACGTCCTACGCGCGTTCGAGGAGCGGGGTCCGGGGCAGCGCCCCGGCTCGGGAAGGGGCCGCGCGGGGGCAGGCCCGCCGCAGGCGCACCCGTACCCCACGCCCCCCACACCTCGTTAGACGTACTTCTTCAGCTCGCGCCGCGCCAGCGACCGCTGGTGCACCTCGTCCGGCCCGTCCGCCAGCTTCAGCGTCCGCGCTCCCGCCCACAGCTCCGCCAGCGGGAAGTCCTGGCTGACCCCGCCCGCGCCGTGCAGCTGCACCGCCTTGTCGATGATGTCGACGACCGCCCGCGGCGTGGCGATCTTGATCGCCTGGATCTCGGTGTGCGCCCCGCGGTTGCCCACCGTGTCCATCAGCCACGCCGTCTTGAGCACCAGCAGCCGCAGCTGCTCGACCGTCACCCGCGCGTCCGCGATCCAGTTGTGCACGACGCCCTGCTGGGCGAGCGGCTTGCCGAAGGCCGTACGCTCCACCGCCCGGCGGCACATCAGCTCGATCGCCCGCTCCGCCATGCCGATCAGCCGCATGCAGTGGTGGATTCGCCCCGGGCCGAGGCGGGCCTGGGCGATGGCGAAGCCGCCGCCCTCCTCGCCGACGAGAGCGGACGCGGGCACGCGCGCCCCGTCGAAGACGACCTCGGCGTGGCCCCCGTGGGAGTGGTCCTCGTACCCGTACACCTGCATCGCGCGCCGGATCTCGACCCCCGGCGTGTCGCGCGGCACCAGGATCATCGACTGCTGACGGCGGACGTCCGCGCCGTCCGGGTCGGTCTTGCCCATCACGATGAAGATCTTGCAGTCCGGGTTCATCGCCCCGGAGATGTACCACTTGCGTCCCGTGACGACGTACTCGTCGCCATCACGCTCGATCCGGGTCTCGATGTTCGTCGCGTCCGACGAGGCGACCTCCGGCTCGGTCATCGCGAACGCCGACCGGATCTCGCCCGCGAGCAGCGGCTCCAGCCACTGCTTCTTCTGCTCGTCCGAGGCGAACTGGGCGAGCAGCTCCATGTTCCCGGTGTCCGGAGCCGCGCAGTTGAGGGCCGTCGGCGCCAACTGGGGGCTGCGGCCGGTGATCTCCGCGAGCGGAGCGTACTGGAGGTTGGTCAGCCCGGCTCCGTACCCCGCATCGGGGAGGAAGAGGTTCCACAGGCCCTGCCGGCGCGCCTGCGCCTTGAGGTCCTCCACCACCTGCGGGGTGTCCCACGGCGAGGCGAGGCGTGCGCGCTGCTCGTGGGCGACGGCCTCGGCCGGGTACACGAACTCGTCCATGAAGGCGAGGAGTCCGGCGCGGAGCTCTTCGGTCCGGGCGTCGTATGCGAAGTCCATGATGGTGCCTCAGCCTTCCTGGAGGGTGGTCAGACCGTGCTCGATGAAGACGGGCACGAGGTCGCCGATCCGGTCGAAGCCGGCGCCGACGGTCTGCCCGAGCGTGTAGCGGTAGTGGATGCCTTCGAGGATCACGGCGAGCTTGAACCAGGCGAACGCCGTGTACCAGGCGATGCCGGAGGTGTCCCGGCCGGACCCGGCGGCGTACCGTTCGACGATCTCGCGCGCCGACGGGTGGCCCGGGGCGCCGGACGTCGTGGAGACGGGGGAGTCGGGCAGGCCCAGCTCGGAGCTGTACATCACGAGGAGCCCGAGGTCGGTCAGCGGGTCGCCGAGCGTCGACATCTCCCAGTCGAGGACGGCGTTGATCCGGTCGCCCGGGCCACCGATCAGGACGTTGTCGAGCCGGTAGTCGCCGTGCACGACCGTGGGCACGGGGGAGCCGGGCAGGGAGCGGCCGAGCGCGGCGTGCAGCTCGTCGATGCCCGCCAGCTCGCGGTTGCGGGAGGCGTCGAGCTGCTTGCCCCAGCGGCGCAGCTGCCGGTCGAGGAAGCCCTCGGGACGGCCGAAGTCGCCGAGACCCACCGCCTCGGGGTCCACGGCGTGCAGGGCGACGAGGGTGTCGACGAGACCCAGTACGGCGGCGCGGGTGCGCTCGGCGCCCAGCGCGGCGAGCTCGTCGGCCGTACGGTACGGAACGCCCTCCACGAACTCCATGACGTAGAACGGCGACCCCAGGACCGACTCGTCCTCGCACAGCAGCACCGGCGCGGGCACCGGCACGTCCGTCGGATGCAGGGCGCTGATCACCCGGAACTCGCGCTTCATGTCGTGCGCGGTCGCCAGCACGTGGCCGAGCGGCGGCCGCCGCACCACCCACCGGGACGTGCCGTCCGTGACGGCGTACGTCAGGTTCGAGCGGCCCCCCTCGATGAGCCGGGCGCCGAGCGGTCCGCGCACCAGCCCCGGCCGTTCGCAGTCGAGGTGACCGCGCAGCCGATCGGGATCGAGACCTGGCGGGTGGACTGCGCTCACTGCGCTCATGGGGGCACCTCCGGGGGCGAACAATCGTCGCGCCTCATCATGCCGACCAGTCGGTATGCCGTCCAGTGTGCCGACGTGCCCCGAGACGGGGATCACGCGTGGCAGGCGACCGGTTTCCCGCCGTTCATGACCGCCATGTCACCGAAGACGAGCACCGGATCGAGCGGCGAGCCCTCCGGCAGACCGTCCAGTTCGGCGTACGCGCGGTGCAGATTGGCGACGAGCCGCTCGCTCTCGCGCAGCTCGGCGAAGTCCCCGGGACCGGCCTCCTGCGCGGTCTCCAGGGGCGTACGCCCCTTGGCGTGCCCGGCCTCGGCGAGCTCGGCGACGTACCGCAGGTAGCGCTCGGTCGCGTCGTACGCCGACGGGTCGGTGACGGGGCCGTGGCCGGGCACGACGGTGTCGGCGCCGAGCGAGCGGAGCAGGTCGAGCGCGCGCAGGGAACCGCTGAGCGATCCCATGGGGAGGAAGGGCGTGCCGCCCTGGAAGACCAGGTCACCGGTGAAGACGATCCCGTACTCCGGCAGGTGGACGACCGAGTCGCCGGTGGTGTGCGCGACGCCCGGGTGGAGGATCCGCACCTCGGTGCCGCCCGCGTGGACGGTGAGCCGTTCGCTGTAGGTGAGGGCGGGGGCGGTGACGGTGATGTCACCGAAGTCGTTGTGCGGCCACACCAGGTGCAGCTGGAGCCCGGCGGCCAGGACCTCGGCGCGGCAGGTGTCGTGCCCGACGACGGTGGCCTCGGGCAGGAAGACGCTGTTGCCGTAGGTGTGGTCGCCGTGGTGGTGGGTGTTGACGACGGTGCGGGGGAGTGGCGCGCCAGTCGCGAGGAGCGCTTCGCGCAGGGCGTGCGCGCGGCGCTCGGTGGCGGCGGTGTCGACGAGGAGGGTCGAAGCGCCGTCGCTGACGAATCCCGCGTTGTTCAGGCACCATCCGCCGTCCGGCTGGATGTAGGCGTGCACCTGGGGCGCGAGCCGGACGGTGTACGGGTCGGTGGCGGGCAATGGGGTTCCCCCGGTCGGTGGCCGAACTGGTCGGACCGAGCCTGCCAGTTGACGGCCGCCCGGGGGAAGGGAGACCGGGGGCCGGACCGGAATCCTGTGATCAGTGGTCGTCCCAGTGGCCGTCGTGAGCGGCGTGGCGGTGGCCGTCGTGGACGTAGTCGAGGTGGTCGCCGTGTGTGACGGCGCTGTGCCCGCAGTCCTGGCCGTGCTGATGCGGGTGACTGCCGTGCGTGATGTGATCCGCGGACTCGCACTCGTCCCAGTGCCCGGAATGCTCCCGGTGCAGGTGCCCGTTGTGCGCGTAGTCGGTGTGGTCGCCGTGCGGCACCGCGGTGTGCCCGCAGTCCTGGCCGTGCGTGTGCCCGTGAGTGGCGTGCTCCTGGTGGAGGAGGGTCATCGTACTCACCTCTGGTGCGATTCCAGATGCTTTGCGGTACTTCAAGGCTAGTCCCGAACGCCCGCTTCATCCGGGTCCGCCTCCGGTTCCGGGTCCGGGTCCGGTCCCGGGTCAGACCACGATCGCCACGGCGAACCCGGCGAGGGCGATCGTGCAGGCCGTCGCCGTCAGCGCGGCGCCCACCGGCATCGGGGCCGGCCGGGCCGTGCCGCCGACGGCCTGGATGCGGCGGTGGGCGACCCGCAGGAACCCCAGCCAGACGAGCACGCAGAGCGCCGCGGCGATCACCGGGGCCACGCCGGCCCCGTCCTGGACCGCCTGCTTCGCCGCGAGCACGGCCACCACCGTGCAGGACAGCGTGGTCCTGCGCCAGGCCAGCCGGGTCCGCTCCGGCTGAAGGCCGGGGTCCCTGGCGGGAACGGGGGTGGCGGAGGTCAACGGCTGCCCCCCCAGCCGAAGAGGACGACCACCACCATGGCGACCGCGACGACGGCGACCACGAGGCTCAGCAGCGTCGGGAAGCGGGTGACGGGAAGATCCTCGCCGCGCCGCATGGCCCGCTCGCAGCGCACCCAGTGGTTGACCGCCCGCAGCGCGCACAGCACCCCGGCCGCCAGCAGCCCGAGCGCCATGCCGGCCCGGACCCCCCAGGCCAGGCCCGGCAGGAACTGGTCGACCGCGAAACCGCCGCCGATGAGAGCCAGCGCGGTACGGATCCAGGCGAGGAAGGTGCGCTCGTTGGCCAGCGAGAAGCGGTAGTCGGGGGTCTCGCCTTCCTCCCTGATGCGCTGTGGCGCGAACCACAGCCGCAGACTCCGCGCGAACTCGATCATCCACCGCACCCTACCGGCCGGATTCGGCCGAACCGCCTTCGAAGGCGCGCAGCCGTTCCCACGCCGCCAGGCCGTCCGGCACCCACTCCCACCCCGGGCCGGCGAGCCGCCGTTCCAGCTCCGCCCGGGTCAGGAAGCCGTGCCACGCGACTTCCTCCGGCTGCGGGTCCACCGGCAGGTCGCAGCGCACCTCGTAGACGTACGACCACCAGGTCCGCGTGGCGTCGTCGCTCTCGTACAGGAACTTGAACAGCGGCACGGGAGCGGGCAGCCCCGGGACGCCCAGCTCCTCCTCCGCCTCCCGCAGCGCCGCCTCGTCGTACGACTCGCCCGCGCCGACGACCCCGCCCACGAACATGTCGTACATCGAGGGGAAGACCAGCTTCACCGGCGTCCTGCGGTGCACGAAGTACCGGCCTTCGCCGTCCCGCGCCAGGACGAAGACGCAGCGGTGGCGCAGACCGCGCGCGTACGCCTCACCGCGCGGGGCCTGCCCGGTCACCTCGTCGTTCTCGTCGACGATGTCCAGGATTTCTTCAGCGGGACTCACCGGGCTCCGGGGACTCGGGCCCACCGGACTCTCGGGGCCCTCAGGACGCGCAGGATTCATACGGGCCATCCCATCCCACCCCCGGGGACCTGTTGACGCTCCGCTCGCCGCTGCCGAAGATCTGACGCACGAGTAACCTCGCGCTCGGATCGTTCCACTCGCCCCGGCAAGGACGGAAACCATGGCGTACGACGCTGATGTGATCGTGATCGGGGCGGGCCTCGCCGGCCTGGCGGCCACCGCGGAACTCGTCGACGCGGGCCGCAAGGTGATCCTGCTCGACCAGGAACCCGAGCAGTCCGTCGGCGGCCAGGCGCACTGGTCCTTCGGCGGGCTCTTCTTCGTCGACTCGCCCGAGCAGCGCCGCATGCGCATCAAGGACAGCCGCGAGCTGGCCCTCCAGGACTGGCGCGGCACGGCCGGCTTCGACCGGGAGGAGGACCACTGGCCGCGCAAATGGGCCGAGGCGTACGTCGACTTCGCCGCCGGTGAGAAGAGGGCCTGGCTGCACGGGCAGGGCGTGCGCTTCTTCCCGGTCGTCGGCTGGGCCGAGCGCGGCGGCTACGACGCCACCGGGCACGGCAACTCCGTACCCCGCTTCCACATCACCTGGGGCACGGGCCCCGGGCTCGTCGCCCCCTTCGAGCGCCGTGTGCGCGACGGCGTGGCGCGCGGTCTGGTCCGGCTGAGGTTCCGCCACCGCGTCACCGGTCTCGCCCGCAGCGCCGGGTCGGTGGACACCGTCACCGGGGAGGTCCTGGAGCCCTCGGCCGCCGTGCGCGGCGCCGCCAGCAGCCGGAAGACGGCCGGGTCCTTCGAGTTCAGGGCCCAGGCGGTGATCGTCACCTCGGGCGGCATCGGCGGCAACCACGATCTCGTACGCGCCAACTGGCCGCAGCGGCTCGGCACGCCGCCCGCCTCGATGCTCTCCGGCGTACCCGCGCACGTCGACGGCCTGATGCTCGGCGTCGCGGAGGCGGCCGGCGGCCGCATGATCAACCGTGACCGGATGTGGCACTACACGGAGGGCATCCAGAACTGGGACCCGATCTGGGCCAAGCACGGCATCCGCATCCTCCCCGGCCCCTCGTCCCTCTGGTTCGACGCCCGCGGCAGGCGGCTGCCCGTACCCCTCTTCCCCGGCTTCGACACCCTGGGCACGCTCGACCACATCATGAAGACGGGGTACGACTACACCTGGTTCGTCCTCGACCAGAAGATCATCGGCAAGGAGTTCGCCCTCTCGGGGTCCGAGCAGAACCCGGACCTGACGGGGAAGTCGGTCCGTGACGTCATCGGCCGCGCGCGGGCCGATGTCCCCGGCCCCGTCAAGGCGTTCATGGACAAGGGCGCGGACTTCGTCGTCGAGAAGGACCTGGCCTCACTGGTGCGCGGCATGAACGCGCTCACCGAGGAGCCGCTGATCGACGAGGCCGCGCTGCGCCGCGAAATCACCGCCCGCGACCGGGAGACCACCAACACCTTCACCAAGGACCTCCAGGTGATGGCGGTCCGCGGCGCCCGCAACTACCTGGGCGACAAGCTCATCCGTACGGCCCCGCCGCACCGCATCCTCGACCCGAAGGCGGGTCCGCTCATCGCCGTACGCCTGCACATCCTCACCCGCAAGTCGCTCGGCGGCCTGGAGACCGACCTGTCCTCGCGGGTGCTCACGGAGGGCGGCGACGCACTGCCCGGCGTGTACGCGGCGGGCGAGGCTGCGGGGTTCGGCGGAGGCGGCGTACACGGCTACCGCTCCCTGGAGGGCACCTTCCTGGGCGGCTGCCTCTTCTCCGGCCGCACGGCGGGCCGCGCGGCGGCGAAGGCGGTGGCGTAGGCGCCGGCATGGGCGGCGGCGAAGCCGGTGGCGGTGGCGGTGGCGTAAGAGCGTGGTGCGGGCGTTGGCGCGGGCGTTGGTGCGGGCGCACCGCCTACACCAACGCCGTCCCGTCCAGCCGCTCCACGACCCGGAAGCGCTCGGCGACGACCGCCGTCGTGTCGTCGACCGTGAACTCCGGGTCGCCCAGCGCCTCCCGCATCTCCTCGCTGTGCCAGAACCTCTCGTGCCCCGCACGCCAGGCGGCCACCGACGCGTACCCCTCGCCCTCGTCCAGCGCGTGCTGGAGGTCCACGTCGCCGAGCGCCAGCACCCGCACCTCGGTCAGCTCGACCACCGCGACCTCGCGGCCGTCCGAGCCGATCACCACGGAACGCTCACCGACCGGCGGCAGCTCCTCCTTCTCCGCCTCGTACTCGGCGAGCAGACCGGTCGTCGACACTTTCTCGCCGGACAGCACGGCGGC
Source organism: Streptomyces sp. NPDC003016 (assembly GCF_053591455.1). Lineage (NCBI taxonomy): Bacteria > Bacillati > Actinomycetota > Actinomycetes > Kitasatosporales > Streptomycetaceae > Streptomyces > Streptomyces sp. NPDC003016. The sequence continues at coordinate 125,334 of NZ_JBSFTV010000016.1, forward strand.
GACCAGCCGGTCGCGCAGCGGCCCGGGAAAGGCGAACAGGCACGGCGGCAGCGGTGGGCGTTCAGGCATGGGACAAGCCTAGGGCTTGGGGGAAGCGGGATGCGGGAGGTCGGAGCGTTTTCAACTACCGCGCCGCAGCTCAAAGTTGGTTTAGACCGGCCTTGACGCGAAGCATCCCCTACCGGTTTGCTGTGCGTGATCAGACGCTCGCACACTGCGCCGTGGAGGACTCGCGGATGCCCCCACTTCCGCCATCCCTCGGCCGCTCGCGCCGCCGTACCGACCGCTCCTTCGACCCCGCCCTCGACGACACCGCACTCGTCGAGGTGCGCGCCCAGTTGATCCAGGGCCGCTGGACCAAGGCCCGTTCCCTGATCGCCGCGACCGGCGACGACTGGGACCGCCGGGGCCACCGCCTCGTCGTACTCGCCCAGGCCGCCGGCGTCGCCGCCTGGGCCGGGGACTGGCTGCTCGCCGAGCCCGAGAGCGCCGACGCCGTCACCCTCGTCGCCTGCGCCGCCGTCCTCGGCACACTGCGCGGCAAGGAACCCGAGGCCCTGGCGCGCGAGGCGTGCCGCCGCGCCGCCGAACGCGCGCCCGCCGACCCGACCCCCTGGCTCGCCCTGCTGCTCCTGGCCCGCTCCCTCGGTACGGAGGAAGAGGTCACCCAGCTCTTCGACCAGGTACGGCTGCGCCACCCCGAGCACCACCACGCCCACCACCTGATGGCGGCCCGCCTCGCCGAACGCAGGCCGGACACCGGCAGCGACCCGCTCCACGAGGTGTACGACTTCGCCGCCTGGGCCGCCGAACAGGCCCCGGCCGACTCCCCGCTCGCCGTACTCCCCGTGGTCGCCCACGCCGAGCGCTACCGCGCCCTCGCCGTCGCGGGCCGGGAGTCGACGGACCCCGGGGCGTCCGGCCACTGGACCGGCCGCCGCGCCCGCCAGGTGATGAAGGCGGCGTTCGACTGGTGGCTGGAGTGGGAGCACGAGGGCCACCCGCGCCGCCTCGTCGACCTCAACTTCCTGGCCCACGCCAAGCTCTGCGAGGGCAGGCCCGCCGAGGCGGCCGCCTTGCTGGGCCGCATCGGCCCGCACGCCACCGAAGCCCCGTGGTCGTACCCCGGCCGGGACCCGCAGCAGGCTTTCCGCGCCGCGCGCAGTGCCGCGCTCGGCACCGCATGACTCGGCACCGCATGACGGGGCACCGCATGACTCCGCACGACACGTCACCGAAGCGAAGGGACAACCCCGCCATGTCGACGGGCAGTTCGAGCACGAGCGAGAAGAGCAGAAGCACCGGCGCAAGCGGCGAGATCCGTACGTACAAGGGGCAGGAGCGCGCGCTGCGGGCCGGCCGCCTCGGCACGACGGGTCTCCTTCTGTCCGTGCTGGCCGCGAGCGCCCCGCTCATGGTCGTCGCGGGTGTCATGCCCACCACATACGGCGTGATGGGCGTCGTCGGACAGCCCCTCCTCTTCGTCATCCTGGGTGTGGTCCTGATGCTGTTCAGCGTCGGATACGCCGAGATGAGCCGCCACGTCCACAACGCCGGCGCCTTCTACGCCTACATAGCCCGCGGCCTCGGCCCGACCGCCGGGGCCGGAGCCTCCCTGGTCGCCCTCGTCGCGTACAGCGCCATGCAGGTCGGCATCTACGGCATCCTCGGCTTCGAGATCTCCGGGATCTTCGCCACCTACCTCGACATCACCCTCGCCTGGTGGGTCCCCGCGCTCCTCGCCGTGCTGGCCGTCGGCGCGCTCGGCTGGCTCAAGATCGACCTCAACGCCAAGGTGCTCGGCGTCCTGCTGGTCGTCGAGTGCGCGCTCGTCGTGATCTTCGACGTGGCCGCCATCGCCGACCCGGCCAAGGAGGGCCTGTCCCTCCAGGCGTTCAACCCCGAGACCCTGACCGGAGCCGGACTCGGTACCGCGCTCTGCTTCTGCATCGCCGCCTTCGTCGGCTTCGAGCAGGCTCCGGTGTACGCCGAGGAGACCAGCCGCCCGCAGATCGTCGTCTCCCGCGTGATGTTCCTCGCCGTCGGCTACGCCGCGCTCTTCCTGGCGCTGAGCGCCTGGGCCCTCAGCGTCGCCGCCGGTCCCGGCCGGATCGTGAAGGTCGCCGGAGAGCAGGGGCCCGGCCTCCTCTTCACCCTCACCGAGAGCAGGCTCGGCTCCACCTTCACCGACGTGCTCCACATCCTCTTCGTGACCGGCATGTTCGCGGCGCTGCTCAGCTTCCACAACGTCGTCGCGCGGTACGCCTTCGCGATGGGCCGCGAGGGACTGCTGCCCGCCTCCTTCGGCCGTACGAACAAGACGAGCGGCGCGCCCGCCGCCGGATCGCTGCTCCAGTCCGGCGTGTCCGCGGCCGTCGTCCTCGCCTTCGCGCTCACCGACGACACACCGGTCGGCGACCCGACCGTGCCGGTGCTGCACCTGTTCACCTGGATGGGCAACGTCGGAGCGCTCGGCGTCATCGTGCTGATGGCCGCCGCGTCGCTCGCGGTCATCGCCTTCTTCGTACGCCGCGGGGCCGGCCGGGCGCAGGCGGGGCGTCTGGTGGCCTCCGGCATCGCCGGGGCGGCCCTGCTGGTCATCGCGTTCTACACGGTCAAGGACTTCGACGTACTCGTGGGCGCGGGTCCGGGCTCCGCACTGAGCTGGGTCCTGCCGGGCGTCATCGGCGCCGCACTCGTCGCGGGCCTGGTGTACGGCGCCGTACTGCGCCGCGCGAAGCCCGAGGTGCACGCCCGGATCGGCCTGGGCAACGAGGCGTTCCAGCTGGAGAAGCAGGCCACCGAAGCCTGACGGCGCCCGGGACGGACCGGACGCGAACCGGACGCACGTCCGACGGCCACCCGCGGTCCCTGTCGCCGGACACGGGGGACGGCCCCGATGCGCCCGCAGTCCCGGCGCTTGGTGCGCACCGGGACTGCGGACCGCCGGTGGGCGGAACGGGAACACCCGCTGTGGGCGGCGGAACACGAAGTTCCGCGCCACCGGCGCCTACAGGACGAGTGACAACAGCAGCACGAAGACCAGTGAGACCACCGAGATGATCGTCTCCATCACCGACCAGGTCTTGACGGTCTGGCCGACGTCCATGCCGAAGTACTCCTTCACCAGCCAGAATCCGGCGTCGTTGACGTGGCTGAAGAAGAGCGAGCCCGCACCCACCGCGAGGACCAGCAGCGCCGCGTGCGACGTCGACATGTCGGCCGCGAGCGGGGCGACGAGACCGGCCGCCGAGATGGTGGCCACGGTCGCCGAGCCCGTCGCGAGCCGGATGGCGACGGCGATCAGCCAGGCCAGCAGCAGCGTCGGGATCGCCCAGTCCTCGGAGAAGTCCAGGATCATCTGGCCGACACCCACGTCGATGAGCGTCTGCTTGAAGCCGCCGCCCGCGCCGACGATCATCAGCACGCCCGCGATCGGGGCGAGCGACTTCTCGACGGTCGTGGAGAGGCGGTCCTTGGTGAAGCCGGCGGCGCGGCCCAGCGTGAAGAGTCCCACCAGTACGGCCGCGAGCAGCGCGATCAGGGGCGAGCCGATGACGTCCGTGGCCCGCTGGACGACGTTCCCGGGATCGTCGACCACGATGTCCACGAGCGCCTTGGCCAGCATCAGCACGACCGGCAGCATCACCGTGGCGACGGTCGCGCCGAAGCCGGGACGGCGCTCCAGGTCCTCGGACGGACGCTGGAGAACCATCTTCTCGGGCACCGGTACGTCGACCCAGCGGGCGGCGTACTTCGAGAAGAGCGGGCCCGCGATGATCACGGTCGGGATCGCGACGAGCACACCGAGCGCCAGCGTGACGCCCAGGTTGGCGCCGATCGCGTCGATCGCGACCAGCGGGCCGGGGTGCGGCGGAATCAGCCCGTGCATCACGGACAGACCGGCCAGCGCCGGTATGCCGATCCGCATCAGCGAGTAGTTGCCGCGCTTGGCGACCAGCAGCACCACCGGGATCAGCAGCACGATGCCGACCTCGAAGAAGAGCGGCAGACCGATGATGCTCGCGATCAGCACCATCGCCCAGGGCATCGCCCGGCCGCTCGCCTTCGCGAGGATCGTGTCGACGATCTGGTCCGCGCCGCCGGAGTCGGCGAGCAGCTTGCCGAGGATCGCGCCGAGCGCGATCAGCACGCCGACGCCCGCGACCGTGTTGCCGAGGCCGGTCGAGAAGCTGGAGATGGCCTTGTCGAGAGGGGCGCCCGAGAACGCCCCGAGCGCCAGCGACCCGATGGTCAGCGCCAGGAAGGCGTGGAGCTTGAACTTCGTGATGAGCAGGACGATGACGGCGATGCCCGCGAGGACTGCTATCCCCAACTGGCCGTTGCCCGCCGAGGTGATCGGCTCGACGACGTCCGCTGCCAGCGTCTCGACGCTGAGACTGGTCACGGTCTTCTTCTTTCTGAAGTTCTTCCTGAAGTCTTACCGGCCGCTGTCGGACCGGCCGCTGTCGAGCCGGCGCAGGGCCGCGACGGCTCGCTCGGTGATGTCCTCGGGGGTGCCGGAGACATCCACGGACACGCCCGCCTCGTCCTCCTGGAGCGGCTGCAGGGTGGCGTACTGCGAATCGAGCAGCGCGGTGGGCATGAAGTGGCCCCTGCGCTCGCGCATCCGCTCCTCGATCAGCTTCCGGTCGCCCGTGAGGTGCAGGAACACGGCGTCGGGGGCGGCCGCCCGCAGCCGGTCGCGGTAGGACCGCTTGAGCGCGGAGCTGCTCACGACGCCGCCGAGCCCGGCCCTGCCGTGCGCCCACCGGCCGATCGAGTCGAGCCAGGGCCACCGGTCCGAGTCGTCCAGCGGGGTGCCGGCGGACATCTTGGCGATGTTGGCCGGGGGGTGGAAGTCGTCACCCTCGGCGTACGGGACGCCGAGCCGTCCGGCGAGCAGGGGACCGATGGTGGTCTTGCCGGTCCCTGCCACGCCCATCACCACGACGACGTGGGGGCTGTTCATGAGTCGAGTGCCTCGCTGTCTTCTTCGACATCGGTCCGTCGCGCTACTGAAACCTATTAGGTACGACGTATTCAAGAGGCTGTGACATAAACGTCGTACTTTTTGTTCCCGGCGGGCGCCCCGTACGCTGACCCCATGACCAACCAGGCCCGGGGACTGCACGCCCAGCTGCTGGAATGCCTCGGTCCCGCGATCACCGCCGGTGAGTACCCGCCCGGCAGCGTGCTGCGTACGGACGAGCTCGCCCGGCGCTTCGACGTCTCGCGCACGGTGATCCGCGAAGCGGTCCGGGTCCTGGAGTCGATGCACCTCGTGGAGTCCCGGCGCCGGGTGGGCGTGACCGTGCGCCCCGCCGAGGAGTGGAACGTCTACGACCCGCAGGTCATCCGGTGGCGGCTGGCCGGTGCCGACCGCCCCCGCCAGCTGCGCTCCCTGACCGTCCTGCGCTCCGCCGTGGAGCCGGTGGCCGCCGGACTCGCCGCGCAGTTCGCGACCCCGGAGCAGTGCGCGGAGCTCACCGAGCGCGCGCTCGGCATGGTCGCCACCTCGCGCGGCCGGCAGCTCGACGCGTACCTCGTGCACGACATCGCCTTCCACCGCGTGGTACTGCGTGCATCAGGCAATGAGATGTTCGCCCGGCTCGGCGACGTGGTGGCGGAGGTCCTCACCGGGCGCACCAGGCACCAGGTGATGTTCGAGGACCCGGACCCCACTGCCGTCACGCTGCACGTCCAAGTCGCCGAAGCCGTAAGGGAAGGTGACGCGGTACGGGCCGAGCGGCTCACCCGCGAGATCGCCGTCGGCGCCCTCCAGGAGCTCGATGTCCTCGCCCCGTGATACGTCCCGAATGTCCGTCTCATTATCCTTTTCTTCGCCTTAAATCAACTCTTCGGTCACTCTTGACGCTTGCGTGTCCGACCTCCGAGCATTCTCCGCATGGTCTTGTCAGACAGCCGGACAGGTGGGGACTCACCCCGGCGCATCAGCGCGATGGAAGCCGTCCTCACCCACCTCCGGGAGGCGATAGAGCGGGGAGAGCTCGCCGTCGGCGAGAAACTCCCCACGGAGGCGGAGCTCGGCAAGCGCTTCGAGGTCAGCCGCTCCGTCGTGCGGGAGGCCCTGCGCGCCCTCCAGGCGCTCGGTCTCACGGTGTCCCGGGCCGGCAAGGGCACGTACGTCGCGGCGAACGGGCCCGACCAGAATCCGGTCTTCGGCGCGTACTCCTCCCGCGACCTGCTCGAAGTGCGGCGGCACGTCGAGATCCCCGTCGCGGGTTACGCTGCTCTTCGGCGGACGCAGGACGATGTCGACCTGCTGACGCGTCTGATCGGGAAGATGGAGCAGGAGTCCGATCCCGCCGCGTGGGTGACGCTGGACACGCTCTTCCACACCTGTGTCGCACAGGCTTCGGGCAATCCTGTCTTCCGCAAGATCATCGAAGAGATCAGGGACGCTCTCGCCCGGCAGTCCACCTTCCTGAACCAGCTCGGGGACCGGCGACGCCAGTCGGACCTCGAACACCGGGCCCTCGTGGACGCCATCGTCCGCGGCTCCGAGGGGGCGGCCTTACAGGCGATGACCGCCCACCTCGAACACGTCGAGACCACTCTTCACGCGATCGTGCGGCCCGGTGCCGCACTCCCCCCAAATGAAGGCGAAAAAATTCATGAGTGACCGCACTCTGTCTGCGGCCCCGGCCGGTCCCGCCGACCCCGTGTCGACATCCCCACATGTCGATGCGGGTGACGAGGGTTACAGCAAGGACCTCAAGTCCCGCCACATCAACATGATCGCCATCGGCGGAGCGATAGGCACCGGCCTGTTCCTGGGCGCGGGCGGCCGGATGGCGGGCGCGGGCCCGTCCCTGGCCATCGCCTACGCGGTCTGCGGCGTCTTCGCCTTCTTCGTCGTCCGCGCACTGGGCGAGCTGGTCCTCTACCGCCCGTCCTCCGGCGCCTTCGTCTCCTACGCCCGTGAGTTCATGGGGGAGAAGGGCGCCTTCGCGGCGGGCTGGCTGTACTTCCTCAACTGGTCGACCACCGCGGTGGCCGACATCACGGCCGCCGCGACCTACGCCCACTTCTGGGCCATGTTCAGCGACGTACCCCAGTGGCTCCTCGCCCTGATCGCCCTCGCCGTCGTCCTCACCGCGAACCTGATCTCGGTGAAGTACTTCGGCGAGATGGAGTTCTGGTTCGCGATCGTCAAGGTCGCCGCCCTGGTGGTCTTCATGGCCATCGGCATCTACCTCGTCGTCACCCAGCACCAGCTCGACGGCCACACCCCGGGCTTCTCCACCATCAGCGACGGTGGCGGCCTGTTCCCGGTCGGCATGCTGCCGATGCTCCTGGTCATCCAGGGCGTCGTCTTCGCGTACGCCTCGGTCGAACTGTGCGGCGTCGCCGCGGGCGAGACCAAGAACCCCGAGAAGATCATGCCGAAGGCGATCAACTCGATCATGTGGCGCGTCGGCATCTTCTACGTCGGATCCGTCGTCCTGCTCGCGCTGCTGCTCCCGTACACCGCGTACTCCGGCGACGAGAGCCCCTTCGTCACCGTCATGAACAAGCTCGGCGTCGCCGGCGCCGCCGACGTCATGAACCTCGTCGTCCTGACGGCGGCCCTCTCCAGCCTGAACTCCGGCCTGTACTCCACCGGCCGCATCCTGCGCTCCATGGCGCTGGCGGGCTCCGCGCCGAAGTTCACGGGCCGCATGAACAAGGGCCAGGTCCCGTACGGCGGCATCCTGCTCACCGCCGGCTTCGGCGTCCTGGGCGTCGGCCTCAACTACGTCATGCCCGGCGAGGCCTTCGAGATCGTCCTCAACTTCGCGTCGATCGGCATCCTCGGCACCTGGGGCATGATCATGCTGTGCTCGCTGCTCTTCTGGCGCCGCGCCCAGGAGGGCAAGGTCACCCGCCCCTCCTACCGGCTGCCCTGGGCCCCGTACACGCAGATCGTCACGCTGGCCTTCCTCGCCAGCGTCGTCGTCCTGATGTGGTGGGGCGGCGGCATCGGCCGTACGACCGTGATGTGCCTCCCGCTGATCGCGGCGGCCCTGGTCGGCGGCTGGTTCGTGGTCCGCAAGCGGGTCGACACGATCGCGGCGGAGCGCAAGAGCCTCTAGGACGTGCCTGCGCGGGCGTGCCCGCGACCACCGGACGGGCTGAAGTCGCCGGGCGGCTTCAGCCCGTCCGGCGTTCACGGACCGGGGCCCGGGGCGGAGCCCCGGCGGTGGAAGCGGGCGGGGCGGTGGAAGCGGGCGGGGCGGGGGGAAGAACCGCCCCCAGCCGGGCCTCCGCCGCCGCCAGCACCATCTCCAGCGCGGCCGGATACCCGCTGTGCCCCATCTCCGCCACCAGCACCCGCGCGGTCGCGGCGATGTGCGGATGGCTGTCCTCCGGCAGTCGCGCGTACGTCCCCCGCCAGGCCCGCTCCTCCGCCTCCCGCGCCCCCGCCGGCAGCGCGAGCGTCGCCGCGTCCAGCGCCGCGAACGACAGCGTCTGGTCCACGAAGACGTGGTAGATCCGCACCGCCTCGGTGTCCGGGAACCCGGCCCGGCGCAGGACGCCCAGGATCGTCTCCACCGCCCGGATCTCGTTCGCCCGCCCCGTCACCCGCGCGCACGTCAGCATCGCCGCCTGCGGATGCGCCTGGTAGTCGGCGTGCATCATCAGACCCAGCGTGCGCAGGTCGGCGCGCCACTCGCCGCTCGGCCGAAAGCGCCGCAGCGTACGGCCGATCAGCTCGTCCGCCACCGCGAGCAGCAGATCGTCGGTGTCCCGGAAGTACCGGTAGAGCGCGCTGGGGTCGGCCCCCAGCGACGCGCCGAGCCGCCGCACCGTCAGCGCCGCCGCCCCGTGTTCCCCGATCAGCCGCAGCGCGGTGTCCACGATCAGGCGCTCCGACAGGACCGTGCCCTGCTTGGTGGGACGCCTGCGCCGCCGGGCCCGCTCCGCCACCACTCGCTCACTCATGCGCGCACCTTATGACAACGCCGTTGACGTGTGGAGTCCCCGAAGAGTTCGATGTGCCGCCGGCGGGGCCGACGGACGAGCCCCCGGCGAAGGAGCGACATGACGGTTTCACGCACCCCCCACCGGGTCGGCCCGCCCGCCCCCGGGCGGCCGGCGACCGGTCCCGCACCCCTGAGGAAGAGCCTCGGCGTACTGGACGGCATCGCCATCGCCTCCTCCACCGCGGCCACCACCAGCATCGGCATCGGCCTGGGCGTCACCGCGAGCGCGTACACCCGGCTCAACAAGGACGAGCCCAGCATGGGCAACGGCTACGCCTGGGTCGGCCGCTCCCTCAACCCCTGGTTCGGCTTCCTGCCGGCTGGATCGGCGTCGTCGCCACGGTCGTCTTCCTCGCCTACACCACGGCCGTCACCGGCTCCGCCCTGCTGCACCTGGCCGGCGAGGCGGGCCTGCGCACCGTCGCGGGACTGCGCCTGGACCCGGACTCCACCGCCCAGTCCACCTCCCTCGGCATCCTGGTCCTGATCGCCGTCACCCTCACCGCCGTCACCGGGACCCGGTCCGCCGCGAACCTCCAGAAGTACCTGCTGGCCTTCGAGTACGCCGTTCTGCTCGGCCTCGGCGGCTACCTCGGCTGGACGTTCTGCACCTCCGCCGACCACTTCGAAGTCAGCCCGGACAACGGATGGTTCATGCTCCTGTGTCCCGGGCTCATGCTGCTCGGCGGAGTGGTGGCCGCGGCCTGGGCGAAGTGGTTCCGCAAGTCCCCGTACTTCGCCACCGGACAGACCAGCACAGCCCCCACCCCCACCGAACCCGCCTGACCACTCCCGACCGAGGGGAACCGCACATGGCCCACCACTCTCCCGCCGACCTCGTCTTCACCGGCGGCCCCGTCCTCACCCTGGACGCCGCCCGCACCCGCGCCACCACCGTCGTCGTCACCGGCGACCGCGTCACCGCCGTCGGCCACGACGAGGTCCGCGACCTCATCGGCCCGAAGACCGAAGTCGTCGACCTCGCCGGGAAACTACTCCTCCCCGGCTTCCAGGACGCCCACATCCACCCCGTCTCGGCCGGCCTGGAACTGGCCCAGTGCGACCTGACCGGTGCCCGTACCGCCGCCGAGACCGTGGCCGCCGTACGGGCGTACGCCCAGTCCCGGCCCGAAGAGGAGTGGATCACCGGCGGCGGCTGGTCCATGGAGGCGTTCGAAGGCGGCAGCCCCACCAAGGACCTGCTCGACGCCGTGGTCCCCGACCGGCCCGTCTACCTCCCCAACCGCGACCACCACGGAGCCTGGGCCAACAGCCGCGCCCTGGACCTCGCCGGCATCGACCGCACCACCCCCGACCCCGCCGACGGCCGCATCGAACGGGACGCCCACGGCGAGCCCACCGGCCTCCTCCAGGAGGGCGCCATGGACCTGGTCGCCCGCCTCACCCCGCCCTCCACACCCGCCGACCGGCTCGCCGCCCTGCTCCGCGCCCAGCGGCTGCTCCACTCGTACGGCATCACCGCCTGGCAGGACGCCATCGTCGGCACCTTCGGCGCGATGGACGACCCCTCCGACGCGTACGTCGCCGCCGCCCGCGACGGATCGCTCACCGCCCGCGTCACCGGTGCCCTGTGGTGGGACCGCGAGCGCGGCGCCGAGCAGATACCCGGGCTCGTCGCCCGCCGCGAGGAGCTGAGCCACGGCCGGTTCCGCGCCGGATCGGTGAAGATCATGGTGGACGGAGTCGCCGAGACGGGCACCGCCGCCCTCCTCGCCCCGTACCTGGACGGCTGCGGCTGCGCCACGGCCAACCGCGGCACCAGCTTCATCGCCCCCGCCGACCTGTGCCGGTACGTCACCGGACTCGACGCCCTCGGCTTCCAGACCCACTTCCACGCCCTCGGCGACCGCGCCGTACGCGAGGCCCTGGACGCGATCGAAGCGGCCCGCGCCGCCAACGGACGGCGGGACACCCGCCCGCACCTCGCCCACCTGCAAGTCGTCCACCCCGACGACATCGGCCGCTTCCGGGAACTCGGCGCCACCGCCAACATCCAGCCCCTGTGGGCCGCGCACGAACCGCAGATGGACGAACTGACCATCCCCTTCCTCGGTCCGGAGCGGGCCGGCCACCAGTACCCCTTCGCGGCGCTGCTGCGCTCCGGCGCCACCCTCGCGGCGGGCAGCGACTGGCCGGTCAGCAGCCCCGACCCGCTGCACGGCGTCCACACCGCGGTCAACCGGATCGCGCCGGGCGGCACAGGACCCGCCTTCCTCCCCGACCAGCGCATCGGCCTGACCGCAGCCCTCGCCGCGTACACGGCGGGCTCCGCCCATGTGAACCACCTCGACGACACCGGCAGCGTCCGCGCCGGAGCCCTCGCCGACCTGGTGGTGCTGGACCGCGACCCGTACGCGGCACCGCCCGGAGAGATCGCCGAGACCCGCGTCGCCGGCACCTACGTGGGCGGACAGCGGGTCTACGACGCCGGTCTGTAGAGCGAGTACGGTGCGGATGCGGTGCCCGTATTCCACTACTCCACGCGCGAGGAAGGAAGTTCACGTATGACACAGCAGGTCCAGGGGGTAATCGCCCCGGGGAGGAACGAGCCGGTGCGGGTGGAGACGATCCTGGTCCCCGATCCCGGCCCCGGCGAGGCCGTCGTGAGAATCCAGGCGTGCGGCGTCTGCCACACCGACCTGCACTACAAGCAGGGCGGCATCAACGACGACTTCCCCTTCCTCCTCGGCCACGAGGCGGCGGGCATCGTCGAGACGGTCGGCGAAGGCGTCACCGGCATCACCCCCGGCGACTTCGTCATCCTCAACTGGCGTGCGGTGTGCGGCCAGTGCCGGGCCTGTCTGCGCGGCCGCCCCCAGTACTGCTTCGACACCCGCAACGCCCGGCAGAAGATGACCCTGCTCGACGGGACCGAGCTGTCCCCGGCGCTCGGCATCGGCGCGTTCGCCGAGAAGACCCTGGTCGCGGCCGGCCAGTGCACCAAGGTCGACCCGTCCGTCTCGCCCGCAGTCGCCGGCCTGCTGGGCTGCGGCGTCATGGCGGGCATCGGCGCCGCCGTCAACACCGGCCGGGTCGGCCGCGGCGACTCGGTCGCCGTCATCGGCTGCGGCGGGGTCGGCGACGCGGCGATCGTGGGCGCCCGGCTCGCGGGCGCATCGAAGATCATCGCGGTCGACATCGACGACCGCAAACTGGCGACCGCCCGCACCATGGGCGCCACCCACACCGTCAACTCCCGCTCCACCGACCCCGTCGAGGCCGTCCGCGAACTCACCGGCGGATTCGGCGCCGACGTGGTCATCGAGGCGGTGGGCCGCCCCGAGACGTACCGGCAGGCGTTCTACGCCCGCGACCTGGCCGGCACCGTGGTCCTCGTCGGCGTCCCCACCCCCGACATGCGGCTCGACCTCCCCCTGATCGACGTCTTCGGCCGCGGCGGAGCCCTCAAGTCCTCCTGGTACGGCGACTGCCTGCCCTCCCGCGACTTCCCGATGCTGATCGACCTGCACCAGCAGGGCCGTATCGACCTCGCCGCCTTCGTCACCGAGACCATCGGCCTCGGCGACGTCGAGAAGGCCTTCACCCGCATGCACCAGGGCGACGTACTGCGCTCGGTGGTGGAATTCGCATGACCTCCGCATCCGCACGCATCGACCACCTGACCACCTCCGGCACCTTCTCCCTCGACGGCGGCACCTGGGAGGTCGACAACAACGTCTGGATCGTCGGCGACGACACCGAGGCGATCGTCATCGACGCCGCCCACGACGCCGACGCCATCCTGACCGCCCTCGGCGGCCGCACCCTGCGCGCCGTCGTCTGCACCCACGCCCACAACGACCACATCGACGCGGCACCGGCCCTCGCCGCCGCCACGGGCGCACCGATCCTGCTCCACCCCGACGACCTGCCCCTGTGGAAGCACACCCACCCCGACCGCGCTCCCGACGGCGAACTCACCGACGGCCGGGCCCTCACCGTCGCAGGCACCACACTGACCGTCCTGCACACCCCGGGACACGCCCCCGGCGCGGTCTGCCTGTACGCCCCGGAGCTGGCCACCGTCTTCACCGGCGACACCCTCTTCGCCGGCGGCCCCGGCGCCACCGGCCGGTCCTTCTCCCACTTCCCCACGATCGTCGACTCGATCCGCGACCGCCTGCTCACCCTGCCCCCGGACACGGCGGTCCGCACCGGCCACGGCGACGGCACCACCATCGGGGCGGAGGCCCCGCACCTCCAGGAGTGGATCGCCAGAGGGCACTGAAAACAGAAGAACCCCCAGTTCCACTGGGGGTTCTTCGCTGGTGTCCGAGGGGGGACTTGAACCCCCACGCCCGATAAAGGGCACTAGCACCTCAAGCTAGCGCGTCTGCCATTCCGCCACCCGGACAAGGTGTCTGTCTCGCGGCCCCGGGCCGTTCCGACGTGGAAAACCATAGCAAACATTCAGACCCCCTGATCACACCCCCGGACCGGCAGCGGGAGGATGAGGGCGGCCACCAGCAACGCCAGTGGGAGGAAGCAGCGTGAGCGAGTCGAAGACGGACCGGACGGTTCCGGGCGAGGACGAGGTCGTCGATCTCTGCCGTGACCTGATCAGGATCGACACCAGCAACTACGGGGACCACTCGGGACCGGGAGAGCGCGCCGCGGCGGAGTACGTCGCCGAGAAGCTCGCCGAGGTGGGGCTCGAACCGCAGATCTTCGAGTCCCACCCGGGACGGGCCTCCACCGTGGCCAGGATCGAGGGCGAGGACCCGTCCAGGCCCGCACTGCTCATCCACGGGCACACCGACGTCGTACCGGCCAACGCCCAGGACTGGACGCACCACCCCTTCGCGGGGGAGATCGCGGACGGCTGCGTGTGGGGCCGGGGCGCGGTCGACATGAAGGACATGGACGCGATGACCCTCGCGGTCGTACGCGACAGGATGCGCAGCGGCCGCAAGCCCCCGCGCGACATCGTGCTGGCCTTCCTCGCCGACGAGGAGGCGGGCGGCACGTACGGGGCCCGGCATCTCGTCGACAAGCACCCGGACCTCTTCGACGGCGTCACGGAGGCCATCGGCGAGGTCGGCGGCTTCTCCTTCACCGTCAACGAGAACCTGCGGCTGTATCTCGTCGAGACGGCGCAGAAGGGCATGCACTGGATGCGGCTCACCGTGGACGGCACGGCCGGCCACGGTTCGATGACCAACAGCGACAACGCGATCACCGAGCTGTGCGAGGCCGTGGGGCGGCTCGGGCGGCACAAGTGGCCGGTGCGGATGACCAGGACCGTACGGTCCTTCCTGGACGAGCTCTCGGACGCGCTCGGCACCCCGCTCGACCCCGAGGACATGGACGCGACGCTCGCCAAGCTCGGCGGCATCGCGAAGATGATCGGCGCCACGCTGCGCAACTCCGCCGCCCCGACCATGCTCGGCGCGGGCTACAAGGTGAACGTGATCCCCGGGCAGGCGACCGCGCACGTCGACGGGCGCTTCCTGCCCGGGTACGAGGACGAGTTCCTCGCCGACCTCGACCGGGTCCTCGGCCCGCGCGTGCGGCGCGAGGACGTGCACGGCGACAAGGCCCTGGAGACCAGTTTCGACGGGGACCTCGTCGACGCGATGCAGGTGGCGCTCAGGGCCGAGGACCCCATCGCGCGCGCCGTCCCGTACATGCTCTCCGGCGGCACCGACGCCAAGTCCTTCGACGACCTCGGGATCCGCTGCTTCGGCTTCGCGCCGCTGAAGCTGCCGCCCGAGCTGGACTTCGCCGGAATGTTCCACGGCATCGACGAGCGGGTTCCGGTGGACGGGCTGAAGTTCGGCGTGCGCGTCCTGGACCGTTTCCTGGACAACTGCTGAAACGAAAATCCAAATAATCGGCCGAGTGTGCTATTCAACCGAAAAGAGTGAATGCGACCATACGCTAGTAGCCCAATTGCTTTCCCTTCGTTACGAGGGGTGTGGTTCGCGGCTGAACCGCATTTGCCAACAAGGAGGAAAAGTAATGATCAAGAAGGTCGTCGCTGCTGCGGCTGCTACTAGTGGTCTGGTTCTCGCCGGCGCGGGTATGGCGGTTGCTGACTCGGGTGCCCAGGGTGCTGCTGTCGGGTCCCCCGGCGTGCTTTCGGGCAACGTCGTTCAGGCCCCGATCCACATCCCGGTGAACGCGTGCGGCAACACGGTCTCCGTGATCGGGGTGCTGAACCCCGCCTTCGGCAACACCTGCATCAACAAGTGACGTTGGGCATGAACCCGTAAGGGTCTGAAGTCCCGGGCGGCCCCGGAGTGCGCGCCATGCACTCCGGGGCCGCTGGGTATTCGGCCTGCGGTCGGCAACGTCCCGTGGGCATTCGGTGAAGGTAAAAGTCAGGGGAACGTACGAATGCGTCAGGTAACGAGAAACAGCCTGATCACCATGGCGGCCGCGAGCGGTCTGCTGGCTGTGGGCGGTGGGAACGCGCACGCCGGCTCGGGGGCCGGAGGGTCCGCGTCGGATTCCCCGGGCGTGCTGTCCGGGAATTCCGTGCAGGCTCCCGTGCACGCCCCGGTCAATGTGTGCGGAAACACCGTGAATGTGGTCGGGGTGCTCAATCCCGCCGTCGGCAACCGTTGTGCCAATGGATCGAGGGGCTCGAAGCCCGGCAAGAACCACAACGGGGGCGGAGCGGCGGCCGAGGGGCACGCGAGCAATTCACCCGGTGTCGGCTCGGGCAACCAGGTCCAGGCGCCGGTCGACGCACCCGTGAACGTCTGCGGGAACAGCATCACCGTCGGCGGCCTCGCCAACCCCGCCGTGAACAACGGCTGCGGCAACGACTCCACCGGGACTCCGCCGGGACCGGGCCCCGAGGAGCCGCCGGGCGAGCCGGGTAACCCCGGGGAGCCGGGAGAGCCGGGCAATCCCGGGGAGCCGGGAGAGCCTGGTGAGCCGGGCAATCCGGGAGAGCCTGGTGAGCCGGGTAACCCCGGGGAGCCGGGCAACCCGGGTGAGCCGGGCAACCCGGGCGCGCCGGAAGACCCCGAGAAGCCGGACGTGCCCGCGGAGCCGGGAAAGCCGGGAGAGCCCGGGGAGCCCGGCAAGCCGGGCACTCCGAACGGCCCCGGTACCCAGACCGTCACCCAGCCCAAGGGCACCGAAGCGCTCGCGCAGACCGGCGCCGGCGCTCCGCTCGGCCTGGTCGTCCCGGCCGGGGCGGGGCTGCTGCTGGCAGGTGCGGTGCTGTACCGCAGGACACGTTCCGCGGCGTAACGCGGGAAAAAGTACCGGCAGGACCGGCACGAAACGGAGCGGGCCCCGCGATCGCGGGGCCCGCTCCGTCTTCACCAGGTGGCGCGAAGCTGGCGGATGATCCGCCTGCGCAGCCGCACGCGGCGGCTGCCGTCCCGGTGCAGACTCAGTCGGTCCAACTCCCAGTGTCCGTACTCGGCGTGGTCGGTCAGCAGACGGGTCGCGTCCTTGCGGGAGACCCCGCGAGGTACGTACACGTCGACAAATTCGTATTCCGGCATCTCATCCATTGTGCGGGCAGCGGCCTGGAGCAGCAACGGCCCTGATCGGGCAGGAATCCTGGTCACGGGCCGCGTATCGTTTGCGGGCCCGAGCTGGCCGGAGCGTGCAGTACACATGGCGTACACACTGCTATGGATCTTGCATCGCTCCAGGTGCGTTCAAAACCGCTCTACGGCCTCCGTCGAGCGCGTCCGCAACCTCATCAAGTCATCAAGTCGTCAAGCCTGTCCGGCCACAGGTGCGCGCAGGTGTCTGGCGTCATGGCAGCTCGTGCGCATCGCGGCCGTCCCCGTCCACCCAGGGCCGTACCGAGCTGTTCGCTCCGTGCCGTGACTGAGACAGCCGGAGAAGCCGGTTCGTGGATGGGCCCGTTGGCCGTGGTCGCTCAAGGGGGGTACGTGTGCGGGGACCGGGGTGCGGTGGGGGCGGGGCGGTGGCTGCTGGCCGGCGACCTGGTGCACCGTCTCGACGTGCTGGATCGGTCCGGCGATGCCCTCGGCGCGGGTCTCGGGGCGGGCGCCGTAGGTCTGGGTGCAGGAGAGGACGGCGTTCCTGTACGTGTGGGGAGTTCGGCGGTGTAGCCGCCGGGCAGCAGGCTGGGGCGCAGGCCGGTGTGGGTCGCGAGGATGTCTTCGTTGGGTACGCCCATCCGCCGCAGCTCGCCCGCCGCCTGGTATTCGGACGGCGGGAGGCCGGGTCCGGAGTTGCGGAAGAGGGTGGTTTCCTCGCCGGTGGCCGGGTCGGTGCAGGTGAAGACGGCGGTGTTGCCCGGGCCGGTCACCGGACGGCCGCCCTCCGCCGGGGCCGAACCGCCGCCGTGCTTCTGCCGGTACATCCCCACGACTCCTCGACCGGCACCGCACCGAGGGCCACACCGTCGGCTCACCCGTGCGCCGGTCCACGACCCCGCACGCGTCCCCGATCTCGGCTGGCGGTCGCCGCTGTCCGGTCTGGGGGTCACGCTCCAGCGGCGCGGGCGCGGCCCACACGACCCAGCCCAGGTCGAACTCCCGCATCCTGACCTCGCGGCGGGCGCCTCGCTGCGGTGGCGGGCCGTGACAGCGTGCTGGACAGCGCAGATGTACGAGCACTCCGAGGATTCCAAGCCGGGCTGCGGCGCAGACTGGCCCGGCCTCCCGTCCTCCCGGCATGGCGGAAGGAGACCGACGCCGACATCTCGAGGTCATCGTCTACGCCGCGATGGCGAGCGGCGGAGCTTCGAGTTGCTCGGCGCGTTCGGCAGGACAGTCGAGGCGATGCTCGGCTACGCCCCTGAGGACCGGCCCGACATCGAGGACGTACGCGGCGCCTTCGCATCTGCCTCGGCTCAGAGAGGGGGCCGTTGCACGGCCGTGCGTATGCCGTACACATGACAGCAGGAAGCTGTGTGAAGCCGGGGGAGATGAAGGTTGGGCGTTTTGCCTGATCAGAAGGGTAAGCCTGCAATTTCCGCAGGTCGCCTCAGCGTCGGATGCGTAGCTATTGTGCGGGCAGAGCCCCAGTACGGATAGCGTCTGCACTATGTCTGATGCTGCGCATCCCACCGCTGCCGAGGTACGCGCCGCCGCCGAGGCGGTCAAAGCCGCGCTCGACCGTCACCTCGACGCGGTCGAACGCCGCACCGGGGACGACGACCCGGCCGTCTACGACGCGTTCAACGAGCTCGCCGCGGCCGCCGAGGCGTACGACGAGCGGCTCTACGACCGGTACGACGAGGTCACACCCTTCGAGATCCCGGGGTCGGACGACTCCATGCCGCCGTACACCGGGCCCGAGGAGCCCAATGCGGTGACCGTCCTCATCCGTCGCGACTACGCGGTGGTGGAGACGCAACGGCTGCTCGCCCAGGCACAGCGGATCGCCGATCTCGACCCGGACGTCGACGGCCCGATGATCGATGCCGATGCCGATGCCGATGCCGATGCCGATCTCGACGCCGACGAGCGGGGCGGTACGGCGGCGATCGTCGGCGGCAGCGTCCATGCCGCCCTGGGCGTGCTCTTCGGTGAGTACGAACCGGACGAAATCGCCTCCCGGCACAAGGAGTTCGGGCTGGAGGAGGGCGACTCCACGCTGTGGGTCGCCGCAGCGGAAGACCTGCCCGAGCCCGGGGAGTGGCTGAACGCACCCTTCGAGCAGGCCGATCCGCAGCGGGTCGTGTGCCGCTTCGACGTCAGCTCCGTCTTCGACGACGAGCTGGACGAGGCCGACGGTCACGACCAGCGCTGACCGTCGGCCTCCGCCGCATCCCTAGGGGGCGGGCTGCTCGCCCTGCTGCTCGTCCGGTCGTGCGGCGGGGGGCTGGAGCAAGGTGCGCAGACGGGTGGTGCGGGGCCGGTCCGGGATCTCGGCCACCGCGCGGGGCAGTGCCTGGTCGACGCCGTGGACCACGGACAGGTGCCGCTCCCCGCGGCTGAACGCGGTGTAGATCCACGGGCGGCTCAGCGCCTGGGCGGCGTCACCGGGCAGGACCACCACGACCGCGGGCCACCGCATCCCGGTCGCCTGGTGCGCGGTGAGCGCCCAGGCGTGCCGCACCTCGGTCTCCACCCGGTCCTTCGGTACGACGACGGGCGTGCCCTCGCAGTCGAGGTGGAGGCCGTCGGCGTCCGCCGAGACGACCGTGCCGGGCAGCGTCCTGCCGGGCGCCGGGACATGGGCGACCCGGTCTCCCGGGTCGAAGCCGCCGAACCGGCCCGGGCCGGGGTTGAGCCGCTGCTTGAGCGCCGCGTTGAGCGCGCGGGTGCCCGCGGAACCGCCGTGCCCGGGGGTGATCACCTGGGTCTGCGCGGCGGACACCCCGAAGGCGCGCGGCACCGAGTCGGCGACCAGCTGGACGGTCCGGTGCACGGCCTCCCCGGCCTCACGGACCGGAACGATCACCACTTCCTTGCCGGGCGCCTCGACCTGGTTGAGCTCGCCGATCCCGACACCGGAGACCAGCTCGCCGATCGGGCCGGGGTCGGGCGTACGCGAGACGATGTGCGGGCACGCGCGGGAGGCCAGCAGGTCCGCGAAGACCCGGCCCGCGCCCGCGGACGGCAGCATGTTCGGGTCGCCGCTGAGGACGAACCGGGTGCCGTCCGCCAGCGACTCCACGAGGACCGCGGCGCGCTCCACGTCCAGCTGCGGGGCGTCCAGCACGACCAGTAGATCGAGGACGAACGCGCCGTCCTCGTCCCGGCCGGGGCCCTCGACCCCGGCGAGCAGGCCGGAGACGGTGACCGAGGCCGACGCGTCGTCGAGCGCGGCGGCGAGACGCCGGCGGCCGTCGGCGCTGTGCGACGCGGCGTACGCCCGCAGACCGAGGCCGCGCGCCGCGGCGACCAGCGCGGCCGGTTCGGCGCGGGCGGCCTCGCCGCCGCTGTGGGCGACCAGGCCGTTCACGGCGACGGCGCGGATCAGTTCGGCGGCGGAGGGCGGGACGCCGCCGACGTCCCAGCCGGCCGTTTCCGCCGCCTCGCCGTCGAACGTACTGGCCAGTCGGGCGAGGCCCTCGGCGAGGCTTTCCTCGGCGAGGGCGTACCGGTCGAGCCCCAGCAGGACTTCCACAGGCGCCTCGCCGTCGGCGGGCTCGTCGGCCGCGCCGCCTTGGGCGCC
This sequence comes from Streptomyces sp. NPDC003016, assembly GCF_053591455.1. Lineage (NCBI taxonomy): Bacteria > Bacillati > Actinomycetota > Actinomycetes > Kitasatosporales > Streptomycetaceae > Streptomyces > Streptomyces sp. NPDC003016. Next base: position 145,412 of record NZ_JBSFTV010000016.1, read on the forward strand.
GTCCTGGAAGGCCAGCACCACGCCCTCGGCGACCGCGTTCTGAATGGCCTCGTCCGGGTCGGGCACCTGGTGTTCGCTCAGTGCCTTGCGGACGGCGCCCGACTCCAGGGCGGTGTGGCCCCGGACCGCCGCCCGCTCCAGGAGCCGTCCGACGAGCGCCGCCGTCCGTCGCTGGTCGCCGGGGCCGCACTCGGCGCCGAGCAGGGCGCGCGCGAATCCGTCGGCCTGTTCGGGCCGCACCCCGGGCACGGACAGCAGCTGCCACGGGTCGTCGCGCAGCACCTGCCCGGCCTGCTCCCCGAGCACGCCCGCGACCGGCCCGGCCAGTGCCTCGGGGGCACCGCCCTCGGCCAGTACGGCCCGTACGGACGCCACGGTCTCCGGTGCGGCGGGGGCGGGCTCGGCAGCCCGTACCGGCGCGGCCGCGACAGGGCCGGGCCCGGGCGCGCTGCGGTGCGGCGCGGGCGCCGGGGAGGCGAAGAACGCGTCCCCGGACTTCGCGCCGCTCTCCACGGCCCGTACCGCCGCGAGCAGCTCGGCGGCCTGCCCGCTCAGCTTGGCACCGGCCTCGACGGGCGCGGTCTTCTCGGCCTTGCGCTGCTCGATCTTCTCCCGCAACGCCCGCTGGGCGGCGATCTCCGCCTCGGCCTCCGACAACTGCGGCGCACCGCCGGTCTCAGCAGCGGCCTCGCCCTCGCTCGACGGCCCTTCGGCGCCCACCGGACTTGCACCGGCACCGGCACCGTCCGCCGGTTCTCCGGCGCCGGCTCCCGCGTCCTCGCCGGTGAGCGCAGGGCCCCCGTCGGTTTCCGTCGCGTCGTCCGTCGCACCGCCCACCGCGGCTCCCGGCGCCGGGACCGCGGAATCGGCGGTCGGGCCGGCGCCGTCCGCCGCGGTGGTGTCGCGGTCTTCGGCCGGGGGTCCGGGGGTTGCCCCCCGGGGAAGCGCAGTCACAGCGTGCTCCAGTCCTGGTCGGGGTAGCGGTGCACGGGCGCCGACACGTCGTCGAGCGCCCGGCAGATCTCATCCGGAAGACTAAGCGTCTCCACTGACAATGCCTCCGTGAGCTGCTGCGCGTTGCGCGCGCCCACGATCGGGGCCACCACGCCCGGCCGGTCCCGGACCCAGGCGAGGGCCACCTGGAGCGTGGTCGCGGCCAGCCCGTCCGCGGCCGTCGCGACCGCGTCCACGATCCGGCTCGCCGCGTCGCCGAGATAGGGCGCCACGAACCCCGACAGCTGCTCCGACCCACCGCGCGAGTCGGGCGGTACGGCGTGCCGGTACTTGCCGGTGAGCACGCCCCGGCCGAGCGGCGACGACGGCAGCAGCCCGACCCCCAGATCGAGCGCGGCCGGCAGTACCTCCCGCTCCACGCCCCGCTGGAGCAGCGAGTACTCCATCTGTGTGCTGGCGAGCCGGGTGCGCACACCGGGCGCGGCGAGCTGCCAGGTGGCGGCCTTCGCCAGCTGCCACCCGGAGAAGTTGGACACCCCCGCGTACCGCGCCCGGCCGCTGCCGACCGCGATGTCGAGCGTCTGGAGCGTCTCGTCGAGCGGCGTCGCCGGGTCGAAGGCGTGCACCTGCCACACGTCGACGTAGTCCGTGCCGAGCCGCGCCAGCGACGCGTCGAGCGCCGCCAGCAGATGGCCGCGTGAGCCGTCGAAGCGCCGGTCGGGGTCGGGCACGCTGCCCGCCTTGGTCGCGATGACCAGGTCCCGCCGCGGAACGAGCCGCTCCATGAGGTGTCCGAGCAGGTGCTCCGCGTCTCCGTCGCCGTACACGTCCGCCGTGTCGACGAGCGTGCCGCCCGCGCGCCAGAATGCCTTCAACAGATCGGCGGCGTCGTGCTCGTCGGTGCCCCGCCCCCAGGTGAGAGTGCCGAGCCCGATCCTCGATACGCGCAGGCCCGTGCGGCCGAGATGCCTCTGCTCCATGGCGCGAGATTACTGGCCGGGGGCCGCCCGGCAGGTGACCTGTGGACAACCGGCACCCGAGTGCCCGCCCTCCGCGCCCTGACGGATCGGGGCCTCGCGCGCTAGAGTCCCCGCACAGGTACGTTACTGATCAGTAAGGGGAGTGGCATGCGGCTCGGCATCAACCTCGGTTACTGGGGCGCGGGGACGGACGGCGACAATCTGGACGTCGCCCAGGAAGCGGACCGGCTCGGCTACGACGTCTGCTGGGCCGCCGAGGCCTACGGTTCGGACGCCGCCACCGTCCTCTCCTGGGTCGCCGCGCAGACCGAGCGCATCGACGTCGGCTCCGCGATCTTCCAGATCCCGGCCCGTACGCCCGCCATGACGGCGATGACCGCCGCCACCCTCGACTCCCTCTCCGGCGGCCGCTTCCGCCTCGGACTCGGCGTCTCGGGCCCGCAGGTCTCCGAGGGCTGGTACGGCGTGAAGTTCGACAAGCCGCTGGCCCGCACCCGTGAGTACGTCGAGATCGTCCGCAAGGCCATGACCCGCGAGCGCCTGTCGTACGAGGGGCAGCACTGGACGCTGCCGCTGCCCGGCGGCCCCGGCAAGCCGCTGAAGCTCACCGTCCACCCGCAGCGCGAGCACATCCCGCTCTACATCGCCGCGATCGGCCCCAAGAACCTGGAGCAGACCGGCGAGATCGCCGACGGCGCCCTGCTGATCTTCCCCTCCGCCGAGCACATCGAGGACACGGCGATCCAGTACCTGCGCGCGGGCCGGGAGAAGGCCGGCAAGACCATGGAGGACTTCGACGTCTGCCCCACGCTGCCGCTCGCGGTCGGCGACGACGTGAACGCGCTGGCCGACCTGTTCCGTCCGTACACCGCGCTGTACGTCGGCGGCATGGGCAGCCGCGAGCAGAACTTCTACAACCGGCTGGCGCAGCGCATGGGCTACGAGAAGGAAGCCGCCGAGATCCAGGACAGGTACCTGTCCGGCGACAAGGCGGGCGCCGCCGCCGCGATCCCGCACCGGCTGATCGACCAGACCACCCTGCTGGGCTCCGTGGAGCGGATCGCCGACCGGATGGCGGCCTACGCGGCCGCCGGAGTGACGACGCTGACGCTGGCCCCCGCCGGGTTCACGCTCGACGAGCGGATCACGGCCCTGCGCGCCGGCACCGAGGCTCTGGAGCGGGCGGGTCTCGCGTAACCCGGCGGGGCGGGGAGCCGGCGCGGGGAAACGGAAGGAAAGTCCGCGGCCGTGGTGGGGGCTCGGGGGTCTTCCCCGCCACGGCCGTCATGCACAACAACGCCGTACGGGCCGGTGGGGTTACGCGTCCGCGCCGCCCGGGGGTTCATCCTTCCGACCGTGTTGACGGGCGCAGCTGTCGCCTGCCGTTCCGTAGCGGAATTGACTTGCTCCTTGCGGATGCCTGCACGGAGGTGTCAGTGGTGCTCTCGTCCCAAAGCCCTTTCCAGGAGCCCTCGACGGCTCGGCCTCGCCCACGGCACGTTGCGCCGCGACGAGCCGCTGACCGAGGACGAGGTCCTCGTCCACCTCGCGCACAGCCGGGTGACCGAGCAGCGGGCCGCCGGCCGGACGGGCATGCTGGTCGAGCACTTCGGCGGCCACTCCGAGGTGGGCAGGCCGTTCAGGATGATCAGCCGCGACGAGGAGAACCACCTCGCCTCCTGCCACGAGGAGTTGTTCCGGCCGGCCCGTGCCGGACCCGGCCGTACGGTCCGGCGGGTCCTGCGCGAGTGCGCCGTGGCGGAGAGCCGTGTCCACCGGGACGCCGGACCCGCCGTCATGGCCCGCTCGGGGCGCGTCCTGAAGCGGTCCGGGTCCCGGTCCGCCGCCCTCACGGCGGGAATCCACGCCATGTACGCCTACGCACGCCATGTACGCGTACGAGCGCCTCGGCGGCCGGCGACGCAGGGCCGGCCTGACGACGCCGCGACGGCACGACGCGCTGGGAGGCCCGGCGGCCTCCGCCGCCGGAATCCGTCCGACCGGCACGGCGGCCCTCCGTCAGAGCCAGCCCCGGCGCTTGAACAGGCGGTACAGGCCGACCTCGCACACCACCATCAGCAGGATCACCGCGGGGTAGCCCCACACCCACTTCAGCTCGGGCATGTGGTCGAAGTTCATGCCGTAGACGCCCGCGACCATCGTGGGGACGGCCGCCATCGCCGCCCACGCCGAGATCTTCCGCATGTCGTCGTTCTGCCGCACGCTCATCTGCGCGAGATGCGCGGACAGGATGTCGGACAGCAGCCGGTCGAGCGCCTCCACCTGCTCGTTCGCGCGGGTGAGGTGGTCACTGACGTCCCGGAAGAACGGCTGCGCGTGCTCGTCGACGAACGGCAGGCCAGGACTCGACAGCCGCAGCATGGGCTGGGCGAGCGGCACGGTCGCGCGGCGGAATTCGAGCACCTGCCGCTTGAACGTGTAGATCCGCGAAGCGGTGTTCTTGGACTCTCCGCCGTTCGGTGCGAAGACCTCCGCCTCCAGCTCCTCCAGGTCGGTCTGGAGCTCCGCGCCGACCTCTATGTAGTCGTCGACGACGGCGTCGCTCACGGCGTACAGGACGGCGGTGGGGCCGTGCCGCAGAACGCCGGGATCGGCTTCGAGGCGGTGGCGCACGGCGGCCAGCGGCGCCCCCTCGCCGTGCCGCACCGTCACCACGAACGAGTCGCCCACGAAGACCATCAGCTCGCCCGTCGTGACGGTGTCGCTCTCCGGTTCGTAGAGCACCGGCTTCAGCACCGCGAAGAGCGAGTCGTCGTACACCTCCAGCTTGGGCCGCTGATGGGCCGACAGGGCGTCCTCGACGGCCAGCGGGTGCAGGCCGAACTCGCTGCTCACGAGATCGAATTCCTTCTCGGTGGGCTCGTGCAGCCCGATCCACAGGAAGGCGTCTCCGGCGGCCCGCGCCTCGGAGAGGGCGTCGGAGAAGTCGGAGGGGCCCTCAGTGCGGCACCCTTCCCGGTAGATGGCACAGTCGACGATCACGGCGCGCATTCTCCCCCGGTACGGCCCCGGGCGCACCCTGGAGCCCTCCTCCGCCTAGGCTGGCCGTCATGGCCACGCTGATCCTCGTACGCCACGGACGCTCCACCGCCAACACCGCCGGGCTGCTCGCCGGCTGGACGCCAGGTGTCACGCTCGACGAGCGCGGCGCCTCCCAGGCGGCCGCTCTTCCCGGCCGGCTGGCCGAGCTGCCGCTGGTCGCCGCCGTCAGCAGCCCCCTGGAACGCTGCCGGCAGACCCTCCAGCCGCTGCTCGACGCGCGGCCCGGTCTCCCGCTGCACACCGACGAGCGGATCGGCGAGTGCCACTACGGCGACTGGTCGGGCCGCAAGCTCGCCGAGCTCTCCGACGAGCCCCTGATGGCCGCCGTGCAGCAGCACCCCTCCTCCGTCACGTTCCCCGGCGGGGAGTCGATGCGCGCCATGCAGGCGCGCGCGGTCGACGCGGTACGGGACTGGAACGCGCGCATCGAGGCCGAGCACGGCGAGGACGCCGTCTACGTGATGTGCTCGCACGGCGACATCATCAAGTCCGTCGTCGCGGACGCACTGGGCCTTCACCTTGACCTCTTCCAGCGGATTCACGTAGACCCGTGTTCCCTGACGGCCATCCGGTACACCGGGCTCCGCCCCTTTCTCGTGCGCCTCGGCGACACCGGGGACCTCGCCTCGCTGGCGCCGCGGGAAAGCGGCAGTGACGGAGACGCGGCCGTAGGGGGCGGCGCGGGCGCACCGTGATCGCTCCGCGCAGTAGGGTGGACGCGCCCCAGACCGCGCATACAGACGATTTCAAGGGAGACAGAACGTGTCCCGTCAGGTGTTCCTCTACGACCCGCCGGACCGCTTTGTGGCCGGTACGGTCGGGCTGCCTGGACGCCGTACGTTCTTCCTGCAGGCATCCGCGGCCGGCCGTGTCACCAGCGTCGCCCTGGAGAAGGCCCAGGTGGCCGCGCTCGCCGAACGGATCGACGAGCTGCTCGACGAAGTGGTACGCCGCACCGGGGGCAGCGCCCCCGTGCCGGCCGTGGCCCCCGCCGAAGTCACCGACAGCGCGCCGCTGGACGCCCCCGTCGAGGAGGAGTTCCGCGTCGGCACCATGGCGCTGGCCTGGGACGGCCAGGAACAGCGCATGATCATCGAGGCGCAGGCCCTCGTCGAGCTGGACGTGGAGACCGACGAGGATCTCGCGGAAGCCGAGGAACGTCTGCTCCAGGACGAGGAGAACGGCCCGCCGATGCTGCGGGTCCGGCTCAGCGGCGCGCAGGCCAGGGCCTTCGCCAAGCGCGCCCTCGACGTTGTCAACGCGGGCCGGCCGCCGTGCCCGCTGTGCAGCCTGCCGCTCGACCCGGAGGGACACGTATGCCCGCGTCAGAACGGATACCGCCGCGGAGCGTGACCGCCGCGGACGACCTCCTCACCGTGCTGGTGAAGGGGCGGCTCACGGTGCGCGGGCGCGTCGGTGAAGCGTCCAACGCGGTGCTCCACTGCGGCATCGAGTACGAGGGCGTGACGGCGTCCTGCGTGTACAAGCCGGTCGCCGGCGAGCGGCCGCTGTGGGACTTCCCCGACGGCACGCTCGCCCAGCGCGAGGTCGCGGCGTACGAGATCTCGCAGGCGACGGGGTGGGGCCTGGTGCCGCCGACCGTGCTGCGTGACGGTCCGTACGGCGAGGGCATGTGCCAGCTGTGGATCGAGACGGACCCGGAAGGGGCCGACGGCGGCCTGCTGGCCCTGGTCGAGGACGACGAGCCCGCCGAGGGCTGGAAGGCGATCGCCTTCGCCGAGGTGGGGGAGGGGCGCACGGCGCTTCTCGTCCATGCCGACGACCCGCGCCTGCGCCGCCTCGCGGTCCTCGACGCGGTCATCAACAACGCCGACCGCAAGGGCGGTCACCTGCTGCCGGCCGCGGGCGGGAAGCTGTACGGCATCGACCACGGCGTCACCTTCCACGCGCAGGACAAGCTCCGCACCCTGCTGTGGGGCTGGGCGGGGGAGCCGCTGACGGCGGAGGCCGTCGAGGTGCTGGCCCGGCTGTCGGAGGAACTGGCGCCGGGAGGCCCGCTCGCCACCCGTATGGCCGAACTGATCACCCCGGTGGAGGTGGAGGCGCTGCGGGACCGTGTGACGGCGCTGCGCACGGCCGCCCGCCATCCGGAGCCGAGCGGGGAGTGGCCGGCCATTCCGTGGCCACCGGTCTAGTCCCGGTTCGGTCCCGGCCCGGCCCCGGTGCGGTCGGTCGGTGCGCCTGCGCAAGAGTGGCTTACCGGACACGTTTCCGTATCCGGTTCGTATCCGGAACCTGCGTCCGGTTACGCTCAAGGCATGTATGCCTGGCCCGCTTCTGAGGTCCCCGCCCTGCCTGGCAAGGGCCGCGACCTCCAGATCCACGACACCGCGACCAGTGGGTTGATCACCCTCGACCCCGGTCCCGTCGCCCGTATCTATGTCTGCGGCATCACGCCGTACGACGCGACCCACATCGGTCACGCGGCGACCTACAACGCGTTCGACCTCGTACAGCGCGTGTGGCTCGACACCAAGCGGCAGGTTCACTACGTCCAGAACGTCACGGACGTGGACGATCCGCTGCTGGAGCGGGCGATCCGCGACGGACAGGACTGGACCGAACTCGCGGAGCGCGAAACCGCGCTGTTCCGCGAGGACATGACCGCCCTGCGGATGCTTCCGCCGCGGCACTACATCGGCGCCGTCGAGGCGATACCCGGCATCGTGCCGCTCGTCGAGCGGCTGCGGGACGCGGGCGCGGCGTACGAGCTCGAAGGGGACGTGTACTTCTCCGTCGAGGCCGACCCGCACTTCGGCGAGGTCTCCGGGCTCGACGCCGAGGCGATGCGACTGCTGTCCGCCGAGCGCGGCGGCGACCCCGAGCGGCCCGGCAAGAAGAACCCGCTCGACCCGATGCTCTGGATGGCCGCCCGTGACGGCGAGCCCAGCTGGGACGGCGCCTCGCTGGGCCGGGGCAGGCCCGGCTGGCACATCGAGTGCGTGGCGATCGCCCTGGACCACCTGGGGATGGGCTTCGACGTGCAGGGCGGGGGATCGGACCTCGCCTTCCCGCACCACGAGATGGGGGCGTCCCACGCCCACGCGCTGACCGGCGAGTACCCGTTCGCCAAGGCGTACGTACACGCCGGAATGGTCGCCCTGGACGGCGAGAAGATGTCGAAGTCCAAGGGGAACCTGGTCTTCGTGTCGAAACTGCGCCGCGACGGCGTGGACCCGGCCGCGATCCGCCTCGCCCTGCTCGCCCACCACTACCGGGCCGACTGGGAGTGGACGGACCAGGCGCTCGAAGACGCCCTGGAGCGGCTCGGGCGCTGGCGCGCGGCCGTCTCCCGCCCCGACGGGCCGTCCGCCGACGCCGTGGTCGAGGAGATCCGCGAGGCGCTCTCCCAGGACCTCGACGCCCCGGCCGCACTCGCCGCCGTGGACCGCTGGGCCGCACGTCAGGCGTCCGACGGCGGTACGGACGAGGGTGCCCCCGGTGTGGTGTCGCGTGCCGTCGACGCCCTGCTGGGTGTGGCTCTGTAGTCGCTTTCCGCCCCGCCGCCCCTGGCCCCCTCCCGAAGGGGACCAGGGGCGGTTGCGTTGCGCCTTGCCGCTTCACGCGGGCGTCAGGGCGTCACCACGGCCCGGAGCGGCGGCAGTTGCTCCGCTACTCCTCCGAGGCGTCGTCCGCGCCGTCCGTACCGTCCGTGCCTTCCGAGGCGCCGGGCTCCGCGCGCGGCGGCCTGGGAGGCCGCGTACGGCCGCCGGAGTTCTCCCGCAGGTACGTGCCGCTGCCCTCGCCACCGTCCGTGGCGTGCCCGGGGCCGGTGCCGGGCCCCGCGCCGGGTCCGCCGTCGCGCCGCCGCAGGTACCGCTCGAATTCGCGGGCGATGGCCTCGCCCGACGCCTCGGGAAGCTCCGCGGTGTCCCGCGCCTCCTCCAGCGACTGCACGTACTCCGCGACCTCGCTGTCCTCCGCGGCCAGTTGGTCCACGCCGACCTGCCAGGCCCGCGCGTCCTCGGGCAGTTCGCCCAGCGGGATCCGCAGATCGAGGAGGTCTTCGAGGCGGTTGAGGAGCGCCAGCGTGGCCTTCGGGTTCGGCGGCTGCGAGACGTAGTGCGGCACGGCGGCCCACAGGCTCACCGCCGGTACGCCCGCGTGCGTACACGCCTCCTGGAGGATTCCGACGATGCCCGTGGGGCCTTCGTACCTGGTCTCCTCCAGGTCCATGGTCCGCGCCAGGTCCGCGTCCGACGTCACGCCGCTGACCGGCACCGGCCGCGTGTGCGGGGTGTCGCCGAGCAGCGCGCCGAGGATCACGATCATCTCGACGCCCAGCTCGTGCGCGAAGCCGAGGATCTCGTTGCAGTACGAACGCCAGCGCATGGAGGGCTCGATGCCGCGCACCAACACCAGGTCACGGGGCTTGTCACCGCCGATCCGCACCACCGAGAGCCGGGTGGTGGGCCACGTGATCCTGCGGACCCCGCCGTCCAGGAACACCGTGGGCCGGTTGACCTGGAAGTCGTAGTAGTCCTCGGCGTCGAGCGCCGCGAAGACCTCGCCCTTCCACTCCCGGTCCAGGTGCGCGACCGCGGTGGAGGCGGCGTCGCCGGCGTCGTTCCAGCCCTCGAACGCGGCCACCATGACCGGGTCGATCAGCTCGGGAACCCCCTCGAGCTCGATCACCCAGTGCCTCCTTCCGAAGTTCTCTTGTGCACGTATCAACCTTACGGCGTCCAGCAGGTCCGGTCGCAGCCCCCGTATACGACCGGGCGGACCCGGTGGCGGCTGCCGCACGCGGAGAGCGTGCCCTGCGCCCGCCGAATCATTCGAGATCGGCCGGGCGGAGGAGCTCCGACCTACGGGAGGACGTGCTGGAGGACGTACTAGAGAGTGGAGCGCAGCCACTGCTCGACGCCCGCGATGTGCGCCGTCGCCCACGCCCTGGCCGCCTCCGCGTCCTGGGCGCGCAGCGCCGCGAGGATCGCGCGGTGCTCGTGCAGCGTCCGGCTGACCGCGTCCTCCTGGGTCAGCCCGCGCCAGATCCGGGCCCGGGTCGTCGGCCCGGAGAGCCCGTCGAGCAGCGAGCACAGCACCGAGTTGCCGGAGCCCTGCACGATACGGCGGTGGAATTCGAGGTCGCCCGCGACCAGCTCCTCGACCGAGGGAGCCGTTCCCAGGCCGTCCAACTGACTGCTCAGTGAGTCCAGTTCCGCCTCGGTGATCCGGGAACAGGCCATCGCGGTGGCGGCGGGCTCCAGAATGCGGCGTACGGCGAGGAACTCCAGCACGGTGTCGTCCCGGTGGAAGTCCACGACGAAGCTCATCGCTTCGAGCAGCAGTTGCGGATCGAGGCTCGTGACGTACGTGCCGTCGCCCTGCCGTACGTCGAGGATCCGGATCAGCGACAGCGCCCGCACCGCCTCGCGCAGCGAATTGCGCGACAGGCCCAGCTCGGCGGCGAGCTCGCTCTCCTTGGGGAGGCGGTCGCCGGGGCCCAGGGCCCCCGAGACGATCATTTCCTTGATCTTTTCGATCGCCTCGTCGGTGACGGCCACGGTGGGTCTCCCGGTCACTCAGACATCCGATGTATGAGCCCATTATGTGGGTGGCAAGCGGTGACGGCCGTACACGACCCGGGCGACGGGCCAGTACGTGCCGTCGCCGCCCATCATGCGGTGCACCTCGGGGTCGACGGTGTGCTCGGGCGCGC
>NZ_JBSFTV010000017.1:0-155621 GCF_053591455.1 Streptomyces sp. NPDC003016
CCATGTGCACCGGGATGCGGATGGTGCGGGCCTGGTCGGCCATCGCGCGGGTGATCGCCTGCCGGATCCACCAGGTGGCGTACGTCGAGAACTTGAAGCCCTTGGTGTAGTCGAACTTCTCCACCGCGCGGATCAGACCGACGTTGCCTTCCTGGATGAGGTCCAGGAAGAGCATGCCGCGGCCGGTGTAGCGCTTGGCCAGCGAGACCACGAGGCGGAGGTTGGCCTCCAGCAGGTGGTTCTTGGCGCGGCGGCCGTCCTCGACGAGGATCTCCAGCTCACGGCGGAAGACCGGGTCCTGCTCGTCCTCCTCCTCCAGCTTGTGCTCGGAGAAGAGACCCGCCTCGATGCGCTTGGCGAGCTCCACCTCCTGCTCGGCGTTGAGCAGCGGCACCTTGCCGATCAGCTTCAGGTAGTCCTTGACCGGGTCGGCGGTGGCGCCGGCGACCATGACCTGCTGCGCGGGCGCGTCGTCCTCGTCCTCGTCGGACAGGACGTAACCGTCACCCTGCTGAGGCTGCTTCGTGGGCTTCTCGTCCGCGTCGTCAGCGACACCCGCGTCCTCGGCCCAGGCGTCGGCCTGCGGCTCCTCGGGGGAGGCCGCGGCCTTCTTGGCCGCGGTCTTCTTCGCGCTCGTCTTCTTGGCGGCACGCTTCGCCGGGGCCGCGGAGGCCTCTTCGCCGGCGGAGCCCATTACAGATATTGACGCGGGAGCCGCCGGCGAGGCCGCCGAAGCGGTCTTCTTGACGGTTTTCTTGACGGCGGCCCTCTTGACCGGACGCTTCTCCTCGTCCCTCGCGACGGTCTTGCGCGCACGCTTGGCGGGCGCCTTGGCCGGAGCCTTGGGCGCCGTCACCATCAGCGTCACGCCCTCTTCGTCGAGGACCTGGTTGAGGCTGCGCAGCACCCGCTTCAGCTGGTCCGCGGGGATGCTGTCCGCCTCGAAGGCGTGGCGTACGTCGTCGCCGTTGATGTGACCCTGCTCCTTGCCGCGCTCGATGAGCGCGACCAGGGAAGGGGATTCCGCAATCTCCTGTGGGAACGGGCGGGACGGACTGACCGACACGAGGAGCCTCTCGTAGCAAAAATGATGACGAGGCGAGGTCGCATGACGTAATGGGCAGCGCGACGACACCTGTGGGTTCATCGCACGCTCGCGCCATTTCGTTACGCCTTGAATAGAGTGACCTGAACCACTTTCCTGAAACACCCCCGTCGGGACTGCTCCGGTAGCGTGATGCCATGATCACCGGCACCGGCCATGTACTGATACTCGGCGGTACGACGGAAGCCAGGCAGCTCGCGCGGACACTGGCCCCGTGCCCCCTCCTGCGGGTGACGACCTCGCTTGCAGGACGGGTGACACAACCAAGGATGCCTGATGGTGAGATTCGCGTCGGGGGCTTCGGCGGTCCGGGGCCGATGGCGGCCTGGCTGGGCGAGCACCGGGTCGCCGCAGTGATCGACGCCACGCACCCCTTCGCCGCCGTGATCAGCGCGAACGCGGCCGCGGCGGCGACCGCCGCAGGCGTCCCGCTGGTCGCGCTGCGCCGTCCGGGCTGGCAGCCGGGGCCCGGTGACCGCTGGCACCCGGCCGACAGCTTGGAGGACGCGGCGGCGCGGCTGCCGGCGCTCGGCCGCCGGGTGTTCCTCACCACCGGCAGGCTCGGCCTGGCCGCCTTCGCGGGCCTGGACGCGCTCCACTTCCTCGTACGCTCCGTAGAGCCTCCGGAGCCGCCGCTGCCGCGCCACACGCGGCTCCTGCTCGACCGCGGCCCGTACACCGCCGAGGGCGAGCGGGAGCTGCTCCGGACGTACGCCGCCGACGTCCTCGTCACCAAGGACAGCGGCGGGCCCGCCACCGCCGCGAAGCTCACCGCGGCCCGCGAGCTGGGTTTGCCGGTCGTCGTCGTACGCCGCCCGCTCCCGCCGCCGGGGGTGCGCACCGTCCCCGACGTGGCCGGGGCGGTGGCGGAGCTGGAGCGGCTGGGGTGCCTCAGTCGCGGCGCAGCAGATACGTGTCCATGATCCAGCCCTTGCGGGCGCGGGCCTCGGCGCGCAGCGCGAGGATCCGGTCCGAGACCTCCGAGAGCCGGCCGGAGACGAGGATCTCGTCCGCGGTCCCGACGTAGGCGCCCCAGTAGATGTACGGGTCGTCCTCGGCGTAGCGCTGGAACACCTGGTGCGCGTCGAGCATCACCACCACGTCGTCCGCGCTTTCGGGCCAGCCCTCCGCGAGCCGTCGGCCCGTCGTGATCTGGACCGGCTTCGCGACCCGGTTCAGCCCGGTGCGGTGGCGGGCGACCAGCGCTGACACGCTGCTGACGCCGGGCACGACCTCATGGTCGAAGATCACCGTCCCCCGCTCCAGGATCTCCTCCAGGATGCCGAGCGTGCTGTCGTACAGCGCCGGGTCGCCCCACACCAGGAACGCGCCGGTCTGCTCGTCCGCCAGCTCCTCGGTGATCATCCGCTCGAAGATGTCGGCCCGGCGGCTGCGCCAGTCGCCGACCGCGGGGGAGTAGTCGGCGCCGCCGGCCCGGCGGTCACGGTCCGGGTCGCGCCCCTCGACCAGCCGGTACTTCCGGCCCGCCGCGATGTGTGCGTCGAGGATGTCGTGCCGCAGCCGGATCAGGTCCGACTTCTCCTCGCCCTTGTCGAGGAGGAAGAAGACGTCCACCGCGTTGAGCGCTTTGACGGCCTGGATCGTCAGATGGTCCGGGTCGCCCGCGCCGATTCCTATGACATAGATCTTTCTCACCGCACGGAGTCTGCCGCATCGGGTCCGTCCGGTCGCCCGCGCAGGCGCGGAGCGGTCCCAGCGGCCGGTACGGGTTCCGCTTCCCGCTCGACACGGCCCGCCAGCGCCTCGGCCCAGGCGGTGAGCTCGCGGATGCCGAGCCCGTAGGGGCGTGCGTCGCCGTACGCGGCGATTCCGGCGGCCCCGCGCCGCAGCAGCGTCGCACCGCCGTTGCTGTTGCCCCGGGCGGCGTGGGTGAGACCGACGGCGAGCTGGGCGAGGCCGCGCCACAGCGCGCGTTCCGCTTCGGGACCCGACTTCCAGGCGTCCTCGAAGACCTCGTGGGCGTGGAACGGCATTCCGGCGTCGAGCAGCCGCTGCGCCTCGCACACCGTCTCGTCCCCGGTGCGCACCACGCCCTCGGGCTGTCTGGCCACGCCCGGTGCCCCGTACGGCAGCGGTCGCCCGAGTCCGTCGCGCGGCCGCGCGTTGCGCGCCCGTCCCTCGGGGTCGCGGTCCCTCCTGCTCTGCTCCGTGTCGTCCATCCACCCATTGTCACCCGCTCCGGTTTTGGAGCGCTGCGTGCGGACGGGCCCGGGGTCGCCGCGAACTCGAACGCGCTGGAGAGGCGTTGGAGACCCGGGGCCGCCGCGACGGGCAGCGGATTCGGGACCGCTCACGGAGTGCGGTATTGTTCTGTTGCACGCTCAGCCAGGGGAAAACCCCAGGTCAGACGGGCAACGGGACGTGGCGCAGCTTGGTAGCGCACTTGACTGGGGGTCAAGGGGTCGCAGGTTCAAATCCTGTCGTCCCGACTCGAAAGAGTCGCAGGTCAGGGCCGGTTTCAGAGGAATCTGAAACCGGCCCTCGATCGTTTTCGGGAGCCCGTTGGGGACCAACTCGCTTGACCGCGTCAGTGGGTGACCACGATCGAGCCCGACAGGGAGCGCGGGGCGCGCACCACGCTGAGGTGTGCCGAAAGGGCGCCGACGGCGGTGATCTTGTGCACGTCGGGGGGCGGATACCTCTGGGTGGTGGTCAGCGAGCCGTGCCCGGCGATCTTACGCAGGACGTGCACCTGGACCCCGGCATCGGCGAACCAGGTGAGTCCCGTGTGCCTCAGGTCATGGCGGCGCAGGTGCTCGTACCCGAGCTTGGTGATGACGTTGTCCCAGTGGGTGGCGTCACGCAGGACCGTGGTGGAGATACGGCCGCCCCGGGGTCCGGTGAACATGCGGGCATCCGGATCGGGGCCGGCGGCCAGGACGCGCTGGGCTACGAGCGGGCGGCTGGCGCATAGGCTCATGACCGGACCGGCAGCGGTCGGTCACCTGGCAGGTTGTTGCGTCCGGCTCGCCTCGAGTGTGCGACCTGGCGAAGCGGAACTCCGTGCTGGGCTTTGGGGTCCTGGCCGTCGATGGCAGGAATCGCTGCCTCGTGGGGCGGCGAGACGAGCTTCCGGGGCGTCGGGTGTTGTTCCGCCCCGGAGCTGGTGTGACAACGCCACTTTCCGGCCGGTCGGACGGGTCAGGGCCGGTTGTACCGCACGCACTTGGGTGGATTCGTGCTCGCGTCGTCCATACAGACCCTGACGTACGCGGCCCCGCCGGGCGCATCCGCAGGGATGCCGATACGGAACCGGTACGTCACGTCGCATTTAATGCCGGTGTTCCAGGAGCCGAGCTCGTTGCCAGAGGCACCGTACGCGCCGAACCACGCCCTGTTGCAGCCGACGGCCCGGAGTGTTCCATCGGCCCCGACCGACCGGTCGTACCAAGTCAGGGTGCCGCGGACGTAGCTGGCACCGAGTGCAACGTCGAAAGGGGTGATCGGGTAGGCGGCGGTCTGCGCGCCGGCGGCGGGAGCGCCCAGCAAGGTGCCCGCGGTCAGCACGACGGAACCGAGGGTGGCGGCGAGATGAGTCCTCATGCGATCTCCAGGATGGGATGAGCCGGTTCGTCCCGCCGCGTAGGCGCAGACCAGGATGAAGCCTTCGTACGTGGGGTGTCCGGTGATCTGGCGGCGCAGGGCGGGAACCGAGAGCCCGTCGGTGGCGGCGTTGAGGGTATCGATGAGTTCGGGGTGGGCGTCGGCCCAGATGTCGGCAAGGGTGTCGACCAGGGCGGGGACCTGTCCGGAGTCGCCTGTGTCACCGGGCAGGCCCCGCACGGCCTGGTCCTCCTCGCCGTCGGCCTGGTCGCGGCCCTGGTCCCATCTCGGCTTCTGTTCGGAGCTCCGTTTCGGGTTCTCTTCGGAGTTCTCCGCGACGTCGGGGTGATGGCACGATGGCAGCGCTGTGACCTGCTGGACAAGGGGGGAGGTACCTGCGGTTCGCGGACTCACCTGATCGAGGCGACGGCCGCGCCGGCACCCACCAGGTACGGTCCCGAGCAGCCGGCACCGGGGGTGCCGGCCGGCCTCAGCTCGCGGGCTGAAGCGGCCTGGCGATGAGCTGGCACGCGAGGTCCTTGAGGTTCCCGTCATCGAGACAGACCCTGACGTACGCGGCACCGCCGGGCTGGTCCGCGGGAACGACGAAGTCGTGGGACGCGATGGTGCCGCAGGCGATCGGGTAGCCGCCGCCCTGGCCGATCACGGCACGGTTCCCTTGGAGGGTGTAAGCCCACGTGGTCCGGCACGTGACCGCACTGTCCGACACCGCGGACCTGTGCTGCCCGACGACTCGGACCGACCGGTTGTACCAAGTGACGGTTCCCCTGGTCCAGGTGGCACCGAAACTGATGTTGAAGTCGCTGGTGGGATAGGCGGTCGCGGTCGCGGTCTGCGCGCCGGCGGCGGGAGCGCCCAGCAGGGTGCCCGCGGTCAGCACGACGGAACCGAGGGCGGCGGCGAGATGAGTCTTCATGCGATCTCCAGGATGGGATGAGCCGGTTGCGGCTTCACATCCTGGGCCGGCCGGCCACCTGCGGCCTACCTCTTAAGTCACGGCTTAAGGGGGGGCAGGTGCGGCGCCTCGTGCACCTGGGCACGAGTGCCCGGTAGCACTCGCGCAGGGCGGCGCTGAACTCACCGGTCTGACGCCGCGGCGCCCTCGGGCCTCACGGTTCCGTCAGAACACCGGTGCGCAGCAGGGCCAGCCCGAGGGGGGTGATGAGGTGCAGCACGGACCCGCCTCGGCGGCTGGTGGTGATGAGGTCCGTGTTCCGCAGCACGGTCGCGTGCTGACTGGCCGCGGCTGCCGTGACGTTGAGGCGGCGGGCCAGTTCGCTCGTCGTGCAGCCTTCCGCTGTCACATGCAGGGCGGCAGCTCGCGTGCGGCCGAGCAGAGACTCCAGGTTCCGCACAGCGGAGCCGTCCGCTTCCGCCGGTCCGGTACCGGCCAGCGGCTGTCGGAGAGCCGGCACGGTCAGTCGGGGTGGTTGGGCGGTATCGAGCGGGTCCCACAGAAAGCTCACCGGGTGCTTCGAGAAGATCGTGGGCGTGATGATCAGTCCCCTTCCCTGGAGGCGCACCTCGACTCGGCGCGGGTAGGGAGCTTCGAGCACCGGCGGACGCCAGCGGACCAGTGGCGCGCAGATCGAACGCAGCAGCAGATCGATGCCTCCCTCCAGCACCAGGTTCGCGCAACGGGTGGTCAGCGCGACCAGTTCTGTCCGCCCTCGATGCCAGTAGGGCTCCACGGTCAGCCGATGGCAGGCGCGCACGGCTTCGGCGAGCTCCCGCCGCGCGTCGCGGTCGCCCTCGGACACCTGTCTGGCCCACGGCAGGTGTCCGGGGTGGAAGTCGAGACCCTCGAACTCGCGTCGCAGCCGGGACACCGGGGCGTGCAGCAGGTTGTCCAAGGCGTGGTCCAGAGAGGGCACATCACCCATCAGGGCCAGCAGGTCAAGCCCGGGACCGCGCACCGGAACCAGGGACGTCAGGGGGCGCGTGTCGGCTCCCATCCGGCCCGCGACCGCTGACCGCCACGAGCGGAAGTGAGGAAGCTCCCGGTTCTCCCTCAGCAGCTCCAGGCTGTAGTAGACCTCCGCTGCGACACCGATCGTTGCGGCCACCCGTGTCCGGGCAAGGTCTTCCGTCGTGAAGTGAATGCGTAACACCGACCGGCCCCCTGCCACCGAAGTGAAGCGCGTGAGCGCACCCCCAGCATGCCCCAACCCGCCGCGCCCGATCCGGCATTCAGGCGTAGGCCGCGCCCGCTTGCTGACCGCGCACGCGTGCCCGTAAACCGGTTCGTGCGACGGATCGGGTCTGCCCCGGCATGACTCGGATCATCGCTGGCATCTCGGTTTTCTTCGGCGGCTTCGTCGCCGGGCCTGACCGTGTGGCACGCATGCTGGAGACCTCCCGGCGCCTGTAACCGACGGGCCCGCTTCACCGATGCCAAGCGCAAGACCTCGCCTTCGGCTCCTGGGTGGAGAGGGCTGACGAGCTGCCAGCCGCGCACGCACGATTGTGGGCCGGACGGGTTCAGGCAGGAGCCTGGTTGCCGGCGCAACGGGTCTGGGGACCACTTGGGGACCACACAGTGTGCGCGGCGGTGCACGATGGACTCTCTGGTGCACAGCCTGCGCCCGGATTAGGTCTGCTATGTCCGGAAAAAATCCTTGACCTTCACTCCTGGGGGGCAAGGGGTCGCAGGTTCAAATCCTGTCGTCCCGACTCGAAAGAGTCGCAGGCCAGGGCCGGTTTCAGAGGAATCTGAAACCGGCCCTCGATCGTTTTCGGGAGCCCGTTGGGGACCAACTCGCTTGACCGCGTCAGTGGGTGACCACGATCGAGCCCGACAGGGAGCGCGGGGCGCGCACCACGCCGGGATGTGCGGAGAGGGCGGCGCCGACGGCGGTGATCTTATGCACGTCGGGGGCGGGTACCGCTGGGCGGTAGGCCCCGGCCGACGACGTGTTCCGCTTCGAGACCCTTCGCGTACTTCGGGCTCGTGTTTCGGGCTCGTGACGACGTATCCGTGGGGCGTCGTACGCGGAGCCACGCTCGACGTCGTGCTGCTTGACATCCGGTGAGCGGCTCCGCGCGAGATGCCTGATGACCACCATCGGCCTGGGCACAGAACGGAGCGGCAGGAGTATGCCGACGGACCGCGCCGTGCAGGAGCCCGGCGAGGCGGCGGTAGACGAGGGGCGGCGGCCGCGGCGGTCGCTGTGGGGCCCGTCCTGGTCGACCTGCTGCTCGGCGTACCCGCGCTCGCCCCGCTGTACTGCGCCCAGTGGCTGCTCACCGCGTACCTGCCGATGGACTGCCGCAGTTCCGCCGATATCGCAGGGGCGGCGCACTGCGATTACCACACGCTCGACCACGCCTTCCCGATGATGGTGGCCCCGGGGTTGACCGACGCCTTCGTCCTGGCCCTGGTGGTGATGGCCACCACTGCACTGCCGCTCGCACACGGTCGCCGCCTGCGGTCCTGGCTGGGCTCGGCCACCCTGCTCCCGGTCCCGTACGCGGCGCTCCGGACTCTCTGTCCGGACGGCCTCGGTGCTGACCCGGGCGACTGGGCCACCTGGTGGCTCCGGCACGTCACGGGACAACCCTCAGCGGTACGCCCCAGGGCTGTAGGCGGCGCTCAGCTCGCCGTTGAAGGCGATCCCCGCGCCCGTGGTGGCCACCCGCCCCGGGCAGCGTGTCCAGCAGCTCGTACGAGAGGAGCGCGGGCACGAGCGCACTGCTCACTCAGATCTGACCGGCCCGGTCACGGGTGCGGGGGAACAGCTCCCGGGTGCCTCCCGCACCCCGTTCATGGGCGGCTTCCACGCCAAACGATGTCCGGGCGGACGGTCGAGGTGTGCTCGGCGAGCAATCGCGCTGGTGGACTCGGTCCAGGCGCAGGACGGTCTCGGACACGGCGCGGCGCTGCCGGCCCGGTCGCCGACTTCCTGTTGCGGCCCGGCACCACCCCGGACAGCGAACAGGCCATCAGGCAGGGCCAGTTGGTCATGGCCGTGGAGATTCCGGGCCGTCCACGCCCGGTGACGTCCGGCGTCGCCACCGGGGCTTTCCAGGCGTCGTCAGCCGGGGCGCAGACAGCGAGCGGCTCGGGCATCACGGCACCAACGAGTCGGCTGCCGTCCTTTCCGGCCAGGTGAATACTGCTCAGAGACGGCCTGCGGCGAGGGTTTTCGACCGTGGCCGTGAAGACGGTAGACCAGTCCGTCGGGATGAGGGTGACCCGTGCCAGGCGCCAGGCTCTGCCGTACGGCATGCGGCCGTGTTCCGGATACCGCGAGAGAACAGCCCGTAGGTTCGACCCGTCCGCATGGTGAGCCCGCGCTCGCTATGTTTCCGGTGTGGAGAGATCGCTGAGAGCGGGCAGGCTGGCCACCTTTGCCTATTTCGCGCTGAACGGCTTCGTCCTGGGCACGTGGGTCGTCCACATCCCCGCCCTCGAGCAACAGGTGGGGATCAGTCATGCCGTGCTCGGCTGGCTCCTGCTGCTGCTGGGTGGGGGAGCCTTCGTCGGTATGCAGATCGCCGGTCCGCTCACCGACCGCTGGGGCGCCCGCACCGTCGTACCGGTCGGCGGCGCTCTGTGCGCCGCTGCCGTGGTCCTGCCCGGTCTGGCCACGGACGCCTGGACACTGGGCGCGGCTCTGCTGGCGCTCGGCTTCGGCAACGGCTGCCTGGACGTGAGCATGAACACCCATGCCGTTCAGGTGGAGCGCGGCTACGGGCGGCCCGTCATGTCCGCCTTCCACGCCACCTTCTCCATCGGCGGCGTCCTGGCCGCTCTGGCCGGCGCCCGCACGCTCACCTGGGGCTGGGGCCCGGCGACGACACTCGGTGCGGTGGCACTTCTCGGCCTCGCCGTTTCGGTTCTCGCGGCGCCCGCGCTGCTGCGGCCCGACAGCGCCCCCGGCGAACGAACAAGCCCCGCTCCCGCTACGGCTGGGAAGTCCCGGCGCAGGACTCCCCGGCGCATCTGGGCCCTGGCCGTCCTCGCGTGGATGCTGATGCTCTGCGAAGGTGTCGCCTACGACTGGAGTGTGCTGCACCTGCAGGACGTCCTGGACGCACCCGCCGCCACCGCCGCGGCCGCATACGGGGGTTTCTCCACCGCCATGACCGCCGGCCGGCTGCTGACCGACCGGATCGCCGCCCGTTTCGGCCCGGTGGCCGTCCTCCGCTGTGGTGCCTCCGTGGCCGCCTTCGGCCTGACGGCGGCCGCGCTGTCCCCCTGGATCCCTCTGGCACTGACCGGCTGGACCGTGTTCGGGGCCGGTCTGTCCGGCTGTGTCCCCCAGCTCTTCAGCGCGGCCGGCCACGCCGACCCGAGTGCCGCCGGTACCAACGTCTCCCGCGTCGCCGGGCTCGGCTACCTGGGCATGCTCGCGGGGCCCGCCGTCGTCGGATCGCTGACCCACTTCGCCCCGCTGAACCTCACCTTCCTCCTGCCCGTGGTGTTCTGCGTGGTGGCCGCCTTCACGGCCCGTGTACTGCGGCCCGGGCGCGAGGCTCCCGCCGAGGACCGCGGCACCGGTTCGCCCGGGACCGTCCGATGACCGTCCGCTGACCGGGCCGGCCCGGGTACGTATCCGGCGGTCGTGTCCGGATCATCCGCCGGAGCCGGCCATGGCCTCGGAGTCGGAGGCCAGGAGGACCTTCATCGCCGCGTATCCGCCGATCGCGGTACCGGTGTTCGCCGACGGGACCCCGAGCAGGGAGAACGCCTGCGCGGAGCGATCCAGCGGAAGCACGTGCGTCACCAGGGTTTCCAAGGGGATGTCCGATGCCAGATCGAGCGCCGCCTCGAACAGGTGGGGAGGGTACGGGCCGGCGCCCACCACTCGTATCCCCCGGGTGACCAGCGGGCGAAGGCGAACGCGCGCGGCGGCCGGTTCCCGCTCGCCCATCACGACCACCCTCCCACCCGTGGCGATCACGGCGAGTGCCTCCTCGAGCAGGAGGCCCGTCGTGTCGACGATCACGTCCGGGCGGGGGCACAGGACCTCCTTCACGGCCATCAGGCCCTCCGTCCCCACCGGCAGCACGCCCACCGTGGAAGGCAGCAGTCCGCGGGCGAGAGAGATCCGTTCCGGGTCCCGCTCCACCACGCCGACGCGTACTCCACGTCTGGCCAGCACCAGTGCGCACAGCGCGCCGATCGGGCCTGCGCCGATCACCAGCACCCGGTCGTCCCAGCGCGGAGCGGCGGCGGTCAGGTTGTTGAGGACACAGGCCAGCGGTTCGACCAGGGCCGCCCGCCGGTAGGACACGGAGGGGGGCAGCGGATGCGTGAAGCGCTCGGGGAGCACGACGTAGTCCGCCATGGTGCCGTCACGGTCCACCCCGATCTCCCGGCCTTCCTTGGCCTCGCAGTGCGCGGCCATGTTCCGGCGGCACGGACCGCACCGCCCGCAGAAGAACGTGGGGTTGACGACGACGCGGTCGCCCGGCCGTACCGAGCGCACCGCCGCGCCGGTGGCGGCCACCTCGCCGGCCGCCTCGTGGCCGAGGATCACCCCGGGGCGCGCCGGGAACTCGCCGAGCGCGATGGCCCGGTCCGTTCCGCAGATTCCCGTGGCCGCCACCCGTACCAGGACGTCGTCGGCCGTCGACAGGGGGGGAACGGGCCGGACGGCGAGTGACGGCGCACTCCCGCCGACCCCGGCGCGCGTGTCGCCGATCACCAGGGCGGGCATGCTGCTCGTGCTGTCCATGAGCTCACACTCCTTCGACGGCTGACGCGGCTTCGGCCCTGCCGGGCCGGCCGCCTGCCGGGATGGTCGGGAACGGTCGAACGGGACGTGGCGGAGCGGAGAGGGACGATCTGCGGATGAGGGTGTTGCTGCTCGGAGCCTCCGGTTACGTCGGAGGCGGGCTGTACCGTGACCTGTCGTCGCGTCACGAGGTGGTGGGGACACGCGCCGCCCGTCGCGTCCCCGGACTGGTTCCCCTGGACCTCCGCGACGAGCGCGGACTGCGGGAACTGGCGGGGCAGGGCTTCGACCTGGTGGTGCACGCGGCCGGCCTGGTCGACCTCGACGCGGCGGAGGCCGATCCCGTACTCGCCCACGCGCTGAACGTACGTTCCGTCGAGGTGCTGCTGGCCGCGGTCCGGGGCACGCGTACCAAGATCCTTCTGCTGTCCAGCGACAATGTCTTCGACGGCACCCGGAGCGTGTACGTCGAACCGGACCCGCGCTCGCCGCTGAACACCTACGGACGGACCAAGCGCGCCGCCGAGGACGTCCTGCTTTCGGCCGGCGGAGGGCACCTCGTCGTACGGATTCCCCTGGTGTACGGCCACAGTCCTTTCTCGGACCGGTTCATGGCCCGCTTCGAAACGCCGGTCGTATCCGCCCGGGTCGATGTCGTATGCGCTCCGGTGCCTCTGGCCGGCTTGGCGTCGGCGCTGGAACACCTGTGGGACGCCACCGGGGTGGTGCACTACGGCGGCGCCGAGGTGGTGACCCGGTTCGCCCTGATGTCGCGTATCCAGGAAGAGCTGGAACTCCCCACCCGCGTGGTTCCCGTCGAGCGCGCTGACGTGCCACCGGTTCCCCACCGCCCGCAGCGGCTGGTGCTGCGCAGCCTTCACCACGGCCTGCTCGCCCCGGACCTGGACACCGCCCTGGCCGGGATGCGCCGTGACGGCAGGCGCTGACGGACACCGAGGACCGGGGGCACGGCCGGCCCGGACCTGTCGTGGGTCCGGGCCGGCCGTGCGGGCCGGTGGTCCGGGCCCGTTCGTCCCGTGTTCCGTCACGGGGCGTACGGGCCCCCTGTCGCCAGCGCCAGATGCCGGTGGACGTCCACCGTCCCCTCCTTGGCCAGCTGCCCCAGCAGGTCGTTCAGCAGCAGTGTTCCCAGCAGGTAGTGGCCGAGGGCGAGTTCCTCCGGCGGCGAGTGCCTGCCGTCCACGTCCGGCTTCGGCTTGCGGTCCGACAGCCGGCAGGGTGCCTCGGCCAGGACGTGCAGATCGTGGGTGAGCAGGAGCCGTTCCCGCCAGTCCCGGTCGTCCGCGAAGAGCGCGTCGGGCAGTTCCCCCGCCTCGACGTGGGGCACGAAGCGGTGGGCCGCCGTGCGGTAGCCCGGGTAGACGGGGTGACGGAAGCGCACGCTGTACTGTCCGCTCCGGCCGGAGCCGCCGGCCGGTGAACGGCGGACGTCGATTCCCAGGCGGAGCATGGGGTCCCATACGGTGAGGCTGAACAAGGTCTTGGCCAGGTCGTACACGGGGTCCCAGGGGTCGGTCGAGCCCCGTGGGTCGATGAGGCGGAAATCCGCCCGCCCGGTGCTGTCTTCCGTCCCGGTCGGTCCGTCCGCGATCAGCACGTTGCGGACGTTGGCGTCGCCGTGGGCCGGAAGGCCGAGGCGGTGCGGCCCCAGTCGCTCCAGCGTGTCGCCGCCGGTCCGCAGCAGGTCGCGCAGCAACGGACCGGGAGCCCGGCAGGGAGAACCGTTGACCACCAGTTCCTCCAGGCCCGCGATCTCCGGCAGATACCGCTCCAGTACCGGCAGACGGCGCAGGAACCTGCCGATGTGCACGTCTGCCAGGTGCTTCCCGGGCGACGCCGGCCGGCCGCCGCCGCCGCCACCACCGCCGCCCCCGGCCCCGTAGCCGTGCAGGAAGAGTTCGGTGGCGACGGTGTCGTGCCGTGAGAGGAACAGCTCCTCGTGGCCCGCGCCCTGCCGCAGGCAGGCGGCGAGGTCCTGGGAGGGGAAGTACGGCGTGGTGCAGGCGGCCCAGTTCCCGCCCTCCACGCTGTGCAGGACGGGCAGGTAGCGGCTGCCGAGGCGGGGAGCCCGGTGCCGTATGTGCTGGAGCTGGAGGAGTTTGCCGCGGAAGGATCCCAGGTCGTGTCCGTCGACGGCCCCGGCCCCGGCGGTCAGGACCTTGACGACGACGTCCCGGCCGTCGGCCGTGCGGGCTCGGTGGACCCGGGCGGGGGAGCCGCCGTCCAGGATCTCCGCGCCGACCTCCAGACCGAGGCGCCGGGCGGCGGCCCGCAGGGCGTCGCGTTCGGTGGCGCCGACCGGGTCGTCCATGGGAGGTGGCTCCCTCTCGTCCGTGGAGGCGCCGGTCACCAGCGGATCTCCGAGAGCAGGGCGTGGTGCAACGCGGACGTGCAGGCGGCGATGCAGGAACGCTGGTTCTCCGGCCCGATCTCCAGGAGCAGGGTGTCGTGCAGTGATTTCCCGTAGGCGTCGGTGATGGTGACCCCGGCCCGCTCGGCGAGGTAGACGCCGGCCGCGATGTCGTAGGGGAAGAGGTGGAGGATGCTGCCGTGTCCGACCCGGCGGAAGTCGGCCTCGGTCTCCGGGCGGTCGCGCAGCAACCGGTTGCCGATGTCGACGTAGGCGTCCATCTGCCCGGTGATGATCCGGGAGATCGAGAAGGAGGCGCTGTTGAAGACGTACACGCCACCGCGGTTGGCGGAGGAGTCGATCAGGTGCCCGTACGCGTCGGTCATCAGCCGGGCCGGGTGCCCGTTGAACTCCAGCGACCAGAACATCCGCTCGGGATCCTCGGTGGAGCCGAGCCTGGGCAGCGGCGGGCCCTCGTAGCCACCGCTCTCGATGCCGTCACCGTAGGCGTCGGCGTACAACCAGTGCCCGGTCTTGATCTCCTTCAGGACGGCGTACTCGATGTCACCGATGGTGGGCGCGGCCGTGAAGCGTGCCGCGGCGATCGAGACGCACGCCATCTCCAGGTCGGCGGCGGCTCCCCGGGTGCCGTCGACGGGGTCGACCACCAGGACGTAGCGCGGATCGTCGCCGATGACCCGCAGCCCTTCGCTCTCGGTGTAGACGGCGACGCTCTGCCCGCTTTCGCACACGTAGTCCCAGGCGGCGCGCTCGGCGAGGACGTCGACGGGGAACTCCGCGTCGCCGCCCAGTGTGGTGCCGTCCACGTAGCGGCCGACCACGGTGCCCCGGGCCGCGCCGCGGGCGTCGTGGACGACCTGCCAGATGCGCTCGGCGAGGCCCTGGACCAGCGCCCTCATGAAGCCACGTCCAGGAAGAGGCGTTCCAGCAGGTCGCACATCTCGTCAGCCTCCGCGAGCGTCATGACCAGGGCCGGGCGGATCTTGAGCACGTTGCCGAAGCCGTACAGCGAGGTGCGCAGCAACAGGCCGTGGTGCAGGCCGAGTTCGGCGATGTGGTTGGTGAGGCGGGGGTCCGGCCGCCCCTCGGCGTCGACGATTTCCATGCCGATCATCAGGCCGACGCCGCGGATGTCGCCCATGAAGGGGACCTTGGCCGCGATCGCGTGCAGCCGTTCCGTGACGTGCGCGCCGACCGTACGGACGTTCTCCAGGAACCCCGGCCTGCTGATGATCTCGATCGTCTTCACCGCGGCGGCGGCCGAGAGGACGTTGCCGCCGAAGGTGGCGTTGATGTGGTGTCCGGCCAGGCCGGTGAGCCGCTCCTCGGTGAGGATGCCGGCGATCGGCATGCCCGAGCCTCCCAGCCCCTTGCCGAAGGTCAGCAGGTGAGGGCTGACGCCGAAGGTGTCGGAGGCGAACATGTGGCCGGTGCGGCCGAAGCCGGTCTGGATCTCGTCGAAGATCAGCAGGATGCCGCGTTCGTCGCACAGGGCGCGCAGCGCCTGGAGGTAGCCGTCGGGGGGCACGATGTTGCCGCCGTTGCCCGAGACGGGCTCCAGCACGACGGCCGCCACCCGTCCGGAACTGGCGTAGTCGATGAAGTCGTTGATGCGCTCCACGCACAGCAGTCCGCAGGTGGCGCGCTCCTGCCGGTAGAAGCAGCGCAGGCAGTACGGGTCCGGGACGTGCACCACCCCGGGAAGCTGGACGGGGAAGGGGGCGCGGCGGAAGGCGGCTCCGGACGCGTTGATCATGCCCATGGTCTGGCCGAGATGGCCGCGGAAGAGCGTGATGATGTCCGGATTGCCGGTGTGGTGCTGGGCGATCTTGATGGCGCTCTCGTTGGCGTCCGAGCCGCTGGCCGACTTCAGGTGGACGCGGGTGAGTCCGGCCGGGGCGATGTCGGCCAGTCGGCCCACCAGGGCGTTCACCGGACCGGACTGGAACTTCGAGGTGACGTGGATGAGGTCGGCCGCCTGGGAACGGATCGTCTCCACGATCTCGGGGTGCGAGTAACCCAGAGTCAGGTTGAACGTCCCCGAGGAGCAGTCCAGGTAGCGCCGGCCGTCCGTGTCGTAGAGGTAGATCCCCTCGCCGCGGACGACGCGCAACCTGTCGGGAGCGTAGTAGTAGTGGTTCAGCGCGTCGTCGCCCCCCGTGCTCTCGGGAGCCGATGGGCCTTCTGCCGGTAACAGGGTCATCGTTCGTCTCCTTCGGTGTGCGGCCGTCTCCCCGGGCGTCGGCCGCCGACAGACGACGGTGGTGCCGGGCGGCCGTGTCTCTGCGCGGTGGTGCGGGTGGTGCGGTGACACGCGTGTCATGCGCCGGTACGTGTTCCGGCACGCGTGACCGGACGGGCCCGGCTGTCCGTCGTGCCTGGGCGGAAACCGCTCTCCGTCCCCCTCGGCCGTCCGCCCCCGTCCGGTCGGCGCCCCGGGGTCGTTCGGGCGGGCGACGACAACGCTGCCCACTTCGTACGGTGAACACACCATTACCCACGGGATTGAGCCAAAGTGAACAACGGCTGGTCATTACGTCACGATCGCGCGCTATGTCCCGAAGTTCGGGTCTTTCCGGCCCCGGCGGCTTCGTGCAACTCTCGTCGGGCTCACGGAGGGCGACCCGGGGAGGAGACGCGTACGGCGGCTCGGGCCGCGTCTCATGACGCGCCGGCGCGTCCACGTGTCAGGCAGGGGGCACAGCGTTCCGGACCGGCTTCCCGGAGGCAGGCCGAGCCGGCACCCGCGCCTGGGCGCCAGGAGCATGCCGGATGCGCCGCATCATGGTGGAAGGGGGGCATGTCATGGCCGGCGAGTCACCGCGTACAGCGGTCGTGGGGCACGTGGAGTGGACCACCATCGCCCGGATCAGCCGTGTGCCACGGCGGGGCGAGGTCGTCCACGCCGACCCGGTGTGGGAGGGCCCGGCCGGTGGCGGGGCGGTCGCCGCGGTACAGCTCGCGGCGCTGACCGGGGAGTGCACCTTCTTCACCGCGCTCGGTGACGACGACGCCGGGGTGCGTACCCGAGAGCTGCTCGGCTCTCTGGGTGTCCGGGTGCTCGCCTCTTCACGTGACGCGCCGACACGCGGCGCTGTCAGCCTGGTGGACGACACCGGGGAGCGCACCACCACGACCCTCGGGCCCAGGCTGCATCCCACCACCCAGGACCCGCTGCCGTGGCACACCCTGGAGCGGTACGACGCGGTCTTCTTCGTGTCCGGCGACGCCGGGGCGCTCCGGACGGCACGCGTCGCCCCCGTACTGGTGGCGACCACCAGGGAACTCGTCACCGTCGCGGCGTCCGGGGTGCACGTCGACGCCCTGGTCGGCAGCGGCGAGGACGAGGCCGAACGCTACGACCCCGCGCTGCTGTCCCGGCCGCCCGGACTGCTGGTCGTCACCGAGGGCGAGCGGGGCGGCCGGTACTCGCGCCAGGGCGACCCCGCCGGGAGCTACCCGGCGCTGTCACCGCCCGGACCGCTGGTCGACAGCTACGGCGTGGGCGACAGCTTTGCCGCAGCCCTCGCGTTCGCCCTGGCCGACGGGAACCCACCGCGTGAGGCGCTGGCCCTGGCGGCCAGGTGCGGGGCCGCCTGCGTCTGCGGCCGCGGCCCCTATCCGCTGCCGACACCGACGGGTGAAGGACCGTACGCCGCCCGGGCGGTGACCGATCCGCCGATGAGCGCCGACCAAAGGACGAGCAGTTGATCCCTGAAGAGCCGAACGCCGTGACGAGTACGCCCGGGAACGGGACGGCGGCCGCCGGCCGTTCCCGCCGGCTCGTGCTGTGGGACATCGACCACACACTGATCGTCAGCGGCCCCGCCGGTCCGTCGGCCTACCCGAGGGCCTTCGCCCAGCTGACCGGCGCACCCCCCATGACCACCGTGGAGACACACGGCCGCACCGAACTGGAGATCATGCGGGACCTGCTCGGCCGGCACGGCGACACGGAGGCGACCGACGAGGAGATCACGGCGGCCGTCGTGCAGGCGCTGCGCTCCCTGGCCACGGAACTGCGCGAGCACGGCCGGGTGTTGCCGGGCGCGGTCGACGCGCTCACCGCCCTGCGGGGACGGCCGCACGTGGTCCAGTCCCTGCTGACCGGCAACCTCCGGCCCAACGCCGACCTCAAGCTGAGGACGTTCCACCTGCACCCGTATGTGGACTTCGAGGCGGGCGGCTACGGTTCGGACGACACCGTCCGCTCCCGTCTGGTCCGCGTCGCGCAGGAACGGGCACGGGCCCGCTACGGCGGTGCCTTCGACCGGAACAACACCGTCCTGATCGGTGACACCGTCCGGGACGTGCGGGCCGGCCGGGAGGGTGGGGCAGGTGTGATCGGTGTTGCCACCGGTGACACCACCGCCCAGGAGTTGTGGGGGGCCGGCGCGGATGCCGTCCTCGCCGACCTCCGCGACACGGCGGCCGTCGTCGCCGCGGTGGAAGCCGTCACTTCGGGGGGAGAGCCGGTCGCGGCGGGCGAGCCGGCCGCGTACGCAGGGCCGCCCGAGCCCATGACACCAGTGACGCCTGTGACACCAGGGACCCCTATGGCACCAGGGGGCCCCATGACACCAGTGACGCCCGTGAGCACGGGCTGAGCGCAAGGGAAGCCGATGGCTGAGGAACACCATGGCCAGGGTGGTGCAAGGCCGCAGGAAGGAGCGCGGCACTCGCCACCGTCCCCGCTCCCCTTCGTGTCCGTCATCGTTCCCGCGCGCGACGCGCAAGCCACGCTGGGCCGTCAGCTCGACGCGCTCGCCCGACAGCGTTACGCCGGACCGTGGGAGGTCCTCGTCGTCGACAACGGCTCACGGGACGGTACGGCGGCCGTCGTCGCGACTCACCAGCGGCACATGCGCCAACTCCTGCTGGCCGACGCCTCGGACCTGCCCGGTGCCAACCACGCGCGCAACGTCGGCTGCCGCCGCAGCCAGGGGCAGTTGTTGCTCTTCTGCGACGCGGACGACGTCGTCACCCCCGGATGGATCGAGGCGATGGCGCGCGCCCTGCACCACGCGCCGGCGGTGGGCGGCGCACTGGAACGCCTGAGTCTCAACGGGCGGACGGCCCTCGCCGCGCGCCCACCCAAACCAGGGGCCGAGCTGTCCCGGACCTTCGACTTCCTGCCCTACCCCATGGGCGCCAACTGCGGTGTCCGCAGAGAGGTCTGGGAACGGCTCGGAGGCTTCGACGAGAGCTACACCAGGAGCTGCGACGACGTCGAGTTCTTCTGGCGCGTCCAGCTGGCCGGCGAGGAGCTGGCCTTCGTACCGGAGGCCGTCGTCCACTACCGACTACGCTCCTCCCTGCGGGAAATCGTGCGGCAGTCGTACCGCTACGGCAGATCCCACCCCGAGCTGTACCGGGCGTTCCGGGCCGCCGGAATGCCCGCTTCCAAGGCCGGTTCCCCCTGGTGGTGGCTGCTCGCCCACCTCGTCGACCCGCTGCTCACGGCCGACCGGCGCGCCGCCTGGCTGGCACGTGCCGCCCTGCGCTGCGGGCGGCTGGTCGGAAGTGTGCGCTG
Source organism: Streptomyces sp. NPDC003016 (assembly GCF_053591455.1). Taxonomy (NCBI): domain Bacteria; kingdom Bacillati; phylum Actinomycetota; class Actinomycetes; order Kitasatosporales; family Streptomycetaceae; genus Streptomyces; species Streptomyces sp. NPDC003016. Next base: position 19,299 of record NZ_JBSFTV010000017.1, read on the forward strand.
CCGGGTCCTCTACTTGTGAACGCCCGCTCGGCCCGGCCTTCTTCCTCCTCCTCCGATGCCACCCTGCTTCCTTCCACCCCGTGAGGGCTCCCTGCCCGTCGACCCGCGGAGTTCACCATGCCACTCGGTTCCGACCGGCGTTACGACACGCGTCACCGTGCCCGGACGCTCCAGGACCGGGGCCCGGTACTGGCGATCGACATCGGCGGTACGAAGATCGCGCTCGCCCTGGTCGACGCGACCGCCACGCCGTACCTGCGCACCCGGATACCCACCCCCCGGGGCGACGATCCCGAAAGCGCCTGGGCCACGCTCGCCCGTGCGGCAACGGCGCTGCTTCGAGCGGCCGGCGACAGGGGGAACGCGGCGGGGGGCGTGGCCGGTGGTGCGGCTGGGGCGGGAGCCGGTGTGCAGGGCATCGGCATCGGTTCCGCGGGCCCGCTCGACCCCGTGGCCGGCACGATCAGCCCCGTCATGATCCCCGCGTGGCGGGACTTCCCGATCCGCTCCCGGGCCGGTGAACTGGTCCGGGGGAGCCGTCTCCCGGTCAGCCTGGTCGGTGACGGCGTCTGCACCGCCGTCGGAGAGCACTGGGCCGGCGCCGGGCAGGGGGTCGATGACATGCTCGGCTGTGTGGTGTCCACGGGCGTCGGCGGCGGACTGATCCTCGGAGGCCGGCCCAGAGTGGGACCCACTGGCAACGCCGGGCACATCGGCCACATCGTCACCGTCCTCGACGGGCCGCTCTGTCCCTGTGGCGGCCGTGGTTGTCTCGAACTGTTCGCCAGCGGAACCGCGTTGGCCACCGCAGCGCGTGAGTCCGGCTGGCAGGGCCCGGTGGCCGACCCCGCGACCGGGCCCACCGCCGGGGACCTGGCGGTGGCGGCGCGGGCCGGCGACCCCTTCGCGCAGGCGGCGTTCACCCGCGCCGGCCGCGCACTCGGCGCCGCTTTCACATCCGTGTGCGCCACCTGCGACCTGGACCGCATCGTGGTCGGCGGAGGCGTCGCCCGGGCCGGACGGGTTCTCTTCGACGCCCTGGACGCCGGCATGCGGGAGTTCGGGGGTCTCGGCTTCCTGCGCCGTGTGACCGTCCGGCCCGCAGCGCTCGGCCAGGACGCCGGCCTGGTCGGCGCGGCCGCCCCCCTGCTGGTACCCGATCGCTATGGCGCGGCGGACCCGGCTCTCTCGCTCCCCCCTCCGTGAACCCTTTTCCACCTGACGGTGCCGGTCGCGCGTCTGACGTCGTGCCACCCCGAAGGGGGCGGCGGCCCTGTTCGAGGGGTGTCTGCGGGAGGAGGCGAGGGGGCCGGTGGCGGGCGGGGCCGAACCCCGGTGGCGATGTCCGGTACGGCGCCGTCCTTGGCGAGGCCGGTGAGTGCGACGGCGACCGTACGGCCGCCGGCCCGGCCGAAGCCCCCTTCCACGCCTTCTCGCCGCCGAGCTCCACCGTGCCTGAGCCTCCCGACGGGCAGGAGTGGCGGACCGTGACGCCGGTCGGCGCGGGGGCCTTCGACGGCGGGGCGGGCGGGCTCGGCGGCCGGGCGGGCGGGACACGGCGAGGCGTGAGGCGGCAGACGTCCGAGAGCTTCGGCTCGTCGGCGACCAGGGCCGGAAGGCCGGGGCGTCGGTCGGACGCGTGATCTCCTCGGACGCGGGTCACCGGGCACACGAGCCACGGCACGCATGCCCGGTGACCCGGCCGGAAACCCGTCCGGCCGGGCGTTCCGGACGTCGGAGGCCGCTTCGCACCTGATTGACACCCTTCACGGGGCCGAGGATGCTGTGAGCACGCTGAGAGCGGGTGTGATGCCCGACGGTGGGGGGCCGGTATGAGCGTGGGGGATCAGAACGCCGGATCGGAGTCAGGACCGGAGTCAGGGTCAGGACCGGGGCCGGGGCCGGAGGCGGGATCCGGACCGGCGCTGCCGCCTCCCCCTTCCGTGCCGCCGCTGCCACCACCACCGGACCGGCCGCCGGACGTCGGCCCGCACCCTGCTGCCGGTCCCGTGCTGCCCGTGGCGGCCGCGCTCCTCAACCTCAGTGGGCTCGGTCTCGGTTACGTACTGCTGCGCTGCCGGCTGTGGGCCGCTCTGTGCTGGGCCGTTACGGCCGCGCTCGTGCTGATCGCGCTGCCCGCCGATCCCGACGGCGTACCGGGCGGCCTGGTCGTCGCGTTCGCCGCGTTCCTGTTCCTCACCGCGCTCGACGGCGCGCGCCGCGCACGGCACCGGGCCACCGGACCGCCGGTGCGGCCGGCGGTGGCCCTCGGCCTCGCTCTGGTGCTCCTCGCGGTGCCCGCGGGGGGTGTGGTGGCGTACGACGCGCAACAGGACGAGGCCGTCGAGCAGATGCTCCTCGACCGGCTGGCCGAGGCCGACCAGACGGTCGACGACGCCTCGCGCAAGCCCTTCGCCGGCGCGACCGGGGAGACTGGTGAGACCGGGGAGAAGGACTACCGGGCCGCCCTGGCCGGCTACCGCGAACTCGTCGAAGAGCATCCGCGGTCACGGGCCGCCGAGCTCGTCCCGGACCGGCTGGACGCGTACTACAAGGCTGTTGCCGAGCCGTACCGCGCGGGCGAGCACTGCACCGCCGTCGAACCGCTGAAGTACCTGCGGACCCTCCCCGGCACGGTGGACAAGGACCTGCTGGGCGACCTGGCGGACTGGCCCGACGGTCCGCTGGCCACGTCGTTCTACGCGTGCGGGATGTCGAAGCTCGGGGACGAGGAGGCGGGCCCGGACGGTGGCGAGCTGGGCGAACTGCTGCGTACGTTCCCCGAGTCGGAGCAGGCCGCGAAGGCCGGACCGGCCGTCCGCGCCAGGATCGAGGAGCGCGCCCGGGCGATGGACGAGGACGGCCCGTGCGAGGTCACCCGGGAACTGCGCCGGATCGCCGCGACCGTGGCCGGCCTGCCCGGTGAGACGGCGGACGCCCTGCGCCGGGCCGACGACAGGCCGGTGGAGAACGGCGTCTACGCCTGCGGCGTGGACCAGTTCGAGAAGAAGGACTTCGCCGGGGCGCGGAAGACGCTGAACGGCTTCGCCGACGACTACCGCAAGAGCGGGAACAGCAAGAGGGCCCGGAACATCGCCATCGCCGCGGAGATCGCCGACGAGCGCGCGGCGGCCGGTGACCGGCTGCCCCCCGAGGGCAGCCCGGGCGGCCCCAGGATGGAGTACGTCATCAGCAACGACGCTCCCGACGCGGTCGAGATCCTCTACACGGGACCCGTCACCGGCGTGGTGCGGCTCAAGAAGTGCGACGACTGCGCCGCTTATCCCAGCGTGTCGGCCGGCAGGAGCACCGCCTGCAAGGGCGGCAGCGGGAAGTACCCCAGGGCAAGGCTCCAACTGCCCGCCGACACCTACCACTTCCTCTACAAGCGGGCCGACGGCGGGGACGGCACGTACAGCGGAAACCACACCTCCGGGCCCAGGATCCAGCCCGGCTACACCTACACGGACTGCACGTATGTCTTCCGGGGGCCCGGCGGCCTGCCTCGACTGCCGGAACTGCCCAAACTGCCGGAGCTGCCCAAACTGCCTGACCTGCCCGAGCTGCGGCCCCGGACATGAGGCCCGTCCGTCACCTCTCGGTGGCTCTCTCGCCTCGTACGAGCACCTGCTCGGCCCAGATCGTCTTGCCGGTGGACGTGTAGCGCGTTCCCCACTGCTGGGTCATCTGCGCGACGAGGAAGAGGCCCCGGCCCCCTTCGTCGTCGCTGCCGGCATGGCGCAGGTGGGGTGAGGTGTGGCCGGTGTCGGAGACCTCGCAGATCAGGGTCCGGTCACGGATGAGCCGCAGCTGGATCGGGCCGGCGGCGGCGTGGCGGATGGCGTTGGTGACGAGTTCGCTCACCACCAGTTCGGTGGTGAAGACCAGTTCGTCCAGTCCCCATTCCCCCACCTGCCGGGCAGCCATGGTGCGGGCGAGGCCGACCGCCTCCGGATCTGCGGGCAGGTCCCACACGGCCACCTGGTGCCCGCCCAGCTTGTGCGTACGTACGAGAAGCAGCGCGGCGTCGTCGTCCACGGGGCCGGGCAGCAGCTTCGCGACCGCCCGGTCGCACAGCTCGTCCAGGGGGCGGCGGTGCTCGGTGAGGACGCTGCTGAGTCCGTCGAGCTGGTCGTCGAGGTCCCGGTCGCGGTCCCGGACGAGGCCGTCGGTGAACAGGGCGAGGAGGGTGCCTTCCGGGAGTTCCAGCTCCGCGGTCTCGAAGGGCAGGCCCCCCAGGCCGAGCGGCGGGCCCGCCGGGAGTTCGGGGAAGGTGACGGAGCCGGTCGCGGGGTCGACCAGCGCGGGGGGCGGGTGGCCGGCCCGCGCCATTCTGCACAGGCCGGACACCGGGTCGTACACGGCGTACAGGCACGTCACGCCCAGGGCTTCGTCGTAGGGCGCCTCCTGGCCTTCGGAGGGGAGGGCCGCTCCCTCGTTGGCCGCCTGCGTGATCAGGTCGTCCAGGCGGGCGAGGAGTTCGTCGGGCGCGAAGTCCAGCCGGGCGAGCGCGCGTACGCTCGTGCGCAGCCGGCCCATGGTGGCGGACGCGCGCAGACCGTGACCGACCACATCACCCACGACCAGGCCCACCCGCGTGCCCGACAGGGCGATGACGTCGAACCAGTCGCCGCCGACACCGGCCTTGTTGTCCGCCGGCAGGTAGCGGTACGCCAGCTCGACGGCGGTCAGCCGGGGGAGGCCCCGGGGGAGCAGGCTGTGCTGGAGCATGAGGGCCGCGGTGTGTTCACGGGTGTAGCGGCGGGCGTTGTCGATGCATACGGCCGTCCGTGCGACCAGTTCGTCCGCCACCGCCAGCTCACCGGCGTCGAACGGGTCGCGGCGGCGGTCCCACGTGAACGTGACCACGCCCAGCGTGGCGCCTTCGGCGCGCAGGGGCACCGCCAGCCGCGCGCGCGGCTGTCCGGCCGTGCCCTCCGCTTCCGTACGGTCCGGGTCCGGGCGTTCCTGCACCGAGCGGCCCGAGGCCAGGCTGCGTGCCTGGGGCGAATCCGGTGGGTAGTCGATCCGCCGCCGCCCCGCGGGCCGGTCTTCCGCCGGGGCCGCCATCCCGCTTCCCGCCCCGTCCCCCGTCCCTCCCCACACCCGGACCACATGGCCGGCGGACGCGGTCCCGGGGGCGGGCTGCTCGCCTTCCAGTACGGCCTCCAGGAGGTCGACGGTGACCTGGTCGGCGAAGTGCGGGACGGTGACCGTGCAGAGCTCCTGGGCGGTGCGGGCCATGTCCAGGGTCGTGCCCACGTGTCCGCCGGCCCGCACCAGGAGGTCCAGCCGCTGCTGTGCGAGGTAGCGGTCGGTGACGTCGAACGTCTCCTCGCACACTCCCAGCGAGACCCCCGCGTCGTCGCGCAGCGAGTAGTAGGAACACGACCAGATGTGGTCCCGCTCCGGGTCCGAGGGCGGGCGGCCGCTGTACTGGAGCTCGATGACGGGCTCACCGGTGGTCAGCACCTGCCGCATCGTCTCCTCCAGAGTCGGCGGATACCGCTCGGACAGCACCTTGCCGTCGGCCACCATCTCGTCCGGGCCCAGACCGGTGTACTGCGTGGTTCCCATTTCCCGGAAGAGGGCGGCGTTCGTCCACACCACCCGCAGGTCCGTGTCGTAGATGGCCAGACCCACGGGGGACTGCGTGGCGAGTCCCCGGAGCATCGCCTGCAGGACCTCCCACTGCTCCGTCTCCTCGGCGTCGGCCACCGCCAGGAGCCGGGCGGGGCCCGTGCCCGCCGGGGACAGCGCGAGCATGGCCGTGACCACGCGGACGACACGGCCGTCGCGGTGACGCATGTGGAGGACCCGGCGGTGGAAGTGCGCGGCCGCCCGGGCTCCGTCCGTCCCGTCCGTCCCGTCGTCCACCACGAAGGCGGCGACCGGGCGCCCGAGCACCTCGTGCGGTGGATATCCCAGCAGCTTCTGCGCCGCGAGGCTCCAGCCGACGACCGTGCCGTCGGTGTCCAGCACGGCCGTGGCCGCTCTGGAGACGTCGAGGGGGCCGCGGAAGTCGGCGTCCCCGGCTGCGTTTACCGCGCTCATGGCACCTGCCTTGTCGGTTCCGCCCGGCGGGCGGCGAGCAGAAGCGCAATGTCGTCGGGCCGGTCGACGGTCTGTCTGGCCTCGCGGATCAGACGGTCCGCCGTCTCGGTGAGGGGAGACGAGCCGATCTCGGCCAGTGTGCCGCGCAGCCGCTCGATGCCCAGGTCGATGTCGATGCCCGGCTGCTCCACCAGCCCGTCGGTGAACAGGGCCAGGACGGCGCCCGGCGCGAGCCGCAGTTCGGTGACGGGGTACGTCGCCTCGTCGTCGACGCCCAGCACGATGCCGCCGTCCAGGTCCAGGACTTCCGTCGAGCCGTCGGGGTGGCGCAGCAGCGGCTGCGGGTGCCCGGCCCGCACGGCCTGCGCGGAGCCGGTCGCCGGGTCCAGGACGATGTAGCAGCAGGTGGCGAACTGGCCGGGATCGATGTCGATGAGCAGCCGGTTGGTGTCGCCCATGACCTCCTGCGGGTCCTGCCCGGCGAGCGCGAAGGCGCGTACGGCGCTGCGCAGCTGGCCCATGGTGGCGGCCGCGGCGACGCCGTGGCCCTGTACGTCGCCCACCACCAGGGCCAGCCCCCGTCCGGTGTCGACGACGTCGTACCAGTCGCCTCCCACGTCCATGCCCTGGGTGCCGGGCAGGTACCGCGCGACGGTGTCGACGTTCTCGACCACGGGCAGCCGGTGCGGCAGCAGCGCGTTCTGCAGACCGCGGGCGAGGGCCGCTTCGGTGTCGTAACGCTGGGCCCTCTGGAGCGCCTGCGCGATGAGTCCGGCCAGGGCGGTGAGGACCGTGCGCTCCTCGGGGCTGAAGCCGCGCGGCTGGTCGAAGCCGAGGATGCAGGAGCCGACGGGCCGCCCGGAGGCGATGAGCGGCAGGAAGGCCCTGGCGCCGACATCGGCGTCGAGGGGGATGCCGGGGTAGGCGGCGGCCAGGTGCTCCATGGACTCGAAGAAGATGGGGCGGCCCGAGGACAGCGTGTCCACGCCGGGCAGCCGGGCGTCGAGGCCGACCCCGTCGAAGCGGTCGAGGAAGCCCTTCGGGAAGCCGGTCTCCCAGGCCAGATAGAGATGGCCTTCCGTCAGCAGGTAGATCGCCAGCTGACGGCCGCCGAAGGCGGGCAGCAGTTCGTCCGTGACCACGGCGGACACCTGGCGTGCCGTGACGGCCTCCGTCAGCGCGATGGCCAGGGCGACCGGGCGGTACAGCGCCGACGCGCGGTCGGCCGGAGAGCCGAGTCCGGCGCCCGGCCTGGCGACCGACCCCGGCGTGTACGCGGGCTGCTGTGCCGGGGCCAGCGTGGCGGTCAGGCCGTCGTGGCCCGGGTAGAGGGAGACCGACAGCCACTCGTCCGGTCCGGTCGTGCGCCGGGCCAGGAAGTGGACGGCGTCGTCGGACATCAGCGCGGCCCGGAAGTACTCTTCGTGCGCGGGGTGCCCGACCCACGGCAGGACCTCCCACAGGACGTTGCCGACCAGCTCGGACCGGGTGTGGCCGAGCAGGATCTCCGCGCTGCGGTTCAGATAGGTGATCCGCCCGAGCCGGTCGAACGAGAGGACGGCGTCCGGGAGCCGGTCGGTGGTCTCCGCCGCGACCGGCCCGGCGCCGAAGTCCAGCAGGAAGCCGGTCAGGTGGCCCGCCGTGCCGTCTCCGGGCGGGTGGGCGCGGGCGGAGAGTTCGAGCAGGTGTGCCCGCCCGTCCGGCCCGCGCAGCCGCATCCTGCGCGCTGCCGGACCGCCCGAGGCCGCCGTCTGCCGGGCCACCGCCCACAGCCCGTACGCGTCCTCCGGCGCCAGCCCCGCGACCAGCGCGTCGATGGTGCCGGGGAAGTCCGCGGGGGTGGTGCCGAGGAGGGCGCACAGCTCCGCGTCGGCGGTCACGGCGCCGTCGGCGAGATCCCAGTCGAAGTACCCGATCCGCACGGGCGGCGTGGTGACCGAGGGCAGCTGGACGCAGACCGGCTCACCGTCCCACTCGACGGGCTCCCCGTTCGCGCGCAGCCCGTCGAGTGCGGCGGCGAGCCGGTCCGCGGCGTGTTCCACCCGGTGGCGGTCGGTGGGGTCGACCGGGACCCCGGGCGTGGCCGCGCGCAGTACCACCAGCACCCCGAACTTCTCGCGGCTGGTGGCGACGGGCACGTACATCGAGCCGAACGGGAACGGCAGGCCCGCCATGAGCTGCGGGAACAGCCGCATGGCCTCCTCGGCGTCGGCGAGGTGGACGGCCCGGCCCGAGCGGTGGGCCTCCGCCACCGGGAACGGGCGGTTCACGTGCATGTTCCACCAGGGGCGGAACAGCGGGCCGGGCAGCCCGGAGAGCACGGCCAGCCGCAGCAGCCCCGGCGTCCGGGAACGCAAGTAGACGCCGCCGGCGTATCCGCCGGCAGACTCGATCGCGTTTGCTGCGGCTTGGGCGAGCACCAGGGCCAGTTCGTCCGGAACTCGGCCGTTGCTGTTCGGTCTCCCGGTCGTCGCCCCGCTTCCACCCGGCGGGGCGTGCCCGGCCGCGCCGTACCAGGTCACACAGTCAGGATGCTCCCCGGCCGCGGTGGCGCGCATCTTCGCGGACCGCGCGCCGCGCGTGGCGCGGTCAGCCCGCGGCCGGTTTTTCCGTGCTGGCCGCGGTCGGCCGGTGGCCCGGCCGGGCGGTCAGGGCGGCCGCCAGCTGGGCGCGCGAGCGGACGTCCAGTTTCTGGTAAATGCGGGTCAGACGGGCCTCGACCGTCTTCACACTCAGGTACAGCTTCGCCGCCGCCTCCTGGTTGCTGGCCCCCTGGCCGACCATCAGCGCGAGCCGCAGCTCCGCGTCCGTGAGGGACGACAGGGCGGTGTTTCCGCCGGCCGGTGCCGGTTCGGCCGTACGGGAAGACGTCTCCCTGGTCAGCCCGAGCCACGGCAGGGCCCCGGCCCGTTCGAAGACCGCGGCCGCGGCCTGCAGCGCGCCCTGGGCGGCCGACCGTCTGCGGCGGCGGCGCTCCACGCGGGCGAGCGCGATCAGCGCCCGGCCGTGCTCCAGAGGCAGACCCGCCGCGGCGAACCGCCCGGCGGTGTGCGACAGCAGCTCCGCGGCCTCGTCCGGTTTCCCGCTCGCCGCCAGGTACAGGGCGTACACCCGGTCGCAGCCGAGCAGCACCGTCGTACGGCCGAGACGCTCCGCGACCGGGCGCACGCCGGCGAGCAGGGCCGCGGCCTCCTCGGGGGCGTCGTTCGCCAGCAGCGCCTCGGCCAGTTCCTCGTGCCAGCGCAGCATGGAGGGGTCGACGGTCGACTGGGCGCGTTCGCCGGCCCTGACCCGGCGCAGGGTTTCCAGGGCCGTCGCCACGTCCCCGTCGATCAGCTGGACCCGGCCCAGTGCGTACAGGCTGCGGGAGAGGAAGACGTGGTCGCCCTCCTCCTCGGAGGCCCGGACACTGCGCCGGGCGTAGCTCGTGGCCCGCGCGAAGCTGCCGCCGGCGGTCTCCGCGAGGGCCAGCGCGTACCAGGCCGGGCCGGGGGAGAGGCCGGCCTCCAGGGTGAGGGCGAGCGAGCGGCCGGCGTGCGCGAGCGCCGCCGCGCACTGCCCCTGCCGCGCCTCGGTCTCCGCGAGCGTGCGCAGCAGCTCGATGGCGTCCTCCACCGGGCCGCGGCGCTCGACCAGCGGCAGCAGGGCGCCGAGCTGGTCACGGGCGTCGGCGAGCCGGTCGTCGAACATCGCGTGCCGGATCGTCAGTATCTGTGCGGCGTTGCGGACACCGAGCGGACGCTCGAAGACTTCCAGGGCCCGCGCCTCGGCCAGTACCCGTTCCGCGTCCGGCGAGCCGAGGACACGGTCCATGCGCGCCTGTACGGTCAGTGCTTTCGCGGCGGTCCTGCGGTCGCCCACCGAGCCGGCGAGCGCGGCGGATTCGACGGCGGCGGCCCGCGAACGTACGGGATCGCCGTCGGCCAGGACGTACTTCACCGCCAGCCGGAGCTGGACGGCCGCCCGCAGCGCCGTGTCGCCCTCGGAGTCCTCCATGGCGTGGACGTAGATCTCGTCGAGGTCGCTCAGCCCCTGGCCCGCCGTGTCCAGCACCGCGAGCCGCGCGCGGACGCGGTCGGCCGGTGCGGCGTCCCGGGCCAGCAGATCGGTGGCCGCGCGCATGGCCAGGTCGGCGCGGGCGGCGCGGGCCGCCTCCTCGGCGGCGTCCACCAGCCGGGCGATCCGCTGCGAGGCGTGCCGCACGGGTGTGGACTCGGCGGCGAGCAGGGCCAGCTCGGCGGCCAGGGCGCTGTTCCCCCGGCGCCGCGCGACGTCGGCGGACGCCGCGACCTCCGCGGCCAGCTTCGCGTCGGGGACGTCCGTGGCCAGCGCCCGGTGGCGTACCGCCTCGACGGGATCGTCCACGACCCGCGCGAGCGCCGTGTGACCGGCGCTGCGCTCGGTCCAGCAGGCGTCGTGCACGAGTGTCGAGGGCAGCACGCCGGCCGTGAAGCCGACCGTCCCGTCCTCGTCGAGGGAGACCAGATGCGCCCGCTCGGCGGCGGCGAGGTCGGCCTCGGCGGTGGGCCGGCCCGCCCGGCGGATCAGCGACGCCGTCGGGCGCAGCGCCAGCGCGGCCAGCAGGAGCGTGGAGCGTACGGCGGGCGGGGCGGCGCCCAGGAGCTGGCGGGCGAGATCGCGGGCGCGCCCGGACAGGGACAGCGCCTCGGCGTGGTGCACGGGGGTCCGCGCGTCGGCGAGGGACCGGCCGACGGCGAGCGCGAGACGCGGGTTGCCGCCGCTGGCCCGGTGGATGCGGCCGGCCATCCGGGACGGCAGCCGGTGGTGGATGAGGAGTTCGGCGATCTGGTCGGCCTGCAACGGCGGTACGGCCAGGACGTCGGCCTCGGACGGCACCCACAGGGGCTCCGGGCCGGACCCGTCCGGCCCCTGCGGGCCGCCGCGGAGTGGGTCCGGGGCGTACGCCGTGGGGGCCTCCACGCTGATCACCCGCAGCGCGGGCGGGGCCAGGTGGAGGGCGAAACGCAGGAGGTCGGCGCTGGTGTCGTCGATGCGCTGGACGCCGTCGACGACCAGCAGGACGGGGCCGCGCGCGGCGGTGAGGGTCCGCAGGACCTGGGCGAGGGCGAGCCGCAGGGCGATGGGGTCCCAGCCGTCGGCCGGGATGGGCGCCTCGCGGCACAGCATGGCGACGGCGGTCCGCTGCGGGCCGGGCAGCCCGTCGAGGACGTCGTACGTCCCGGGCCCGCCGGGCCGGCCGGCTCCGTCCACATCGTGGGGCCTGTCGGTCCCGCCCGGACCGCTGTGGGCGGTCCCGGGACCGGGCCAGGACGCGCACGCCGACACGGACGCCACGAGGGCGGCGGCGGCCGCGCCCGGTATGTTCCGGTCGGCGGGGAGCGTGGCGAGCCAGAGCACGGTCTCGCCCCGGGACTCGGCGCGCGCGGCGACGGCCAGGGCGAGCTCCGTCTTGCCCACCCCGGCAGGGCCGGTGAGCAGGGCGCGCCCGCGGGCGTGCAGGACCCGTTCGAGCCGCGCGAGGAGCTCGGTCCGCCCGACCGGCGCGGGCCGGTACACCGCCGACGTCGTCACGTACCCACCACCGCCTTCCGGTGCGCGCGGGCCCTCTGCCCGTGCGAGCAGAGAATACGGAGTCGGCCGCCACCGTCCAGGACCGGTGTCCGGCATGCGGACGGACCTGGCGAGGGGCGTGCCCGCGACCCACTGCGGACACGCCCCTGAACAGCATTGATGCTGTACGCCCACTGTCTCAGAAGGTGAGACTCCAGCTGTCGATGTAGCCGGTGTCACCCGACGCCACGTCGCGGACCTGGAGCTTCCAGGTCCCGTTGGCGACCTCGCTCGACGCGTCGACCGTGTACGTCGCGAGGACGTTGTCGGCGCCGTCGGAGGACGACGAGGTCTTCAGGGTGCGCACGGTGCCGTCCGGAGCGACGAGGTCGACGACCAGGTCGCCGCGCCAGGTGTGCTTGATGTCCACGTCGACCTTGAGGGCGGCGGGGGCGTTGCCGGTGCGGCCGGTCACGGCGATCGGGGAGGTGACCGTCGCGTTGTCGTTGATGGTGACGTTCGCCGCGTTGGTGAAGACCGTCCCGCCGGGCGCGGTGCCGGTGACGGAGTTCACGGTCTTCGCCGCGTCGGCGATGCCGGCGCCGCAGCCGCCGGTGCAGGTGCCGGGCAGCGGACGGGCGTTGCTCTTGATCGCGGACTCGATGTCGGCCGGGGTGAGCGTGCTCTTGGCGGACTTCAGCAGCGCGGCGAGCCCGGCGATGTGCGGGGCGGCCATCGAGGTGCCCTGGTAGGGCTTGTAGTTCTCGGTGGACTGGGTGGTGGTGCCCGAGTTCAGCGTGGAGAGGATGCCGTTCTCGGGGGTGGTGACGGTGCCGGGCGTGTCGGTGGCGCGGCGGGTCTCGCCGCCGGGCGCCGAGACGTCGATGCTGGTGCCGTAGTTCGAGTAGTACGAGCGGTTGCCCTCACGGCTGGTCGACGCCACGTTGATGACACCGGAGCAGTTGGCGGGGGTGAAACCGGAGGCGTTGGCGTTGCTGTTGCCGGCCGCGACGACCACGGTGGTGCCGCGCGACACGGCGCCGTTGATGGCGGTCTGGTAGACGCTGGGGCAGGTGGAACTGGCGCCGCCCAGGCTCAGGTTGACGACCTTGGCCGGGGTCGGGTTGGCCGGGGTGCCCGGGACCGTACCGCCGGACGCCCAGGTGATGGCGTCGGCGATGTCGGAGGAGGACCCGCCGCACTTGCCGAGCACGCGCACGGGCTGGATCTTCGCGCCGTACGCGATGCCCGCGACGCCCTTGGTGTTGTTGGTCGTGGCGCCGATGGTGCCGGCCACGTGCGTGCCGTGCCAGGAGGAGCTGCTCGCCCTGGAACCGGTGCCGCACTCGCCGTCGGTGGCGTTCCAGTCGCCCTCGTCCCTGGCGTCGCCGTCGCGGCCGTTGCCGTCGCGGGCGTCCGTGGACGAGGAGATGAAGTCGTAGCCGGAGACGACGTTGGCGGCCAGGTCCGAGTGGGCGGCGTAACCGGTGTCGATGACGGCGACGGTGACGCCGCTGCCGGTGGTCTTGTCCCAGGCGCCGGGTACGTTCATGCCGCCGGTGGCCTCGAACAGGTCCCACTGCTTGGCGTAGTCGGTGTCGTTCGGGGCGGCCGCCATCGCGTAGGCGCGGATGTCGGGCTCCACGGACGCGACGGAGGGGTCGGCGCGGAAGACGTCCATGACCTCGGTGAGGTCCTTCTTGGAGGTCTCGCCCCCCAGGTCGACCAGGGCGGCTCCGCCGGCGAGGCGGCGTTCGAACGACAGGCTCTCGCCGGTCTCCTTGCCCTTCGCGGCCGCGTCGCTCTTGGCCGCGGCGTTGGAACCGGCCTCGGCGGCCTTGGACTTGTACGTGACGACGACCTTCTCGACCGGCGCGGTCGGCAGCGTGGTCATGGGCTGCGAAGCCGGAGCCGGGGCGGGCTTCGGTGAGGGGCCCGCCGGGGCGGCGGCGAGCGCCACGGAGGAGGTGGCAACGACACCGGCGATCGTGGCACTCGCGGCCACGACGGATATGAGTCTCCGCCTGGAACCGTTCAAGGTCTTCCCTCTTTCAACTGACGACGTACGTGCGGAGCGCGGGCGGGCGGCGCGAGAACCGTGGTGCGGCGTGGGGGCCGCGGTCCGCAGTTCCTGGGCCGGGTCAGCCCGTGCGCCGCCGCCGGCGCTACGGCCCCTGGGTCAAGGCCGTCACCGGCGGCAACTCACCCTTTACATGCACCTGACACCCAGGAGTCGGAAGTCAGGGGGCGGGATTCGCCGGTGCGGCAGACAGTAGGGAACGGCGAGATGAACCCGATACGGGGAAAACCCTTGTCACCCCCGTGAGGGGGCCGGGGGTCCTGACCGGGCGGCACGCCGCTGGTGCGCCGAGCGTCGGAGGAGGTCGGCCGCCAGGGCGACGGCGGGGGCCGGGGCCTGCCCGGGCGAACCCCGCCACAGCGTGGGACCGGAGACGAAGAGCATGATCCCGCCGGCGATCGTGGAAGCGCAGATGCAGATGCAGACGCAGGTGACCGGCGAGCGGCCGGCGGTCTCGTGTCCCAGGTGCAGGGCGACGATTCCGGCGATGAGGCCGAGCGCGAGAAACGGGCTGTGGAAGCCGACGTTGAACCGCCACAGCCGGATCTCGGGCGCGTCAGCGGTACTTCCCGTGAGGAGGACCCGGATCCGCGGGCCCCCGTAGAGGAAGCTCTCCGTCGGCCGCACGGCGATGTGGACCGCCGCGGCGAACGGAGCGAAGACCTGGCTGACGACATTCATGCCGGTCATGCTCCACCGCGGGCCTCCGGCCCGGGAGCCGGCACTCTCCCCGTTCACCCGCCGTCCGGGGTCCGGGCCGGCACCCGGGACCGCCTGCGGGGTGCGTGACGGGCGCCCGGGTCCGCCTGTGCGGTGCGGCGGGCGTCCGGGCCCGTCTACGCGGTGCGGCGGGTGCCCGCGGAGGCCATGCCGAGCCAGGTGTGCGGGTTGCGTTCCCAGCACCAGCCGAGCTTCGGGGCCTTCTGGCTGATCCAGAGGGCCGGGACCCGGCGGTCGCCGGCGCGTGAGCCGCCGAGGGAGAAGCACTTGTTCTTGACCAGTACCTGCGGGAAGTGGGTGATGAGCGCGATCCCTTCCTCGATGGTGAGAAGGGTGCGCCCCCTCCCGGCGATCGCCCCCATGGCGTCGTTGGGTACGGCGCCGCAGAACTCCTCCCCGCGTTCGACGTCGAACAGCAGGTAGGCGTCCTCGCCGGCGAGTCCGGTCTCCTCGGTGGCGACGAAGCGTTCGAGGGCGCCGGGTTCGTACGAGCGGTCGACGGAACCGGGGAGTCGTCCGCCGTGCAGGGTGGTGCGCGGCATCGTCTCCTCGACCGGTGCCAGGTTCCGGGTGACGACCAGTACGAACGGCACCCGGCCGGTCCCGGGCTCGCACCGGGTGTCCCCGGACGCCACGGCGACGGCCCGCAGCGGCGCGACCGCGGCGCCGAACCGCTCCGGGGCGAGGCCGGCCGCCGCCGGGTATCCCAGCTCGGTCAGGGTACGGACCTGCCGGTCGAATTCGGCGCCCGCGTCGAAGGCCGTCGGCTGAGCCATGGGTGCTCCTCTTGTGGTCTCCGGTTCCGGGCGTGCTTCGGCTGCCTCGGGGGCGTGGGTCACGACAGCTCCTTGACGAGGGCGGCCTTCGAAGCGGGGATTCCCCGCTCCAGCACGCTGCGCCAGGCGGCGAGGACGTCGTCGAGCGCCGCCTGGCAGGGGTGGGCGGGCGCCGGCCGGTAGTCCACCCGCGGCGCCGGCCGCCCGGCCGCTTTCGACAGCCGGTGGGCTGTCGCGCGTTCGGCCTTGGGCACGGTGTGGGCGAACCCGCCGCCGTGCACGTAGGCGACCGCGCCGTCCCCGGCGCCCGGTGCGCAGACCCAGTCCCGGGACACTTCCGCACCGGACACCTCGGCGTCGGCCGGGAGCGGGGCGGCCGCCGTCACACCGGTGCGGTCGCGGACCGCCCGGGCCTGACCGGGCGCCGCGAGAACAGCGGTGATGTGCAAGAACACTCCTCCGTCGGACGTGGCTTTCGGGGGTGGTCGGTGGAGCCGGTCTCGCATGCTGCATCTTTCCCTCGGAGGAAACTTACTACGGAACTAAATTTATATCGAGGGTGCTCAAAATGTCAACAGAAAAGTACAATCGGTGTAAGGTTTTTCCATGAGTGCCAGGGTGAGCACGACGAAGCCGACCGAACCGACGGGGCTGCGTGAGACCAAGAAACGCGAGACGCGGCAGCTCATCTCCGACCGGGCGACCGGGCTCTTCATCAAGCAGGGCTTCGAGCGCACCACCATCGCCGAGATCGCCGACGCCGCCCGCGTCGCCAAGAAGACGGTGACCAACTACTTCCCGCACAAGGAGGATCTGGCGCTGGACCACCAGGACGAGTTCGTCACCGGCCTGGCCCACGCCGTCGCCGCCCGGGAACCCGGCGAATCCGCCCTCGCCGCCCTGCGTCGCGCCTTCCTGTCCGCTGTCGCCGCGCAGGACCCGGTCGCCGGCTTCGCCGGCCCGGAGTTCACCCGCATGATCGCCGAGAGCCCCACCCTCTCGGCGTGCCTGCGCGGCCTGCACGACCAGCGCGAGGACGCCCTGGCCGCCGCCCTCGCCGGGGCCACCGGCGCCACTGAGGACGACATCACCCCGCGCACGGCCGCGGCCCTGCTCGGCGGAGTGCATCGCGTCCTCTTCCGCCGCATCCAGGATCTCACCCTCGCCGGCCGTACCAACCCCGAGATCGCCGCGGTCCTCGCGGAGGAGGCCACCCGCGCGTTCGGCCTGCTCGAACCGGCCCTCGCCGCCTACGCCCGCGCGTAACCGGAATCCGCCGTACGCGCACGCCGATCGGGTTCCACAGGATGAGATGCCCGGGGCCGGGAGGAGGGCCCGCACCCGCCTGGTTGTAGCGTCAGGTCCTGGCATGGACACCATCACACTCTGGCAATTCGCGGCACTGGCCGCCGCTTCGGCCCTGGTGGGCTTCTCGAAGACCGCCGTCAGCGGCGCCAATACGATCAGCCTCGCGGTCTTCGCCGCCGTGCTGCCGGCCCGTGAGTCGACCGGGGTGCTGCTGCCCATCCTGATCGTCGGGGACCTGATCGCGGTCCTCGTCTACCGGCGGCACGCCCACTGGCCGACCCTGCTGCGGTTGTTCCCGGCGGTCGCGGCGGGCGTGGTGGCCGGTGCGGTGTTCATGCTGTGGGCCGACGACGACGCCGTACGCACGTCGATCGGCGTGATCCTGCTGCTGATGGCGGGGGTGACCCTGTGGCGCCGCCGCATGCCCTCGGAGCCGGAGCCGGAGCCGGAGCCGGAGCCGGACACGGAGCCGGAGCCGGAGCCGGACACGGCATCGGGCGGCGGTCGGATCAAGGCCCGCTCGTACGGCGTGCTCGGCGGGTTCACCACGATGGTCGCCAACGCGGGCGGCCCCGTCATGTCGCTCTACCTGCTCTCCGCCGGCTTCCGCAAGCTCGGCTTCCTGGGGACGTCGGCGTGGTTCTTCCTGATCGTCAACACCTCGAAGGTGCCGTTCAGCGTCGGCCTCGGCCTGATCGACCTGCGGTCCCTGCTGCTGGACGCGGCCCTGGTGCTCTTCGTCGTCCCGGGCGCCTACCTCGGCCGCAGGTGCGTGGACCGGATCAACCAGCGGCTCTTCGAACAGCTGGTGATCGGGGCGACCGTACTGGGCGGCCTTCAGCTGCTGCTGCGCTGACAGGCCGTCGGCCGACAGCTGACGAGCGACGGCTGTCGGCCCCTGACGGCGGTTCCGAGGTGCGCACGGAGTGTTTCCTGACGAAGGTGGACCAGTAGACGCGTCCCCTTGCGAACGGGAGAGACCCCCATGGCATCCATCAACCGACGCGACCTCGGCCTGCTCGTACTGCGTACGGGCACCGGCGCGGTACTGGCGGCGCACGGCGCGCAGAAGCTGCTGGGCTGGTTCGGCGGCGGAGGGCTGGAGGCGACCGCGACGGCCATGGAGCACATGGGCTTCAAGCCCGGCAGGCAGAGCGCCGTCGCGGCCGGGCTCGGGGAGGCGGGCGGCGGGCTGCTGCTGGCCCTCGGGCTCGCCACGCCCGCGGCGGGCGCAGCGGCCGCCGGAGCCATGGCCGGTGCCGTCGCCGTACACGCGCCCGCCGGGTTCTTCGCCCAGGGGGGCGGTTATGAGTACCCCGCCTTCCTCGGCTTCACCGCGGCCGCCGTCGGTATCGCCGGAGCGGGCCGTTACTCGGTGGACCATGCCACGGGGCACCGGTTCGACCAGCCGTGGACCGTGGCACTGGCCTTCGCCGGCAGCGCGCTCGCGGCGGCCGTTGTCCTCGGCAAGCGCATCAAGGAGCAGGCGGAAGCCGACCGGACCGAGGTGTAGACGCGCAACCGGCGCGGCCTTCGGCCGTGAGGACGGGCGCGACCCCGAGCAGGACGCGATGCCGGCGGAGTCGGTCGGGCCGGCTCTGCTGGTGGTGCTGGACGCGCTGACGCCGGCCGAGCGCGTCGCCTCCGTGCTGCACGACATGTGCGCCGTGCCCTGCGACGGGATCGGCCCGATGGCCGAGCGTTCCCCGGCCGCGGCCAGACAGCTCGCGAGCCACGCCCGCCGCCGGGTCAAGGGAAGTGCTCGGGTGCCCGGCGCCGAACCGGCCTTCCCTCGGTCCCCGGCCGGAGGGCCCCCGTGCGCCGAGTCGTCGACGACTTCCCGGCCGCCACCCGCGGCGGGGACTTCGACGCGCTGGTCGCACCGCTCCACCCCGGCGTGGTGCTCCGAGCCGACAAGGCGGCCGGTCCCACCCCCGCGCCTCTCGTCGTCCACGGCGCCCACACCGTGGTCAAGGGCGCGACGGCCGCCGTGGAACGGGCCCGGTCCACCGAACCGGTACCGGTCGACGGAGCGGTCGGACGCGTGATGCCCCCGCGGACGGCTGTTCCCGGTGTTCGGCTTCACGATCACGGACGACACGATCACCGGGATCGACGTGATCGCGGACCCGGGCCGTCTCCGCCGGCTCGACCTCGCCGTCCTCGAGGACTGACCCGACTTCCGCGTCGGGTGTGGTGAGGAGAACACCCGACGCGCGGGTCCGGTGCGGCCCGGGCCGACGTGTCGGGCTCGCGGCCCGGCCGGCTCGGGGCGGTACGGAGTACACGGAGTACGGAAAATTCTGCGCCAGGTCTTGACGGGCAGCCACGTAGCGGGGACTTTCGGAGCGCTCCCACACGGATACCGGCGCGTCCCGCACGACCTGTCTTTGAATCGTTTTAAAGCTGGTCGGCGTCACCACAGGGGCCGCTCCGACGAAGAAGGGACCCCCCCCAGATGACACCGCACGTCTCACGAAGAATCCCCAGGGCCCGGAGGCTGTTGTGCGCCGGCGCGGCGCTGGCACTCCTGTCCGGCACCGGCGCGGCGACCCATGCGTCCGCGAACCCCGCGAACCCCGCGAACCCCGCAACCTCCCGGACAGCCGGCGCGCAGGCACTTCCCGAACCCGCCGCCCCACGAGCGGCGCAGCCCGCGGCGGCCGCCGCCGCACGGCAGGTGGAGGACCTGGACCGCGGCCTGGTCAGCGTCCGCTCGGGCACCGGGAACTTCGTCAGCTGGCGCTGGCTCGCCACCGACCCCGACACCGTGGCGTTCAACCTCTACCGGGGCTCGGCCAAGGTCAACACCTCCCCGATCACCGGCTCGACGAACCACTACGACTCCGGAGCCGCCGCGGGCAGCACGTACACGGTGCGCGCCGTCGTCGGGGGAGTGGAGCAGACGCCGTCCGCCCCGGCGCTGGCCTTCGGCAGCGGTTACCGCGATGTGCCGCTCCAGGTCCCGCCGGCCGGTGACGGCTTCACGTACAGCGCCAACGACGTCGGTGTCGGCGACCTCGACGGCGACGGGCGCTACGAGTTCGTGGTGAAGTGGGATCCGTCCGACGCCAAGGACAACTCCCAGTCCGGGTACACCGGGAACGTCCTGATGGACGCCTACCGGCTCGACGGCACCCGGCTCTGGCGCATCGACCTGGGACGCAACATCAGGGCGGGCGCCCACTACACCCAGTTCCAGGTGTACGACTACGACGGGGACGGGTCCGCCGAGATCGCCATGAAGACGGCCGACGGCACCCGCGACGGCCGGGGCACGGTCATCGGGAACGCCGCTGCCGACCACCGCAACTCCGGGGGCTACGTCCTCACCGGCCCCGAGTTCCTCACGGTGTTCGGCGGCCGGACGGGCGCGGCGCTCTCCACCGTCGACTACGACCCGCCGCGCGGGACCGTCTCCTCGTGGGGCGACTCGTACGGCAACCGGGTGGACCGCTTCCTCGCCGCCACCGCCTACCTCGACGGACAGCGGCCGAGCATCGTGATGGCGCGCGGCTACTACACGCGCAGTGTCATCGCGGCCTGGGACTTCCGCGACGGCAGGCTGACCAGGCGCTGGACCTTCGACTCCAGCGCGTCCGGCAACAGCGCGTACGCCGGTCAGGGGAACCACAACCTCTCCGTCGCGGACGTGGACGCCGACGGCCGCGACGAGATCGTCTACGGCTCCATGGCCGTCGACGACACGGGCCGCGGACTGTGGAACACCCGCAACGGCCACGGGGACGCCCTGCACGTCGGCGACCTCGACCCCTCCCGGAGCGGCCTGGAGGTGTTCAAGATCGACGAGGACAGCACCAAACCGAGCTCCTGGATGGCCGACGCGCGCACCGGCCAGATCCTGTGGTCGACCCCGGCGGGCGGGGACAACGGCCGAGGAGTGTCCGCCGACATCTGGGCGGGCAGCGCGGGCGCCGAGTCCTGGTCCTCGGCCGGAGGCGACGGCGTACGCGATCCGGCCGGGCGGATCGTGGGCCGCAAGCCCTCCTCGACGAACTTCCTGGCCTGGTGGGACGCCGATCCCGTACGGGAACTGCTCGACGGCACCCGTGTCGACAAGTACGGCACCGGCGGGGAGACGCGTCTGCTGACCGGCAGCGGGGTGGCCTCCAACAACGGCACCAAGGCGACCCCCGCCCTCAGCGGTGACCTCTTCGGCGACTGGCGCGAGGAGGTCGTCTGGCGCACCACCGACAGCAGCGCGCTGCGCGTGTACACCACGACCGCTGTCACCACCACGCGCATCACCACGCTGATGCACGACGTCCAGTACCGCGAGGCCGTCGCCTGGCAGAACACGGCGTACAACCAGCCGCCCCACCCGAGTTTCTTCATCGGTGACGGGATGCCGACTCCGCCGAGGCCGGCGGTGTACGCCCGCTGACCGGTCGCACACCGCCACGCACCGAGGCCGGCGCCGCCCGTGGGGGCGGAGCCGGCCCGGTGTCCGTGCTGCCTCGGGCGGATGCGCTATCCGATGGTGTCGCCGCTCCGGTGGCCGTCCCGGGGGCGCTGCCGGCCGCTGCCGGAGCCCTGGCCCCGGAGGCTGTTGCCGGCGCAGTACTGGCCCGGGGGCATGACGGCACCGTTGCCGCAGCTGCCGGTGGCGCTCGCCGGGGCGGCGGCGGCCACGCCGGCCGTGGTGAGCGGCGCGGCTGCGGTGGCCGCGGCGGCGGCGGCGCTGCGGAGCCCGGGTTTTCTCTTGCGGAGAGAGGGTTCTGCCATGGGGGGTTCCTCTGCTCGGAGAGTTCGAGGCGGGGCGCCGGTTACTTGTAGGTGATGTCGGAGGCGCTGTACAGGCAGTGCGTGGAGTCCGGGCCGCTGCCGAGCTTGGTGGGTTCGCCGCTGGTGACGCCCTTGTAGCGTTCGCAGGGGACGATGCTGCGGCTGCTGTCGCCGACGATGGTGACGGCCGAGAGCCGGGCGGTGTCACCGTAGTTGGAGTTGATGCCGGCGAGGGACTTGCCGGGAGCGGTGACGGTGACGTTCTGGATCACCACGTGGCGCTTGTGCTGCGTGCTGCAGTTGCCGCACGAGCGGTAGAGCTTCCCGAAGTCGTTGACCTGGAAGTTCTTGATGACCATCGTGCCGGGGCCGTTGTGCTGGAAGACCTTGTCGGACGCCTTGCGGGCGCCGCCGCCGTCGATGGTCATGGTCTGGGACGCGGAGGTGCCCTTGAAGGTGGCGGCGTCCTCGCCGACGTCCTCCCACCAGACGTTCTGGAGCGTGCAGGTGCCCTTGCAGTGGATGCCGTCGGCGGCCGGAGCGCCGAGGACGACGTTCTTGAGCGTGGCGCCGTCGGCCAGCTCGAAGAGCGGTCCCTGGTCCTCGTCCTGACCGCCGGAACCGAGGTCTCCGCTGCCGTAGTGACGGACCATCTTGCCGTCCACGACCCCACTCACCTTGATCGTGGTGGAGACGGCCTTCTGCCCGGTCGGCGTGGGCCAGGCGGCCGCTGCGGCGGGGCCGCTGCCGATCAGTACGGCCGGCAGGGCGAGAGCCAGGGCCGACAGGAGAACGCGGGACGTCGGCATGGCTCGCCGGGTTCCGTCGCGTGGTGCCATGGTGCTCCTCCTTGATGAGTCAGGTGATGAGTCCAGCCCACCTCGTTCATGTTCATGAACTCGGTCGGTAGCCGAGAAGCTAGAGAGCGGATGGGTGCATGTCAATCAAATGAACGCGGTGTTTCTGGTGAGGGATCGCCGATCCACCCTCTTTTCCCCTTTCGTCCTTAGGTTCTGCCGAGTCGGCGGGCCGTGCGGGGGAGGGGGGAGGGCTGGATGCGTGCTGGGTCGGGCAGTGAGGTCGCGGAAAAACTTGTTCTCATTCGTGAACATTGACTGAATTCATGAACCAAGAGAGGAGTGCAAAGGTATTGCCCCAGGGGTGGCGGGCGTGCCACTCTCGGCCCGGAATCGCGCCCGAAGTGACGATCATCGTTCGGCATTTCGAACGGCGCGTCATGTACGTCACCGAGTCGAAGGAGAAGCGCGTGAGCCGCACTCTGCGCAGAACCTCGTTCCTCGCCCTGCCCGCCGCCGTCATGCTGGCCCTGATGCCGTCGAGCGCCTCCGCCTACCCCGGTCCCGGAAGGGTCACGGGGGACGTGGTGGTCCACGACCCGACCATGCTCCGCAAGTCGGACGGCCGGTACCTGCTCTACTCCACGCACGGCTATCTGGAGTCCCGCACCTCCACCGACCGCACCGCCTTCAGCCGCAACGGCAACGCTCTTTCCTCACCGCCGAGTTGGTGGTCGGGCTACTCGTCCGCGAACGACCCGTGGGCGCCCGACATCTCGTATCACGGCGGCCGCTACCTGATGTACTACGCCGTTTCGAGCTTCGGCTCCAACACCTCCGCCATCGGCCTCGCCACCTCCTCGACCGGTCTGCCGGGCAGCTGGAGCGATCAGGGCATCGTCTACTCCTCCACTTCCAGCAGCGACTACAACGCCATCGACCCGGACCTGTTCGTCGACGGCGACGGCAAGTGGTGGCTGGCCTTCGGCTCCTGGTGGAGCGGGATCAAGATGATCCGCCTCGATCCCGGGACCGGCAAGCAGTACGCGGGCGACACCACCCGCCACTCGCTCGCCTCGCGGCCCAGCGGGACGAAGGCGGTGGAGAGCCCGACCGTGGTCAAGCGGAACGGTTACTACTACCTCTTCGCCTCGTACGACACCTGCTGCAGCGGCACCGCCTCCACGTACAAGATCAAGGTCGGCCGGGCCACCAGTCCCACCGGGCCGTACTACGACCGCAACGGCGTCGCCATGAACAACAACGGCGGCACCCTGGTCATGGCGTCCCAGGGCGCGGTGATCGGCCCCGGCGGACAGGACGTCATGCCCGACACCGACGGCGACCTGCTCGTCTACCACTACTACGACGGCAATGACGCCGGCACCCCCAAGCTCGGCCTCAACCTGCTGAGCTGGAACGGCGGTTGGCCCACCGCCTACTGACGGCAGACCGACGCCACCACCACGCACGGACACCGGGACCGGGACGCGTGATGCTCCGCGAGCCCGGCTCACATCCCCCGCTCATCCCCCCACCCAGGGAAGGACCCCCCTCATGAGCGATCTCCGTACCCTCGCCACCCCGCGGCGTCTCGCCGCACTCGCCGCCGGCTGTGCGGCGGCCGTCGCCCTCACCACCCTGGCCCCCGGCTCGGCGGGCGCCGCCGAAGCCGCGCCCGTCGGCTTCGGCGCCGGCACCACGGGGGGCGGCAACGCCCCCGCCACCACCGTCTCCACGCTCGCCGCCTTCAAGACCGCCGTCGCGGGCGACTCGGCCAAGGTCGTGAAGGTGTCCGGACTGATCCCGCTGTCCGGACAGGTCGACATCGGCTCCCACACCACCGTCCTGGGCGTCGGTTCGTCCTCCGGCTTCACCGGCGGCGGGCTGCGGATCAAGGAGAAGACGAACGTCGTCGTCCGTAACCTGAACATCAGCAAGCCCGTCGCCCCCGCCGACGGCATCACCGTCCAGAAGTCCACGAAGGTGTGGATCGACCACAACGCCTTCTCCGCCGACCGCAACCAGGGCGACAAGGACTACTACGACGGACTTCTGGACATCACGCACGCGTCCGACTCGGTGACCGTGTCCTGGAACACGTTCAAGGACCACTTCAAAGGCAGCCTCGTCGGCCACAGCGACAACAACGCGGCCGAGGACACCGGGCGCCTGCGCGTGACGTACCACCACAACCACTTCAGCAACGTCTTCTCGCGCATCCCCAGCCTGCGCTTCGGCACCGGCCACTTCTACGACAACTACGTACAGGGCGCCGACACCGCCGTGCACTCCCGCATGGGCGCGCAGATGCTCGTCGAGAACAACGTCTTCCGTACGACCAAGCTCGCCGTGACCACCAGCCGCAGCAGTGAGGTCGACGGGTACGCGGTGCTGCGCGGCAACGACCTCGGAGGCGCCGCGACCGAGATATCCCGTACGGGCTCCTTCACGAACCCGCCGTACAGCTACACGGCGGAGCCGGCCTCCTCCGTCGTCTCCTCGGTGACGGCGGGCGCGGGCACCGGCCGGATCGGCTGACCGGCGCACAGCGGCCGCCGCCGTGTCCCGGCGGCGCAGGGCGTCGAGGAGCGCGCGGTGCTCGTGGTGGGCGGAGCGCAGGGCGTCCAAGGGGTACGGCGGGCAGAGCGGTCGAGTCGCCGCCAGGCCAGCACCACGCCGGAGGGGACGGTGAGCGGCGGGGCCGTCGAGGCGACCCAGAGCTTCCTCGGTCGCGCGGCCGGCCGCCCGGCGGGCGAGGCCGCACTCCAGGGCGAGCCGGTGGTCGATCAGCCGGTGCACCGCCTCCGCGTCCGAGCGGTAGGCGCCGGTGGCGAGGACGGTGCCCGGAGCCGGATGCCCGGCGGCCGGGTCGCCGGCGTCCCGCCCGTGCCGCCGCCCCGCCCGCGCCGGTGTTCCAGTACGCCGTCGGCACACAGCGGGACCGGGGCGCGACGGACGGTGATCTCGGCCACGCCGAGGGCGGTGGCGATGTGCGCCGTGCCGGGCAGGCGCTCACCCGGCATCAGCAGGACCAGGACCACGGCCGGGGCTGTCCGGGCGCGTACCGCGTCGGGGCCGGACAGCCGGCGGACGCCGCTCAGCTCGGGCGCCGGGTCGCACGAGCAGCCGCGGGAGGCGGCCGAGCCGCTGGACGGCACCCGCGTGGGGCAGCTCGCCGAGCCCGCCGGGGACCTGGACGTCTGGCTGCTTGCCGGGCACGGCGTGCGCGCACGGGCTCCGGGGCAGCTGTTCAGCACCGCCCTCGCCTTCTCCCCGGCTCGACGGCGAGACACTCGCCCCGGGGCCCGTCTGGCTGGGGCCCGGCGTGGTGTACCTCGCGTACCTCCGCGACCCGGACGGACGACGCCGTCGGCCCCGCCCCACCGCCTGAACGGCGGGGGAGCGGGGCCGACGACGTGGGCCTCCTAGTAGGGGCCGTTCACATTGTCGATCGAGCCGTACCTGTCGGCGGCGTAGTTGCACGCGGCGGTGATATTGGCGACCGGGTCGTAACTGTCCATCGACGTACCGGGCACGTGATAGGCCTGGAACGTCGGCTGGATCACCTGGAGAAGCCCCTTGGAGGGCGTTCCGGCGGCTGCGTTGGAGTCCCAGTTGTTGATGGCCATCGGGTTGCCCGAGGACTCGCGCATGATGTTCCGGTGAATTCCGTCATACGTACCGGGAATTCCGTGCTTGGCCATGATGGCCAGCGATTCCTTGATCCAGCCGTCGAGGTCGTTGGAATAGGACGCGGATTCCACGGCGGGGGCGTCGCTTTCGGCGGCCGGTGCGGTCTTCCGCTCGGAACGGTCGGCCCGGTCGGAGGCGGACGCCGGCCTCTCGGCCTCGGCCTTGGCCTCGGTCCCCCTGGCGATGGTCAGCTCAAGGCCGGGACGGATCAGCGAGGGGTTGTCGCCGACGGCCTCCCGGTTGTCCTGGTACAGCTTCTCCCAGCCACCGGCCACGGAGTGGTCACCGGCGATCTTGGAGAGCGAGTCGCCGGACATCACGGCATAGATGACGGAGTCGGCCTTCTCGGCAGCGACGGCCTGCGGCGCCGCGCCGGCAGAGGTCGCGCCGATGAGCGGGAGGACGAGTGCGGCGCCTCCCGTGCCCGCGGCGATGAAGCCCCGAGTGAGTGAGGCGTACTTGGAACGACGGTGCTTACCCTTTGCGGGCATGGTGAATTCCTCTCCGTCGCCTGCGAGGTGAGCTGTCGGGTTCGGGCTGGAGATGCCCGGCCGCATGTGAATGCGACTTCACCCCGAGCCGTTCCGGCATTCCGGATCGGCGGCTTACCTGGGTCCCCCGCTCCTGCCGTACGTGAGTGGGTGTGGTTTCCGGACGGCGGCAGGATTCGGCGGTCCACCCGGATTGACGGTGACCGTAAGCGAGAGTGGCCGGGCGGAACAAGCCCTGAAATTGCTCCGCATGATCCATATCGCGGTTCCGGACGGAGAAAAATCCGTCACTCGCCCTGAGCGAGGACTCAACTTTCTTTCTGGGGGCCGGAACTGTGCCCAGTACCGCTTCCGCCATGCCGTTGTGGGCCGTGACTCATATCACTTGGGGGGCTCCGCCGGTCAAAGGCGGGCGCCCAACCGCCCCAACAGGCATGCTATATGGCATGCGATAGAGGCATTTAGCCCGATATTGCATCGCAAGGGTTCGGGGCTCTCTCCGGCCGGCTCCAGCCGTTACGGACCTCCTACGCATCCGCGAAAAGCAGGGCGGCGGACCGGAGGGCACCGCCGCCAGGTGTGACGTCGGCCGACGCTCCCTGGCCAGTGACAGCAGGCCGAGCTTCGACGCCTCCAGGGGGAGGCGCGGCGGCTTGCGCTCCTGCCAGGCGCCCGACGGGAAGAGGGAACGGCCCGCCCGCGCCCGGTCCGCGCGCAACACCACCTCCGATCCGCCCCGTTCGGCCACCGCAGTCTTGAAGTGGACCGGCTTCCGGCCGGTCCACCCCTTGACGTTGCGGTCCGAGGGGTCCGGCAGGGCGAGCAGCATCAGAGAGAGCACCGCGGCGTCCTCGTCCAGTCCGCAGACCTGGGCGCACTCCTCCGCCAGGTGCGGCACCGGGCGCGCGGGGTGCCGCACCCAGCCCGGGACCCGGTCGCCGTCGGCGGCCAGAGGCTCCCCGAGCGCGGCGAAGCCGTCGCTCAGCAGCAGCCGCAGGTCCGCGACGGCCGGGCAGCCCGGAAGGGCTGGGCAGCCGCGGGGAGGGGAGCACGGAGTCGAGGCAGGCGTCCAGGAACTCCAGCAACGGAACGTCAGGCCCCTTGAGCGCGACGGGATCCACACGCAGATGGCGTACGGCGTACGTCGTGTCGCCCACCTCTGTGACCGTCGGGTGGGCGGTGAGCACCCCGGTGGAAGGGGCGTCTCCCCCCGGGTAGTTGCTCTGCAGCGAGAAGAGTGTGAGCGGGCCGGTCCCCGCGGCCGGCTCCTCACGCAGCCGGGATGTCGCCGCGCCGATCGCGGGGCGCAGCGGAAGCGGATCGCCCGCCGGGGTGCGGTAGGCGAGCCGGGCGACGACCCCCGGCAGGGCCGGCAGCCGCGGCTCACCCGCCAGGGCCGAGGGGCCGGGGTCCAGGCAGTTCGCCCCGGCGGCGACGCGGCCGACGAGGGCGGGCAGCCGCAGGATCGGCCACCAGCCCCGGTCTTCGTCTCGGTCCTGCTGCGGGGAGCGGGCCGCCTCTCCACTGGGCGGCAGCATCTCCTCCACGGCGAGCGGGAGAAGGCGAAGAGGTACGGGAAGGGGGGGCGCCCAGCTCGCGCAGCCACCACTCGGCGGCGCGGTCCACGTCGGGGCCGGTGGCCCACAGCTGCTCCGGACCTGAGCTTCCGTTCCCGCGGATCGCGGTAGGCAACCTCCAGATCACCCGTCAGTTCCGCGGTACAGCCGCTCTCTTCGGCACGCCGGCTCATGTGTGTCCCCGTTGCGCTGATCGACAGGACAGACCCCAGGCACCGCCACTGACACCGCCGCCGGACCGTGTTCCGGGCTGCTCCGCACCGGGGACACGTCCCGATCGCGTTCTAGGATCGCGGGCATGCTCACACTGCTGCACACCTCGCCCGCCCACGTCCCCGTCTTCGAGGCGTTGCGCGACCGCGAGCACCCCGGCCTCGAAATGCGCCACGTGATCCATGAGGAACTGCTGGCCAGGGCCCGCTCCGGCGGGCCCGGCGCCGCGGACTCCGAGGTCGCCGCGGTGCTCGCCGCGGCCGTCGGTGAGGGCGGGGCCACGGCCGTGCTCTGCACGTGCTCCACCATCGGCGCGGTGGCGGAGGCGTACGGCGCGCGGCTCGGTGTCCCCGTGCTGCGCCTGGACCGTCCGATGGCGGCCGCGGCCGTCGCCGCCGCGCCGGAGCGCGACACGGTCCGCATAGCGGTGGTCGCCACGGTGGAGAGCACCTTCGGGCCCACGTGCGACCTGATCAGGGAGGAGGCGGACGCGGCGGAGCGGCGGGCCGACCTCCGCACCGTGCCGGCCGAAGGCGCGTGGAGGTACTTCGAGGACGGCGACCGGGACGGTTACCTGGACCTCGTCGCCCGGACCGTCGACGCGATCACCGGAGTGGACGTGGTGGTGCTGGCCCAGGCGTCCATGGCGGACGCGGCCACCCGCACCCGTGACGACCGCACCGCCGTGCCCGTGCTCTCCAGCCCGGTACCCGGTCTGCGCGCGGCAGCGGAGGCCGTCCGGCAGCGGTGACGGCGCCTGTCGGCAGGGGTGACGGCGGGCGCCAGTACCGGTCGTTCCGGTTCACCCGTACCCGGATGTGTGTCCCCGGCGGGCGGGGGCAGCCGCAGAGGGAGAAAGTGGGTCTTGAACCCGTCGCACGACAGGCAGGAGGCCAGCCATGACCCATCCGTACCCGGACCCCGTACCGCCGTCGCCGACCCCTCCCCCCGGCCCGCCCGTACCCGGCCCGCCCGTACCCGGCCCGCCCGTGCCCGGCCCAGACCCGGGCCCCCTGCCGGGCCCGGGGCCCGGTCCGGTGCCGGTTCCGCCCGAGCCGGGGCCCGATCCGGTCCCGAAGCCCCCGGGACCCGAGCCCGTACCCGATCCCGAGCCGGCCCCGGGACCCACGGAGGTCTGATCAACCGGCGGGCACTTGTGACCGGTCGCCGCCCCAGAGGGTGTGGAACGAACCCTCACGGTCGGTGCGCCGGCAGGTGTGCGCCCCGAAGAAGCCGCGCTGCCCCTGGTGAGGGCCGGGGCCAGCCGCTCCGCGCGCAGCGCGTCGTACGACCAGTGGTCCGGGAGACAAGAGCATGAAGATCGAAGAGACCTGCCTCTCGGCGTGCGCCGTTGCCGCGTTGCTCGCGGCACGGCTGCCTGTACGTCCGGTGGCGGCGAGCCGGCCGACAAGGCCAGGCGCACGGTCGGCGCCCCATGCGAGAACGGCACGTACGCATGGTTCAACGCCGACAAGCGGGACGTCCTGACAGGTGTCGCCGAGAAGCAGGAGATCGGCAAGGGAGACGGCAGACTCGCGCACAGACTGACGCCACTTCACACACCGCGTGTCGCCGTCACCTTCGAGAAAGGACCGCAGGCCGGCGCGGAGGCCGCGCTTCGTTCGCTGGGCGCCCGCATCGGAGAAACGGACGCTGCTGACCGTGACGGCGATGAGTTCGCCCATGTCCGCAGGCCCGTACCGGACCTCGACGCGGGCAGCGCCGGCGTCGACGGCGCGGGAACCTTCGTGGACTTCGCCCGGGTACGGCAGGTCACCGCGGACTTTCGGTACACCTGCGGGGACACGGCAAGCCGGTGGCGGGCCGGGCGACCGGCTGGATCGTCGACGGCTCAGGCAGCCTGGAGTGCTCCGAACCGATGGGGAACGTGAGGAAGAGGAGGCCGGGCCTGGCGGCGGCCCGCCTGTCCTGCGGCCCCGGCGCTCCGGCCGCCAAGACCAAGAAGACCTGATCAGGTCAGGCACGGAACAGGCGCCCCGGGCCATGGCAGCCCGGGGCGCCGGTCTCGATTCGCTGCGAGCTCACCGAACGGAGAGCTCTCCAGAGGGGTCTTCGTCTCCGGCAAGCAGAGGCAGCACCCCATCAGGACCACCACGGTCAGCGACGGACAGGGCCGTACCCCGTGGTCGGGTGCCGGGCGGCTGGGCCGGATGCGCGACCGGACCGCTGTGCGCACCGAGGGCACCCCCGAACATTTTCACCGGGACCGGGACGTGAAAGCCCAGGTCGACGACGGCTGACGGGGCTTGGACGGCGAGCTCCCCGACCAGGTACCGGCTCCGTCCAGGAAGCGGAGGGATCGGGAGGCAGGCCCGTGACCGAGCGGTACGGAGGGCGCGGGAGGAAGCGCTGCCAGTCCTGCCGGCGGATCTGTGCCGAACACGCCAGCGCCGAGTTCCGGCGGTGGCGCACGCTCCAGCGATACACCGGACGACACGAGAGCTACGGCGCAACCCACGCGGTCCTCACCTCGCTCGTCTCAGGCCGCGCAGCGAAACACCCCACCCGGTCAGACCGGGCACCGAACTCGTACTCGTCCGCGCGGCGGCCTGCTGAATCACCACCAGCCACCCCCGGGCCACTACGCCTCAAGACCCCTCGCGGGTCGGCTCCTCAGCGTTGCTTTTCGGCGAGAACTACGGAGACCGCTGTCCCCACGGGCCCGAGGAGGATGACGAGAGAGAGCCGGATCGACCCTCTCAGGGATGTTCCACCTGGCCGTAAGCCAGTTCTTTGGGGCATGAACATCCTTGCCTGCGCCTGAATCGTCAACAGCAGATGAATAACAGGCGTACGGCAGATGACGGGACGAGGTCGCATGTCGTCCGGAAGACGTTATGGAAGCTTTCATTCCGCGCCACACGCGACGCCTGCATCTCACCAGTCCACGGCGCCACAACCACCTGCACGCAGGGATTCGGCCAAGTGGCGGGGGCGGCCAGGTTCAGCCATCGGTACGCCCCTGGCGTACGGGGACGCCGATGGAAGGGGGTACCCAGCGGCAACTCACGCCTCATGAGACGGCGTTGACACGCTCCGTGTTCGATCGTTAACTTCACGGCGTCGTCGCCACACCAGGAGCACGAGGCTCCATCGGGACTAGCGACGCGGAGGACACTCTCCGTTGACGACGTTGACTGCTGTGACAGCGACAACCACCACCACCGGACTCTTCCGGATCCAGCCCTACACTCCGCACTGCCAGGTGATTCACGCCGAGGCGGATCATGCCCTCATCGGGATCTCACCCGGCAACAGCTATTTCTCCGCCCAGCGGGTCCTGGATCTCGGCCGCTGGGGGGTCGACCACTTCCGCGAGGTCGACATCCTCTACACCGACCTGCATGTGGCCGAGATGTACGAGGCCTTCGGGTACGGTCCCGTCGACGCCCAGCGCAAGGCGGTCAAGAACCTGCGCGGCGTCCGGGCCAAGGTGAACAACGCGGCGTCCGCCCTCGACCCGGGCGACGGCCGGGTCCGGGCCCGCGCTCTGTCGGAGTTCACCGACAATCCGGCCTACCGGGAGATCCACACCCGGATACTGGAACTCCTCGGCACCGACGACGAGTTCCGCAGGACCTGCGAGGAACTCGCGGACTACTTCCTGTCCACCAAGTCGGACAGGAAGTCCAGTACGGCACGGCAGCGCGAGGTCTGCCTGAAGTACATATGCGCCGAGGCGCCGCTCTTCCTGGACACCCCCGCCATTTTCGGGGTCCCGTCCTCGCTGAACTGCTACCACCAGCTCTTGCCGATGGCCGAGCTGCTGTACTCCCGAGGCGCGGGGCTGCGCGCCTCCCGCAACCAGGGGCACGCCATCATCACGCCCGCCGAAGGAGCCCCCGATGTCCGTTGAGACGCTGCCCGAGACGCTGATCGACTTCCCGTTCGACTGGCGCGGTGACCGGCTCCCCGCGGAGATCGAGGCCCTTCGCGCCGAGCCGGTCAAGAAGGTCCGTACGATCGCGGGCGACGAGGCCTGGCTGGTGTCCTCCTACTCCCTGTGCACGCGGGTGCTGGAGGACACGAGATTCAGTCTGAAGGACACCTCGGCCCCCGGCGTGCCCCGGCAGTACGCGCTGACGATCCCACCCGAGGTCGTCAACAACATGGGGAACATCACCGGCGCCGGCCTGCGCAAGGCCGTACTCAAGGCGATCAACCCGAAGTCCGAGGGGCTCGTGGACTGGATGCGCGCGCACGCCGCCGAGCTGATCGACGGCATCATCGCCACCGGTGCGCCGGCCGATCTGCGCGCGGCGTTCACCAACCCCTATGCGGAGGCGCTGCACTGCCGGATCCTCGGCATCCCGTTCGAGGACGCGCCGAAGCTGGCGGCCAGCCTGGACATCGCGTTCATGAACTCGGCCTGCCCCGTCACCGGTGCCAAGCTCAACTGGGACCGGGACATGGCCTACATGGTGGAGCGGCTGGACGACCCGGCCACCACCGGGCTGATGGCTGAGCTCGCCGCGTTGCGTGACGACCCGGACTACGCGCACCTGACCGACGAGATGCTCGCGACGGTCGGCGTGACCTTCTTCGGCGCCGGCGTGATCTCCACCATGGGCTTCCTGAGCATGGCGGTCTTCGCGCTGATGCAGCACCCGGAACTCCAGGCAGAGCTGCTGGCGGACCGGTCGAAGGTCCCGGCGGCGGTCGACGAGCTGCTGCGGATCAACCTGTCCATCGCCGACGGCCTGCCGCGGCTGGCCACGGAGGACATCCAGCTGGGCGACGTGCTGGTGAAGAAGGGCGAGCTGGTACTGGTCCTGGTCGAGGGCGCCAACTTCGATCCGGACGCCTTCGACCACCCGCACAAGGTGGACCTGGAGCGGCCGAACAACTCGACGCACCTGTCCTTCGGCGGCGGCCGGCACTACTGCCCGGCCACCGCACTCGGCAAGAAGCACGCCGAGATCGCCCTGGAGACGCTGCTCGACAAGATGCCCGAGCTGCGGCTCGCGGTTCCGGTGGACCAGCTGGTGTGGCGGACCCGCTTCATGAAGCGGATTCCGGAGCGCCTGCCGGTGATGTGGTAATCGGCCGCAGTGATCGGTTGGCTGCCTTTCAGGCCGGCCGGGCATGGACGGTGAAGGGCTTCCCGGCCGGTTCCTCGGTGCCGGCCGCAGCTCTCTGCTGCTCCAGGCGACCTGATGACCTGTGGGAGCCGTAGCCCCGTTGCTGCCGGCGCGGCAGCCCGGGCGGCGTCGGCAGTCCGGGCGGTTGCCGGTCGGTGACCGTGCCGTTCCGCGGGGCGTCGTTTACGTGCTGTGCAAGAGCGTGGGCCGACCGGACGCCCCCGCGGAGCAGGTCGGATGTGGCGGGGTGAGGGCCCGGCGGCGCCTGCGCGACTGGACCGGGGCCGGGCGCTGACCGCACTTGCACGAGCTTGCTTGCAGCACCATCGGTTTGCGAGGACTGCGACCCCATTCCGAACGGTCAGTCAGCGGACGTCGCGGGTTTCCCCGCCGGGTGGGAGTTTCGGCAGGCCGATGAGGGCGTCGACGCCGAGGCTGCCGGGACCCGTTGCCCTGGACCGCGGACGCCCCGCACGCCGGTTTCGCGGCGCTCACCGAGCCCTGGCTGCCCAGCCCGCGGGCTGGCCCCCCCTACGCCGTCGGCCGGCAGAGCACCGAGCCGGGGACGATGCCGCGCTCTACCGGCGGGCGGCGGGCGGCAGGCGGCGGGCGCTGGGGCTGCGACGGTCCTCGGACGGCTCCGGTCACGGCCCGATGACCTGGCTGTCCGCGACGGACGGCGTCCTCGCCTTCGCACGCACGCACGGTCTGATCTGCGTCGTCAACCTGTCGGACAGTCCCGCCGTCGTCCCGGCGCACCAGGAACTGCTCCCGGCGGGCGGCCCGCTCGACGACGAGGGCCGGCTGCCGCGGGACACCGCGGTCCGGCTGCGCGCCTGACGGCCCGGTCCCGTGCGTCCTGGCCGCCGCCGTCCGGTGGTGCACCGAGGCCGTGGAGCCATGGCGTGCGAAGTCGCGGGCGAGGTCGCCGCCGGTCACCGCGAGCCCCGTTCCACCGATGCGGGCCCTGCCGCGCATGCGTGAGCCCCTGGGGTGCCCGTGTCTGCGTCCGCGGGGGTACGCACCAACGGGCCCGGCTGTTCCTGGATCCTCAAGTCACGTGGCGGTTTCCGCATTCCGGCCCGGCCCGGCCCGGTGGGGTGGGAAGCTGACGGCAGACCGGCAGCGGGACGGCCAATATGCCACCGGCAGGGGAGAGTTCGGCGTACCGACCCTTGTCACGGCACGCGCGGGGGCCGTACTTTTGCCGATTGCTACGTGTCCGATGTGTGAGTGGGGGAGCTGAGCCATGGCCGCATCCGGTCGACACCGCCGGTACCAGCCGAGCCGTATCAACCGTGCGTCGCTGACGGTCACGGCCGGCGGAGCCGGGATAGCCCTGCCGCTGATCGCACCGGGGGCGGCGGACGCGGCGTCGGTGGACGTCTGGGAGAAGGTCGCGGCCTGCGAGTCGACCGACAACTGGAAGATCAACACGGGCAACGGCCATTACGGCGGGCTCCAGTTCAGGCAGTCCACCTGGCAGGCGTACGGCGGTACGGCCTACGCCCCGCGCGCCGACCTCGCGACCAAGGACCAGCAGATC
The DNA here is from genome assembly GCF_053591455.1 of Streptomyces sp. NPDC003016. NCBI lineage: Bacteria > Bacillati > Actinomycetota > Actinomycetes > Kitasatosporales > Streptomycetaceae > Streptomyces > Streptomyces sp. NPDC003016. Next base: position 53,937 of record NZ_JBSFTV010000017.1, read on the forward strand.
GCCGTCGCGGAGAAGGTGCTCAAGGGGCAGGGTCCGACGGCTTGGCCGCTGTGCTCGGTACGGGCGGGCCTGACCCGCGGCGGCGGCGCGCCGGACATCAGCACGGGGCCGAAGACGGGAAGGCCCGAGCAGTCCAGGACGGAGACCAGGAAGGCGTCGGCCCCCAACGCGCCCGACCCGAACGGTTCGGCGAAGGGCAGGACGTACACCGTCGACGGCGGTGACACCCTCTCGACCATCGCGGACGCCGAGAACGTCAAGGGCGGTTGGGAAGGGCTGTACGCCGCGAACCGCAAGGTCGTCGGCGACGACCCCGACCTGATCCACCCGGGGCAGCGGCTGGTCCTGCGCGGCGCGCAGAAAGCCGGGCCGGGCAAGGGAACGGGAACCGCCAGGAGGACCGAGGCCGAGCGCGCCCCGGCCGCCGCGTCACCCCAGCGGGACAGCAAGGCCGGCAAGGAGAGCAAGGTCAGCAGGGCCGGCAGGACATCGGGGCTCTCCGCCCCGGTGGACACCGGCCCCAGTACGCCCTACCGCGCGGCCGGTTCCTCCTGGTCCAAGGGCTACCACACCGGGGTCGACTTCCCGGTGCCCACCGGCACCGCCGTGAAGTCCGTCGCTTCCGGCCGGGTCGTCTCGGCCGGCTGGGGCGGGGCGTACGGCTACCAGGTCGTCGTCCAGCACGCCGACGGCAGGTACAGCCAGTACGGGCACCTCTCGGCGCTCACCGTGCGCGAGGGCCAGAAGGTGGGCGTCGGCCAGCGCATCGGCCGCTCCGGCTCCACCGGCAACAGCACGGGCCCGCATCTCCACTTCGAGGTGCGTACAGGGCCGGGCTACGGCTCGGACATCGACCCGCTGGCCTACCTCAGGGCGGGCGGCGTCACCGTCTGAGGCACCGTCTCCGTCACCGCTTCCGTCACGTTCCGGGCCCGCGGCCGCTGCACCGGGACACGAACCTGCGACCCCGCGGCCGGCAGGCGCCCGTGCGTCGCTCCGGTGTGCCCCCCGAGCCGCTCCGTCGTCAGCAGGATCAGCCCGCCCGCCGCGACGACCCCGCAGCCCAGCGCCAGGGCGGTGCCGGTCGCCCCGTACCGGAAGTGCTCGCCGAAGAGCGTGATGCCCACCGCGGCCGAGACCACCGGGTTGACCACGGTGACCGTGGCGAGCGGGGCGGCCAGTCCGGCGCCCCGGTAGGCGGCCTGGGAGAGCAGCATGCCCACGGTCGCGAGCCCCGCGACGGCCAGCAGACTCGGCAGCGGCCCGCCCAGTCCGTCCAGTCCGTCCAGTCCGTCCAGACCGGCGAGGCCGCCCGACGCCGTCCAGTCGACGGCCAGCGTCTTGGTGAACACCGAGGAGACGCCGAACGCGGCGCCCGCCGCCGTCGCCAGCAGGATGCTGCGCACCACCGCACGGTGCACCCGCTGCGCGACGAGGAACACCACCGCCACCCCGCCGAACGTCACCACCGCCACCACCAGCCGCTCGCCGCCGCCCAGCGACCGCGCGTCGGCCGTGCCGGTCAGCGACAGCAGCCCCGCGAGACCGGCCGACGCCATGATCGCGCCGCGCCAGGCGACGGCGCCCGCCCTGCGCCCCACGAACAGGGCCGCCATCGGCAGCGCGAAGACGATGGTCAGCGCGCCCAGCGGCTGGACCAGACTCAGCGGCCCGTACGCCAGCGCCCCGACGTGCAGCAGCGCGCCGAGCCCGTTGAGGACCACGGCGGCCCACCACCCGCCGTGGCGCAGCGGGGCGTACGGACGGGCCGGGGCCGTGGACGCGACGCGTTCCTGGACAATGGCCCCTGCCGCATAGGCGACAGCGGAGACCAGTGCCAGGAGCACGGACAGCGCGAGAGCACTCATGGACTCCACGATGGCTTCCCGGAGCGTTCGTGTCGTCGTCCTTGAGCAGGCGTTCGTACGTACTGCTCACGTAGTACGGGCGTACGCCCAAGGTCCTCCTCCCGGGGGTGTCCGGCCATACCGAGGGCGGAAGCCGCCCGTCCGTACGAACACAGGAGCGGGGACATGGATCTGACGGAAATGGCGTCGGTGGGCGGGTTCTTCGCGCTGCGCACCCGGGCGCCGGACGGCGGCGGCCACGTCCCGCTCGCACGGGTCTACGCGGGCGACACGGCCCCGCTGACGTTCCGCGTCGACAAGGTCGCCGCGCGGCTGCGCGCCCCCGAGCGCAGGGTCGCCGCCTCGATCGCGCATCTCGGCCTCGCCGCCCGGCTGTGGTCGCTCGCCCTGGGACCGGCCGCGCTGTACGGAGAGTTCCCCGACCTCCCGCCGGACGCACTGCGGTGGGACGCCGACCTGACGTCGCCGGACGACCTGTGGCTGGCGACGCCGCCGCGCATGCTGTCCGCGACCGCCGACCGCATCCGCGAGGTGGTCCAGTACGGCCATCTCGTACCGCTCGCGGACGCGCTGCGCCAAGACGGCCGCGTCTCGTCCCCGCTGCTGTGGGGCAACGCGGGTTCGGCGCTGGCCGGCGCCGCCCGCGAACTCCACGCCTGGGCACGGAAGAACGGCCGCCCGGAGGTGGGGGAGCGGGCCCTGGCGCTGGCCGCCGAGCTCTTCCGCCACCCCGGCCTGCGGACCACCGGCGTCCTGTCCCCGGACGGCGCGTCCTTCCGCCGCCGCAGCTGCTGCCTCTACTACCGCTGCCCGTCCGCGGGTCTGTGCGGGGACTGCGTGTTCGACCGCCCTCCGTCGCAGTCTTCCGCACAGCGCGCATCTGAGTGACCATCGGGGGAAGACGACGGGAGACCGCGACGCAGACGACGGGGGGACCGCGATGAAGGTGGGGCTGCTCACCCGTGAGTATCCGCCGGACGTCTACGGCGGAGCCGGCGTCCATGTGGAGTTCCTGGCACGCGAGTTACGCTCCCTCGTCGACGTGCGAGTGCACTGCTGGGGCACAGGCGCGGGCCCGGGAACAGGGACCGGCACCGGCCCGGACGTCGCGGAGGGCGGCGGCGTCCTGCGCCACCGCCCCGACCCCGCCCTGGACCGCGCGAACGACGCCCTGCGCACCTTCTCCGCCGACCTGTCGATGGCAGCGGCCCTCGAAGGGTGCGACCTGGTCCACTCCCACACCTGGTACGCCAACCTCGCAGGCCACTTCGGGAAGCTGCTGTACGGCATCCCGCACGTCATGACCGCGCACTCGCTGGAGCCCCTGCGCCCCTGGAAGGCCGAGCAACTGGGCGGCGGCTACGCCCTGTCCGGCTGGGCCGAGCGCACCGCGATCGAGTCGGCCGACGCCGTGGTCGCCGTCTCGCACGGCATGCGCGCCGACATCCTGAGCAGCTACCCGGCGCTCGACCCCGACCGGGTGCGCGTCGTGCACAACGGCATCGACACCTCGCTCTACCGGCCCGACCCGCACACGGACGTACTGGAGCGCGTCGGTATCGACCGGCAGCGCCCGTACGCCCTGTTCGTCGGCCGCATCACCCGCCAGAAGGGCGTGCCCCACCTGCTGCGGGCGGCCCGCCGGCTCGACCCGGCCACGCAGCTCGTCCTGTGCGCCGGGGCCCCCGACACCCCGGAGATCGAGCGGGAGTTCCGCGAACTCGTCGACGAGCTGCGCCGCACCCGCGACGGCGTGCACTGGATCGAGCGGATGCTGCCGCGCCCGGACGTCGTCCAACTCCTCACCCACGCCGCCGTGTTCGTCTGCCCCTCGGTGTACGAACCGCTGGGCATCGTCAACCTGGAGGCGATGGCGTGCGGCACGCCCGTCGTCGCCTCGGCGGTCGGCGGCATCCCCGAGGTCGTCGAGCACGACGGCACCGGTCTGCTCGTCCCGTACGACGAGGCGGACCCCGAGGGCTTCGAGTCGGGTCTCGCGGACGCGGTCGACCGCCTGACCGGCGACCGGCGGACAGCGTCGCGGATGGGTGAGGCGGGCCGCCGGCGTGCCGTGCGGGACTTCGGCTGGGACGCCGTCGCCCGCCGCACGGCCGGGGTGTACGAGGAGATTCTCAAGTCCGGACAGTGACGAGCAGGGGCGGCAGATGCGTGGTGGACCTTCGGTGCTCGGGATCGTACTGGCAGGCGGGGAGGGCAAACGGCTGATGCCGCTGACCGCCGACCGGGCCAAACCGGCGGTGACGTTCGGCGGCACGTACCGGCTCGTCGACTTCGTCCTGTCGAACCTGGTGAACGGCGACATCATGCGCAACTGCGTGCTGACGCAGTACAAGTCGCACTCGCTCGACCGCCATGTGACCACCACCTGGCGGATGTCCAGTCTCCTCGGCAACTACGTCACGCCGGTCCCCGCCCAGCAGCGGCTCGGTCCGCGCTGGTACCTGGGGAGCGCCGACGCGATCCTCCAGTCGCTCAACCTCGTCCACGACGAACAGCCCGACTACATCGCCGTGTTCGGGGCCGACCACGTCTACCGCATGGACCCCCGGCAGATGCTGCAGCGCCACATCGAGAGCGGCGCGGGCGTCACGGTCGCCGGCATCCGGGTACCGCGCACCCAGGCGTCGTCCTTCGGTGTCATCACACCCGCGTCCGACGGGGACAGGATCGAGCAGTTCCTGGAGAAGCCCGCCGATCCGCCGGGCCTGCCGGACGACCCGGACCGGGTCTTCGCCTCCATGGGCAACTACATGTTCACCGCCAAGGTGCTCGTCGACGCCCTGTACCAGGACGCCGAGGACGAGAACTCGGTGCACGACATGGGCGGCTCCATCGTGCCCATGCTCACCGGGCGCGGAGTGGCACAGGTCTACGACTTCGACGACAACCACGTGCCCGGGGAGACGCCGCACGAGCACGGCTACTGGCGCGACGTCGGCACCCTCGACACGTACTACGACGCCCACATGGACCTCATCTCGGAGCAGCCGCAGTTCACCCTGCACAACCGCCGCTGGCCCGTCTACACCCACCCCGGCCAGCTGCCGCCCGCCCGCTTCGTGTCCGGCGGCATCGCGGGCGAGTCGATCGTCAGCGCGGGGTGCCTCATCCGCGGCCAGGTCACCCGCTCCGTGCTGTCGCCGGGAGTGGTGGTGGAGGAGGGCGCCGTGGTGCAGGGCTCCGTGCTGCACGACAACGTCCGCATCGGCAGGGGAGCGGTCGTCAGAGGCGCGATACTCGACAAGAACGTCGACGTACCGCCCGGGGCGACGATCGGCGTGAACCGGGAGCGCGACCAGCAGCTCTACACCGTCTCGAAGAACGGCGTCATCGCGCTCGGCAAGGGGCAGGTGGTGTCGTAACCGGACCGGCCCCCCTCTCCGCCCTCGCCCCCCGGTTGTGAGATACGTCGCTGCGCGCCCTCCGTGGGGGCGGAGGGTTTGGCACCGGGCGCCCCGCTTACGTAAAGTTCGGATTTTGTACTCCCCAGCACGAGCGACACGAGGACAGCAGCGGCGATGACGGTGACAGAGGACAGTCCGGCGGCGTTCGGCGACACCCCGGACGGCGGCCAGGACAGCCCGGTGTTCGGTCCCGGCATCGACCCGGACCGCATGGCCGTCTGCCTGAGCGTGCTCGACGAGCTCGACAAGCTGGACGTCGACCACCCCGACGCCATCGCGGTACGCCGCGCCACCGCCGGCATCTACCGGACCGTGAAGCAGCGCCGCCGCCAGGAGCGCCGCGCCGCCAAGACCGCCCACGACCGGGCCGTCACCCACGCCACCGCCACCGGCTCCGCCGAGCGCATCGACGACGAGACGCAGGGCCTCCTGCCGTCCTCCTCGGCCGCCGCCGAGATCGCGGGCATACTCCAGCGCCCCCGGTCCTGCTACATCTGCAAGACCCGGTACGTCGAGGTCGACGCCTTCTACCACCAGCTGTGCCAGAAGTGCGCCGCCGAGAACCGCGCCCGCCGCGACGCCCGCACCGACCTGACCGGCCGGCGCGCCCTGCTCACCGGCGGCCGCGCCAAGATCGGCATGTACATCGCGCTGCGGCTGCTGCGCGACGGCGCGCACACCACCATCACCACGCGCTTCCCGAACGACGCGATCCGCCGCTTCAAGGCGATGCCGGACAGCGACGAGTGGATCCACCGTCTCAAGATCGTCGGCATCGACCTGCGCGACCCGGCCCAGGTCGTGGCGCTCGCCGACTCGGTCGCGGCCGAGGGCCCGCTCGACATCCTGATCAACAACGCCGCGCAGACGGTACGCCGCTCCCCGCGCGCGTACAGCGAGCTGATCGGCGCCGAGTCCGCCCCGCTGCCCGCCGGTGAGCTGCCCGCCTCCGAGGTCATCGGCGCCTTCGGCTCCGGCGCCCAGCTCTCCCTGCCCACGGCCCGCCCCGAGGGGCTCACGGCCCAGCAGGTCACCGACCTGGCCCTGGTCACGGGCTCGACGTCCCTCGCCCGGATCGAGGCGGGCACGGCGATCGACGCGGGCGGGCTCGTACCCGACCTGGACGACACCAACAGCTGGATCCAGACAGTTTCCGAGGTCGATCCGGTCGAGCTGCTCGAAGTGCAGCTGTGCAACTCGACGGCGCCGTTCATCCTGATCAGCCGGTTGCGCCCGGCGATGGCCGCGGCCGCCGCCCAGCGCAAGTACGTGGTGAACGTCTCCGCGATGGAGGGCGTCTTCAGCCGCGGCTACAAGGGCGCAGGCCACCCGCACACCAACATGGCCAAGGCCGCGCTGAACATGCTCACCCGCACCAGCGCCCAGGAGATGCTGGAGACCGACGGCATCCTGATGACCGCCGTCGACACCGGCTGGATCACCGACGAACGCCCGCACCCCGACAAGATGCGGCTCGCCGAGGAGGGCTTCCACGCCCCGCTCGACCTGATCGACGGCGCGGCCCGCGTCTACGACCCGATCGTGCGCGGCGAGGGCGGCGAAGACCTCTTCGGCGTCTTCCTCAAGGACTACGCCCCCGCCAACTGGTAGGAAGCGGGCAGCGGCCCGGTGCCCGGAGGTCCGGTGGGTGATGGCGCGTCACATGCGCCTTCACCCACCGGACTTCTGCGTCGGGGCGGCCCGCCCCGGGGCCGGCCGCCGGTCCTCGGCCGGCCCCGGCCCGCTCGTGCGCCGGGGGCGACAGGCCGAAAGGTGACGGAATCCATCGAGCGGAAGCGTGCTCATATGGGTACTCTGTTGGTCACGGACAGCCCCACCAAGGCCACTCCAGTGTGAGTAACCGGCGCCACCGCGACCGAACTGCCCCAACTTTCCTGACCCGTCGGGGGCGTCCGGTCGTCACCGGTAGCCACCGGCCGAGGCCGTGGCACCACGTCCGACGGGTTACGCGACACAAAGGAGTGCGCGGTGACACCAGAGATGACACAGCAGGACAATCGGCTGCGTGAACGTGGCGAAGGGGCCGGTCAGGCCCGACGCCGGCGGCCCGATGAGCTCGGCAGCCTCGAAGTGTGGTCCCGGTCGGCCCCGATCAGGCTGGCGGGGTACGAAGAGGACCTGGCGGAGCCGCACATCCTCCCGGGAATCGACTGAGCGGGGCGCCGTCCTCCGGTGCCGTCCCGCCGGTGCCGTCCCCCTGCCGTTGTTCCCCTGCCGGACCGACTCGGTCCGGCAGGGGAACAACGGCAGTCAGCGCGCGGCGCCCGCACCGGCGACGTACGCCAGCACCTCGTCCGCCAGCTTCCGTGAGGGCAGCTCGCCGTCGAGGAGGACGGTGTCGAGCGGCAGGGTGTCGACGGCGGCCACGCACTCGGGAATCCGGGCCCTGCACCACGCCCGGGCCCTCTCGGAGCGTTCGGGATCGTCCGGCGCGACACTGCGGGCGTCGATGCGGCGGGCCAGCTCCTGGGGCGAGACCTCGAGGAAGAAGTGGTGGACGCTCGCGCCGGCGTCCTGGAGACCGCCGAAGATCTCGGCGGTGTACCGCGGATCGACCAGCGTCATCGGCACGAGCACAGGGCGCTCGTACGCTTCGAGCAGGCCCACGGCCAGACCGGCCACCTGGCGGCGCCACAGCGGCAGGTCCTGGAAGTCGCCGGTCGGCACCTCGACGATGTCGCGGAGCAGGTAGCCGACCCGTTCGGGGTCGAAGACCAGAGCGTCCGGCAGGCGTCGGCGCAACTCCTCGACGAGCGTCGTCTTCCCGCTCCCGAAGGCGCCGTTCACCCAGATGATCACGCGTATCTCCTCTGCTCTCCCTGCTTCCCGGCTCCCCGCCTCGGCCGTCGGCCGGGTCTCTCAGCGCGGGCGGCCGGCGGCCGGGGGCTCGACCTCCAGGAAGCGCCGCCGCCGCGGCCCCCGGTACAGCAGGGCCGTCCAGCCGAGACGGCCGAGCTCGGCGGCGCACCCGGTCAGCGCCTCCTGCTCCTCCTGGGCGGCGCCGCTGCCCGGCGGGCCGAGCCACTCCACCCGGACCGTCCCGAGGCGCTCGCCGGGGCCGACGCGGTAGCCGGTCGCGGTGCGCGCGCCGGCCTCGTCGACGGCGGAGGGGGCGATGCCCGCCGCCTCCAGGGCCAGGGCCACCGACCGCACGGCCTGGTTGACCTCCCAGGCGGCGGGGACGGCCTCGGGATCGTCGGTCTCCGTGTTCGTCAGGCGCCTGATCTGCATCAGCCCCGCGAACGCGACCCGCACCTCGGCGGCCCGCCGCCCGTCCGGCGCGGCGGGCGCGGGCCCGTCACCGGTGGCCGCGTCGAACGCTCCCGCCGCCGTCATCGTCCCCGCCCCCTCGCTGTCCAGCGTTCCGGACGGCCGATTCTGTCAGGACGACGCCCTGCGGGCGAGAGCCGTCGGCGGCCGGAAGTCGCGTACGAGCGTACGGTGCCACCAGGCGTGCGTGGCCCGCAGTTCGCGCCAGGTGGTGAAGCGGTAGCGGTAGACACGGGCCCGGACGTAGGTGGGCGGGGCGTCGGGGAAGGGATTGACGCGCAGCAGCCGCAGCGTCGCCGGATCGCCCGTGAGCAGCCGCTCGACGAACGGGTCGAACCAGACGCGCGCGTAGGCGGGGGAGAGCGCCGCGAACCACATCATCCAGTCGAGGCGCAGGTGGTACGGCGCGAACTGGCGCGGCAGCCTGCGCGGGTCGCCGGGCTTCCCCTTGAACTCGTACGCGCGCCACACCGTGCCCCGGTGCACCACGGGTTCGTCCGTACCCTCGACGACGATCTCCTGGCGGACGCGGCTGATGCTCCCGAACGCGCCGTACGCGTTGACCAGGTGGAGCGGGTCGTACGAGCGGTTCATCGCCTGGCGCCGCGAGAACAGGTTGCGCGCGGGCCGGTGGCTGAGGGCCAGCAGCAGCGCGGTGACGGCGACGACCAGCACCTCGTACCAGAGCGGGGGAGGGGGCAGGGCGGGCGCGGTGGTCCAGGGCGAGAAGTCGATCACCGACAGCGCGAGGACGATCGTCAGCCAGTTCAGCCAGGCGAAATTGCCGGAGAGCACCAGCCACAGCTGGGTCAGGACCATCACGCCGGCCGCCGCGCCCGCGACCGGCTGCGGGGTGAAGAGCAGCACCGGGACGAGGAGCTGGGTCACGTGGTTGGCCGCCACCTCGACGCGGTGCAGCGGCTTCGGGAGGTGGTGGAAGAACCAGCTCAGCGGGCCCGGCATCGGCTGCGTCTCGTGGTGGAAGTCCAGGCAGGTCAGCTTCCGCCAGCACAGGTCGCCGCGGAGTTTGATCAGCCCGGCGCCGAACTCCACCCGGAACAGCACCCAGCGCAGCAGCCACAGCACCAGCACGGGCGGGGCGGTGCGCTCGTTGCCGAGGAAGACCGCCAGGAAACCGGCCTCCAGGAGCAGGGACTCCCAGCCGAAGGCGTACCAGGTCTGCCCGACATTGACGATGGACAGGTACAGCGCCCACAGCGCCGCCCACATCAGCATCGCGGTCCACAGCGGCAGCCGGTCCGCCGCGCCCGCGACGAGCGCCGCCGCGAGGAGCACGCCCGCCCACGCGCACCCCGCGAAGAAGCGGTCCGAGTAGTGGAGGTGGAAGAGGGTCGGTGACTGCCGCCAGGACACCCGCCGGAGGTACTGCGGCACCGGCAGCATGCCCCGGGAGCCGATCAGCGCACGGAACTGCAGCGCCGCCGCGAGAAAGGCGACCAGGTAGACGGCGGCCAGGCCCCGCTGGAAGACCAGCCGGCTCAGCCAGTAGTCGGGCTCGGTGAACCACTCCATCCCGCCCATTATCGGCGTACGGACCCTCCCGTGGCGATCCGCCGGAGGGTCCTGCCGAGGTGGCGGGCGTACCAGCGCTGGCAGACGGGCACGAGGGGTCCGGCGAGCCGGGTGTACCAGCGGGCCGGGCGGCTGAAGGCGGTGACGGTGAACCACACCGTCCCGTCGTCCGCCAGCTCCACGACGAACGACTCCTCGCCGCACTCCGGGTGCCCGCCGGCCGTGCCGTACGCGAACCCGGTCCGGTCCTTCCCGTACGCCGTCCAGACCACCACGCACGGTGCGGTCAGCCGCAGCGGTCCGACGCCGATCGCGCATTCGACGGCCGCGCCGGGCTCGGCCCGCGCGGCGCCGGCCCGTACCCTCACGCCCGACGCGCGGTGCAGCCGCCAGGTGGTCACCGCCCTGCCCGCCGCCTCGAAGGCGGCGCGTCCCGTGCCCACGGGCACGCGGTGGCGCAGGTGGTGGTAGCCGGCGGGCAGGGTCTCCTGCCGGGTGGCGCCGGCCTCGGGGTAGGTGAAGGTGCTCATGCGGTGTTCTCCTTGTCGAGTGGTCGGTCGAGTCGCCGCCAGGCCAGCACCGCGCACAGTGCGAAGCCCAGCGCGTTGCCCAGGCCGTGGGTGGCGGCCATCCAGGCCAGGCCGGGGTGCGGAAGACCGGTCGCCTCGCCGAGCGCCCAGCTGAGGGCGAGCAGCATCGTCGCGACCAGGACGGCGGCCGAGACGGTGAGCAGCGTGCGGGTCGTCCGGTCCTGCCGGTCGTCGCGTACGTCCTGCCAGGTCAGCAGCGCCACCGCCCACATGCCGGCGGTCAGTACGACGGTTCCGGCGAGCTCGGCCCAGTCGTCGACGAAGTACCCGGCGAGGACCAGCAGGGTGCCGAGCGGCACGCTCAGCGCCGCGAACCGGCCGACGGGGCGCTGTGCGGCCGCCCGGCAGACGAGCCCCGCCACCAGTGCGGCGGCGAAGCCGGCGAAGTGGAAGTGCGGGACGGTGAGCGCCAGGATTTCGAGGTCGAAGCCGAAGAGCTCGTGTCCGCCGCGCTCGGCGACCAGGGCGAGCCCGGCGACCGAGGGCGCCGCGAGCGCGGTGAGCACGGCGATCTCGGCGGGGGCGAGGGAGCGGGTGCGCAGGAGCCGCGCCGGGGCGTGCAGCGCGAGAGCGAGCGTGCCGAGGGCGTACACCGCGGCGAGCGCGGCCGCGGTCCCGCCGCGCGGCAGCCACAGGGCGGTGGCCCCGGGCGCCGCGAGCAGCGGCCACAACCGCCGGATGCGGTGGAGCGCGGGCGAGCCGACGAGGCGCAGCCCCAGGGGGATCACGACCAGCATGCCGAGCATCACGATCAGATCGACCAGCACGGACATCGTGGAACCCCCAGAGTTGAACATGTTCAATTTGCTTCCCGAGGTGACCGTACGGCACTTTTTGAACACGTTCAAGTCGTCGATCCGTCTTCGGCCCGGACGGAAGGAGGCGCTCATGCGCCCGGTGGCTCCGGCCGCTGCGGCAGCCGGCCGTCTCGCGCACTACGCGGTCTCCGGAGTGGTCGGTGGTCTGATCGTCCGGGGAGCCTCGAAGCGCCTTCCCGACGCGAAACCCGTCGCCCGCAAAGCCCTGATCGGTGGCATCGCGAACGGCATCGCCGCCGGGCGGTGGTCCGCCCCGGCCGCTGAAGAGGCCCGGCCCAAGGCGGGGGGCATGCTCGCGGAAGGCCGGGCCGGCCCGGGTGAGGAGGTACCGCCGCCCTCCGCGGTCCGCGTCGAGGACCACGACCACGGACACGAGCACTGATCATGACCGGCGTGGTCGTGTGCTCCGTCGCCGCGGGCCGGGCGCGGCTGTCCGTTCCCCGGGTACGGGCCCGCCCGGGGGAACGGGACTGGCCGACGAACGCCTGACCGGCATCGAGGGGTTCCGCGCGCTGCGGATCTTCCCGCGTACCGGCAGCGTCGTGATCCGGGTGGCGCCCGGCCGGCTGGACGTGGACCGGCTGGTGGCCGCGCTCGAAGAAGCTCCGCCCGCTTCCGCGCCGGCCGCGCCCACCCGCTGCGGCCCGGCCCCTTCACCGGCGAGGCCGCCCGGCCGGTGGCCGGGGCCCGGCCACCGGCGTCAACCTGCTCGGCCTCCTCGCCGGCGCCGGGGGATCGACGACCCCCGTCCTCGCGGCCCTGCCGCACACCACCAGCAGCATCGCGGTGGTCGCGAACTCGCCCCGCCGCACCCCGCACCGCACCCCGCACCTGCCGCGCGAGCCCGACGGAGCGCTGAAGGCCGCGCCGCTGGAGGACCGCCGGGTGCGCTGAGCGCGGGGACCGGGGCAGCCGGGGCGGTCCGGCGGGTGCTCCCCGGCCGCTCCGCGGTCCGCCGTCCCGCATGCGCGCCTTCCGGGCTGCGCCTAGCGTGGGGCGCATGGAAGCGGGCGCAGGGGGTGGTGAGGAGGCGGCGGGAACGTGCTGCTGCGAGGAGCGGGAATCCGGCGTGACGTGCTGCTTCTTCGAGACGTACGGGCCCGCGCTCGGCCTGGGCGGATTCGACTGGGACCTCGACAGCGGACTCATGCGGATGGGCGATTCCGCCCTCGGCGTGTTCGACCTGCGGCGTGACGAGTACGCCGGCCGCCCGGAGGGGCTCGCGGTGCGCGTGCACCCGACCGAGGCCGTCCGGCTGGACACCCTGGTCTCCGAGGCGCTCAAGAACGGCAGTTCCACGTACGGCGCCTACTTCCGCATCCGCCGCCGCGACGGAGTCCTGCGCTGGACCCACACCCAGGGCCGCATACACCGCGACGCCACCGGCCGGCCGCGCCGCATCACCGGCATCGTCCGCGACGCCACCCAGGAGCTCGCCGAAGCCGCCGACCGGTTCGTGCAGGACGCGCAGCGGCGCCGCAGGACCAGCATCGTCGAGGGCACCACGGCCGCCCTCGCCCACGCGCGCACCGTGAAGGACGTCATCGACGCGCTCAACGACTCCCAGAGCCTGGAGAGCCTCGGGGCGGCCAGCCTGGTGATGGGGCTGGTCGAGGCCGGCCGCATCCATCTCGTCGCCGACGGCCCCGAAGGCTCCTTCGTGCCCGGCACCCGCTACACCCGCATCGACGAGCAGTACCCGATGAGCGAGGTGGTCCGTACCCTCGTGCCCCGCTTCATCGAGTCACCGGAGGAGTTCGCCGCCTCCTACCCGGTCCTGTGGCCGCACATCAGCAGACTCGGCATCACCTCGGCCGCCTACATGCCGCTGATCGCCCAGGCCCGCCCGGTCGGCGCGCTCGGTCTGCTCTACAGCGACCGGGACGGATTCACCCCCGACGAGCGCAACGTCCTGATCGCGCTGGGCAGCAGCATCGCGCAGAGCCTCCAGCGGGCCATGCTCTTCGAGCAGGACAAGGACCTGGCCGAAGGTCTCCAGCAGGCCATGCTGCCGCGCCGCATCCCCTCCGTCCCCGGCGCCCAGATCGCGGTCCGCTACCGCTCGGCCCGCCTCGGCCGCGACATCGGCGGCGACTGGTACGACGTGATCCCGCTGCCGAACGGACGCGTCGGCGCGGTCATCGGCGACGTACAGGGCCACGACACCCACGCCGCCGCCGTCATGGGGCAGCTGCGCATCGTGCTGCGCGCGTACGCCGCCGAGGGGCACACCCCCGCGACGGTGATGGCCCGCGCCTCCGTCTTCCTCGACGAGCTGGACACCGACCGCTTCGCCACCTGTACGTACGCCGAGGCCGACCTGACCACCGGAGTGATGCAGGTCGTCCGGGCCGGGCACCTCGACCCGCTGCTGCGCCACGCCGACGGCGCGTGCCGCAGGCTGCCCGTCGCCGGTGGCATGCCGCTCGGCCTCTCCGCGGAGTTCGGGCAGCTCGAATACCCGGTCACCACCGTCGAACTCGACCCGGGACAGACCCTGGTGCTGTGCACCGACGGTCTCGTGGAGCTGCCGGGCACGGACCTCGACGAGGGCATGCAGATGCTGTCCGCCCTGGTCCGCACCGGCCCCCAGGACCTCCAGCAGCTGGCCGACACCCTGTGCGAAGTGGTCGACGAGCGCGGCGGCGAGGACGACGTGGCGCTGCTGCTCCTGCGCCGCAGGGGAGTGGACGTACCGCAGACGGGCGGACGCCTCCAGCAGCACGTCGCGCAGAACGACCCCGAGGCCCTCAGCTCGGCGCGGCACATGGTCCGTGCGGCGGTACGGGCCTGGGGCGCCCGGGAGCGTGCGGACGAGATCGAGCTGGCCGCCGACGAGCTGATGACCAACGCGCTGCTGCACACCGACGGCGGGGCCGTCGTCTCCGCCCGGGTGCTGGCCGGGGCGCAGCGCAGGCTGCGGATCGAGGTGGAGGACCGCTCCAGCGCGCTGCCGCGCCGCCGGGAGGCGGGCGAGGCGGGCGTGTCGGGGCGGGGGCTGATGCTGGTCGACCGGCTGGCGGACGTGTGGGGCGTGGAGTCGCGGGGGAGCGGCAAGTGCATCTGGTGCGAGTTCGTCGTGCCCGACCGGCTTTGAGCGCTCCTGACCGTACTGTTCGGTAACGGTACGTGTTTCAGTCATAATTGACCGTAACCGGCCGTTCGGGATTGACTGCGCTCCCCTACCTGCTCCGATGACGTGAGGGCTACTTGAGCACCGAGCTTCTGGCACCTCTTGACCTGGCGTTCTGGCACCTCGAATCCACCGAACACCCCATGCACCTCGGCGCGCTCGCCCTCTTCGAGGGCGACGGCGGCAACGACGCCGATTCCGTCGTGAAGCTGCTCGCCGAGCGCGCCGCCGCGATCCCCCGGCTGAAAATGCGGGTACGCGGCGTCCTGCTGCCCATCGGCGGCGCGGCCTGGTCCACGGCCAAGGACTTCGACGTACACCGGCACGTCCGGCACGTCCGGCTGCCCGACGGCGACTTCGCGGCCCACGCCACCCACCTCGCCGGCGAGCTGATGGAGCAGCCGCTCGAACGCGGTCTGCCGCCCTGGGAGATGTACGTCCTGACCGGCGCGGAGCCCGGCGCGTTCGCCGTACTCGTGAAGCTGCACCACGCCCTGGCCGACGGCATGCGCGCCGTCGCCATCGGCGCCGGCATCTTCGACCAGATCGCGGGAGCGGGCGCGGCGGGCGCCCGGCGGGAGCGCAGCGTGCCGCCCCGGTCGTGGCTGCCCGGCCCGCACCAGGTCGTCGGCTTCGCCCGCGACCGCCTGGAGGAGGTGGGCCGGGCCGTCGGCATCGGCGCGTCCGTGGTGCGGGCCAGCAGGTTCGACCTGTGGGGCGACAGCGCCTTCGCGGCGGGTTCCAGCGGCACGCGCCGGCTCGGCACCGCCGTGCTGGATCTCGACGACGTGCTGAAGATCCGCCGGGTGGCGCGCGGCACGGCGAACGACGTGCTGCTCGCCGTCGTCGCCGGCGCCCTGCGCCGCTGGATGCTGGAGCGCGGCGAACCGCTGCCCGGCGCGGACCCGCGCGCCCTGGTACCCGTCTCCCGGCGGCGCCCGGGCAGCCCCGCGGCCTCCGGCAACAGACTCTCGGCGTACCTCCTCGGCCTGCCCGTCTCCGAGCCGGACGCCTGGACGCGGCTCACGGCGGTCCGCCGGGCCATGGACCGGAACAAGGCCGAAGGGCCGGGACGCGGCGCCGGAGCGGTCGCCGTCCTGGCCGACCACCTCCCGCCGCTCGCCCACCGGTTCGGCGCCCCGATCGCGGGCGGCGCGGCCCGGATGCTCTTCGACGTACTCGTCACGAGCGTGCCGCTGCCCCGCTCCACGCTCTCGCTGGGCGGCAGCCCGCTGCGCGCGATCTACCCGATGGCGCCGCTGGCCCGCGGCCAGTCGCTGGCCGTCGCCCTTTCGACGTACGGCGGCCGGGTGCACATCGGCCTCGTCGCGGACGCCGAGGCGGTGCCCGACCTGGACCGGCTGGCCGGGGGCATGACCGACGAACTGGCGGCCCTCCTGCGGGCCGCCACGGGCTGAGGCGCGCCACGGGCCGGGGCGCGCCGTCGGCCGGGGCGCGGACCTCGAAGCGACCGCTCTCGTCCCCGCACAGCGCCCGCAGCGCCGTACCGCCCCGCGTGCGCAACGGCTCCGCGTGGCCCTCGACGCCCCGGTTCCCGTGGCAGTCCGCGGGCGCCGCCCAGATGGTGACCGTCTGCTCCTCGCCGCCCTTGCCGACGGCGACCGGTCCGCAGGCCGGCGGCCCCCGGGCCCGGGCCACCCCGAGGCCGGCCCCCGCCCCCCGACCGCGCTCCTGAGCGCCACGGACGCCGAGACCCCGGAGGCCGGGGACGGTGGCGGCGTACCGCTGAACCACGCCCCACCGCCATTGCCGTCACGGGCCCGGCGGCGACCGGCGCCGTGGCGAGCGGCCGGTCCAGCAGACCGGGCGACGGCCGCTCGGGCACGACGCGTACGCCGGTGCTCCCGCCGGGGGCAGGCGTACGCGGCCGGCGACGGCTCGACTCCGGCGAACCCGCCGAGCCGCACGGCGCACGTCGCGCGGCCGGCCGGTCGACCTCGGACACGGAATCCGTGGGGGGCCGCTCGCACCGGGAGGCGGACCGGCCGGACGCGGAAGAAGGCCGGGCCCGTATGTCCAGGTCACCCGAGCTGCTCCTACACTCCGGACCATGTTGCGTGCACTGGCTGTCGACGACGAACGACCGGCGCTGGAGGAACTCCTCTACCTGCTGCGTGCCGATCCCCGGGTCCGCAGCGCCGAAGGGGCCACCGACGCCACCGAGACCCTCCGCCGGATCAACCGCGCACTCGACGCGGGGCCCGACGGCGACGACGCCATCGACGTCGTCTTCCTCGACATCCACATGGCCGGACTCACCGGCCTCGACGTCGCCCGGCTCCTCGCCGGGTTCGCCCGCCCGCCGCTCATCGTCTTCGTCACCGCCCACGAGGGCTTCGCCGTCCAGGCCTTCGACCTCAAGGCCGTCGACTACGTGCTCAAGCCGGTCCGCAGGGAGCGCCTCGCCGAGGCCGTGCGCCGCGTCTGCGACCAGGTCGAAGCGGGCCGCGCGCCCACGGCGGCGCCGCCCTCGCCCGCCGCCTTGCCGCACACCGCCGCCGACCAGATCCCCGTCGAACTGGGCGGTGTCACCCGCTTCATCCCGATCGGCGACATCACGTACGCCGAGGCCCAGGGCGACTACGCCCGCCTCCACACGCACGCCGGCAGCCACCTCGTCCGCATCCCGCTCTCCACCCTGGAGGAGCGCTGGGCCGCCCGCGGCTTCGTCCGGATCCACCGGCGCCACCTCGTCGCCCTGGGCCGCATCGACGAACTGCGGCTGGACGCCGGGGCGACGACCGTACGCGTCGGCGACGCCGAACTCGCGGTGAGCCGCCGCCACGCGCGCGAGCTCCGCGACCTGCTGATGCGCCGCGCGCGCGGCTGACCGCCGGCCCTGTCCGGACCGCCGTTCACCGCCGTACACCTGCCGCCCGCCGACCCGGACCCGCCGACGGCCCGCGTCGCCCCGCGCGTCGCCTACGCTCGGTCGGGCCACCGTCCCGAGGAGCCCGATGTCCGAACTCGACGCGCTGCTGGAGGAGCTCCGCGGCCTGCCGTCGACCCGGCCGTCCGACGCAGGCGACCTCGAAGCGCTGCTGACCGGGGTCAGGAGCGCGGCGGGCCGCTGGGCCGATGTGCTGTACGAGGTGCAGGAGTCCGCGCGGAGCATCGCCGGGCCGCGCACCGCCGCCGCCCTGGAGATCGCCTTCCGCAGGGCCGAGGAGTCGTACGTCGAGCTGGAATTCGCGCTGCGCGACTGCGTCCGCACGACCGGCCGCCACCAGCTCGGCCGCTGACCCTACCCACCGTAATCACCGCTGCGTAGACTCGCGCCGATGTCCCCAGACCAGCCGCCCGCAGACCAGCCGCCACCAGCTCGGCCGCGGCCCCGCCGCGAAACCGTCACCGGAGTGCCCCGCAGCGCCCGCCGGCCGCCCGGGCACGCCCCGGCGCGGTCCGAGATCACCGAGCAGACCACCCTGGGAGCGACGTACGTCCGCTCCCTGATGCGCAGCCAGCTGCGGACGGCACTGATCTCGCTGGGCGCGCTCACGCTCCTCGTCGGCTCGCTGCCCCTGCTCTTCGCGCTGCCGGAGGTCTTCACCGCCTCCGACCTGCCGTCACCCGCCCCCTTCGTCTGGGCGGTGCTCGGCGTGGCGGTCTACCCGGTCATGTGGCTGATCGCCCGCTGGTACGTCCGGCGCGCGGAGCGGGGCGAGCGCGCGTTCAGCAGGCTCGTCGAAGGGCGCTGAGTGAACCAGGCGTACGCGGTGGCCGCCGTCACCGCCGTCGTGCTCGCCACCGTGCTCATCGGCGCGCTCGGCCTGCGCATATCCCGCACCACCTCGGACTTCTACGTCGCGTCCCGCAGCGTCAAGCCCGGCCTGAACGCCGCCGCCATCAGCGGCGAGTACCTCTCCGCCGCCTCCTTCCTCGGCGTCGCGGGCCTGGTCCTCCTCCAGGGCCCCGAAATGCTCTGGTACCCGGTCGGCTACACCGCCGGGTACCTCGTCCTCCTCGTCCTCGTCGCGGCCCCGCTGCGCCGCTCCGGGGCGTACACCCTCTCCGACTTCGCCGAGGCCCGCCTCGAATCCCCGCAGGTCCGCAAGCTCGCCAGCCTCTTCGTCGTCGGCATCGGGTGGCTCTACCTGCTGCCCCAGCTCCAGGGCGCCGGCCTGACCCTGGAGATACTCACCGGAGCGCCCGACTGGGTCGGCGGCCTCGTCGTGGCGCTCGTGGTGACCGGGGCGGTGGCGGCGGGCGGGATGCGCAGCATCACCTTCGTGCAGGCCTTCCAGTACTGGCTCAAGCTCACCGCGCTGCTGGTGCCCGCGCTCTTCCTCACCGCCGCGTGGCTGGGCGACGGCGCCCCGCGCGCCCGGTTCGCGGAGCCCGCGACCTTCCGCGCGTACACGGAGGTACGGATCGACGACACCGTACGCATCGACCTCGCCCGGCCGCTGCGCGTCACCGCCACCGGCACCGTCGACGGCCGGCGCCACGACGGCGCGTCCCTCGCCCTCGACGCGGGTGTCCACCGCATCGGCGCGGGCACGCGGCTGGGCTTTCCCGCGCACGCCCAGGTCCCGCAGAAGGCGGGCGCCGAGCGGACGGGCGCGTCCAGCTGGTCCCAGCCGCCGGCCGGCAGCCGCGAGGAGCACCCGCTGTACGCGACGTACGGACTGATCCTCGCCACCTTCCTCGGCACCATGGGGCTGCCGCACGTCGCCGTGCGCTTCTACACCAGCCCCAACGGCACCGCCGCCCGCCGCACCACCCTCGTCGTCCTCGGCCTGGTCGGCGTCTTCTACCTGCTGCCCCCGGTGTACGGCGCGCTCGGCCGGATCTACGCCCCCGAGCTGTCCCTCACCGGGGAGGCGGACGCCGCCGTGCTCGTCCTGCCCGACCGCATGATCGGCGGCGTCGGCGGCGACCTGCTCGGGGCGCTGCTCGCGGGCGGGGCGTTCGCGGCGTTCCTGTCCACCGCGTCGGGGCTGACCATGTCGGTCGCGGGCGTCCTGACCCAGGACGTCCTCCCGCCCCGCGGCGTACGGCACTTCCGGCTCGCCACCGTCATCGCCATGGCGGTGCCGCTCGGCCTGGGCATCATGACGGTCGACGTGCCGGTCGCCGACGCCGTGGGCCTGGCCTTCGCCGTGTCCGCGTCCTCCTTCTGCCCGCTCCTCGTCCTCGGCATCTGGTGGCGGGGGCTCACCCCGCCGGGCGCCGTGGCCGGTCTTGTCGTCGGCGGCGGGGCCGCGCTGACCGCCGTCATGGCGACCCGGGCGGGGCTCCCGGCGGACGGCTGGCCGCACTCGCTGCTGGCCTGGCCCGCCGTCTGGTCGGTGCCGCTCGGTTTCCTGACGATGGTCCTGGTGTCGCTGGCGACCCGGGACCGCATACCCGCTTCGACCGCCGCCACCCTGGCCAGACTTCACCTGCCGGAGGACCTGATGACGAAGGCCGACACGGGAGCGGGCGGGCGACGATGACCGGAATCGACCTCGCGTCGCTGGCCGCCGCCGGCGCCGTGCTTCTCGCCGTGGGCGTCGTGCTCGGCCGGGTCACCGCCGACCGCGGGCGCGGCGAGGACCTCGACCTCGGGACGCCCGTCGAGCGCGCCACCTTCCACACCCTGCACACCGCCTCGCTGGCCGCGCCCCCGCTGCGCGCCGGCCTCACAGAGGAGACCGCCCGCAAGGCCGCCCGCCGGCTGCGTTCCCTGCTCGGCACCGAGGCCCTGTGCCTCACCGACCGCGAGTCCGTGCTCGCGTGGGACGGGCCCGGCGGCGATCACCACAGAGAGCTGGTGATGCGGCGGGTACGGGAGATGCTCGACTCCGGGCGGAGTCAGAGCCTGCGCAGCGACTGCGACGACCTCCAGTGCCCGCTGCGGTGGGTGGTGATCGCGCCGCTGACCGGTGAGGAAGGGGTGCTGGGCGCGCTCGTCGCGTACGGATCGCGGGAGTCGGCCGTCCTGGCGAGAGCCGCCACCGAGGTGGCCCGCTGGGTGTCCGTACAGCTGGAACTGGCCGAGCTCGACCGCTCACGCACCCGGATCGTCGAGGCGGAGATCCGCGCCCTGCGCGCCCAGATATCGCCGCACTTCATCTTCAACTCGCTCGCCGCCATCGCCTCGTTCGTCCGCACCGACCCCGAGCGCGCCCGCGAACTGCTCCTGGAGTTCGCGGACTTCACCCGCTACTCCTTCCGCCGGCACGGCGACTTCACCCGCCTCGCCGACGAGCTGCGCTCCATCGAGCAGTACCTGGCGCTGGCCGGGGCCCGCTTCGGCGACCGCCTCAAGGTGACGCTCCAGGTGGCTCCCGAGGTGCTGCCGGTCGCGCTGCCCTTCCTCTGCCTCCAGCCGCTCGTCGAGAACGCCGTCAAGCACGGTCTGGAGGACTCCAGGGACGAGTTCAAGGTCACCATCGCCGCCCGGGACGCGGGCGCCGAGGCCGTGGTCGTCATCGAGGACAACGGCGTCGGCATGGACCCGGAGCGGCTGCGGCGGATTCTCGCGGGCGAGCAGACCACCTCGTCCGGCATCGGCCTGTCCAACGTCGACGAGAGGCTGCGCCAGGTGTACGGGGACGACTACGGCCTCGTGATCGAGACGGGCGTGGGCGCGGGCATGAAGATCACGCTGCGGTTTCCCAAGTACCGCGCGGGGGTGCACCCGGCCGCGCCCGCCGGGCCCGGTCATGACCGGGATCAGAAGAGGTGGATGGCGAGATGACCGAGCGGCAGCCCCAGCTGCCAGGCCGGGGTCCACACCTGCTCGCTCTCGTCCACGCCGAGACCCGCCGCCCGGTGCGAGGGGAGCGCGTCGCCGAGGTCGGCGGCGAGGAGCTCCGTCTCGCTGAGCCACCGCCATGACGCCAGGGCCAGCTCCAGATCGGGGCTGACCACCGCCACCTCCCCGCGGCGGGGCCCGGCGGTGCGGTCGGCGAACCGCTCCCGCACCCATGACTCCCAGGGATGGCCGTACGTGGTGAGCGAGAGCCACTCGTCGAGGCCGGAGACGACGCGGATGCCCGACAGCTCGTCCGAGCTGTCGGACAGATAGATGGTGAGCGCCAGGGTCTCCCGGCCGGCCCTGAACTCCAGCGTGCCGGACGGGACCAGACTGCCCGTCCGCAGCAGCTCCTCGGCGATGTACTCGGCGTACAGCCAGGCCATCGGTACCGCGATCTTCTCTCCGCTGGTGCCATTCGTACTCTCGGGCGGCACAGCACTCCACCTTCTCCCGCACTGATCTGTCCTGTGTTTCCTGGGGGCACCGCCGAGCTTTCACTCTCGAAGACGCACAGCGGGCCGTCTTTACTCAACTTGGCGCTGTCGTTTCGAAATCGGCCTGCTCTGCACGGGTACGGGAGGGGGAGGACGTGTCCAGCGGTGCGGGCGGGACGAGGGTGCCTCAGGCGGCGTCGCGACCGTATCCGGGAAGCACCTTACGCAGGGCGCGCAGAGCGTAGTACGTACGGGACTTGACCGTGCCCGCCGGTATGCCGAGCGCTTCGGACGCCTCCGCCACGGACCGGCCGCGGAAGTAGACCTGTGTCAGCACCTCGCGGTGCTCGCACCGCAGCGCCTTGACGGCCTCGCGCACATCGAGAGCCGTCACCGAGCGCTCCACGTGGTCGTCGGGGAGCGCGGACTGTTCGAGTACGTCGCACCCGACCTCGTGCGGCCTCGCCCGCCTCGCCCGCCCGGCGTCGATCGCGAGCCTGCGACCCACCGTGAAGAGCCAGGGGCGCATCGAGCCGTGGTCGCTCGACAGCGCCTCCGGATGCTGCCAGGCCCGTACCAGGGTTTCCTGGAGGAGGTCCTCGGCGCGCTGGCGGTCCCCGTACGTGAGGCCCAGCAGAAAGCCGAACAGCGCCCTTCCGTGTTCGCGCTGGAGGTCGGCGATGGCTCGTTCGTGGAGGTGCTGTTCGAGGGAGGAGGGCACCGTTGACGTCCCTTCGGGAGACCGGGTGGCCGTTGGCCGGACGGCGGCGAAGATATCCGCCGCCCGGCGGATGCGCGGCGGTGCGGGGAGCGGCGGCCGAACGGGCGGCAGGGGCCGTGCGGTGAGCGGTCGAACGGTGCGACGAATGGCACGACGAACGGTCGCCGTCATGCGTCTGTTCCGGTGACGGCAACGGCCGCGTCGCTTGACATGCCAGGGAACGGTCTATGGATCCATTCGTCCTGTAGTCGTACAAAATGGAAGTCGGTCCGATGGCGAAGCGAAAGCTGCGAGGGACGGCGGCCACGGCCGCGCTGCTGATCCTGAGCGTCACCGCGTACACCGGATGCACCGGCCCGCCGACGGCGCGCGTGTCCGCCCCGGAGAGGGAGGCGGCGGGCGGTGCGGGCCGCGGGCAGCGCGGATTCACCCTCGTCGCGTCGGGCGACGTACTCCCGCACGCGTCGATCATCCGGCAGGCCCGGGCCGACGCGGGCGGCGACGGCTACGACTTCGCGCCGATGTTCACCGGCGTGAAGTCGGTCGTCTCCGAGGCCGACCTGGCGATCTGCCACATGGAGACGGTGTACGGCCCCGAGGGCGGCCCGTACACCGGCTACCCGAACTTCCAGTCGCCGCCCCAGGTGGCCGAAGGGCTGCGCGCCACCGGCTACGACTCCTGCTCCACCGCCTCCAACCACACCCTGGACGCCGGCGCCGAGGGCGTCGACAGGACCCTCGGCGCGCTCGACAGGGCCGGCATCAAGCACGCGGGATCGGCACGGACGGCGGCCGAGGCCCAGAAACCCGCCTGGCTGAAGGGCGGCACCGCCGAGGTCGCCCAGCTCGCGTACACCTACGGCACGAACGGCTATCCGCTGCCCGAGGGGCGGCCGTGGGCGGTGAACCTGATCGACCGGGAGAAGATCGTCGCCGACGCGCGGGCGGCCAGGAAGGCGGGCGCCGACGTGGTCGTCGTCTCGCTGCACTGGGGCACGGAGTGGCAGGACGACGCCGACGAGCAGCAGCTGGAGCTCGGCAGGGCGCTCACCGCGTCGAAGACCGGCGAGCGCCCCGACATCGACCTGATCCTCGGTACGCACGCGCACGTCCCGCAGGCGTACGAGAAGGTCAACGGCACCTGGATCGTCTACGGCATGGGCGACCAGATCGCCGGGGCGATGGTCGACCACTCGGGCGCGTACGACCCGCGCGGCAACCAGGGCACCATCGGCCGCTTCACCTTCGCCCCGCCCGCGCGGCCGGGACAGCGCTGGGAAGTGCGCAAGGCGGAGTTCGTCCCGCAGTGGTTCGACACGCAGGAGGGGCGGGCGGTGAACCTCAACGCGGCGATCGCGGGCGGCGCGGACCACACGGACGTACGCGACCGGATCCGCCGGGTCGTCCTCGGCCGGGACGCGGCCCGGGACGGCCTGACGATGGGGGAGTAACCGGAGCCGCTGCCCCGGGGCGCCACGGTCCGCCGCTGCCTGCCGCTACTTCTCGTCGCGTGTCCCCACCGCGGGCGGCGTCTTCGCCAGCGCCGACCTGCGGTACGAGTAGGCGAAGTAGACGACCAGGCCGAGCGCGAACCAGGCGGCGAAGCGGAGCCAGGTCTGCCACGCCAGGAACGTGATCAGCCAGATCGAGAACACCACCCCGATCGCCGGCACGAACGGCATCCCGGGGGTGCGGAAGCTGCGCGGCAGGTCCGGCTGCCGGTAGCGCAGCACGATCACCGCGGTGCACACCACGGCGAACGCCAGCAGGATGCCGATGTTGGTCAGTTCGGCCGCCTCGCCGATCGGCAGGAACCCGGCGATCAGCGCGGAGGCGACCCCCACGATCCAGGTCACCCGGACCGGCACGTGCCGCTTCGGGTGCGTCTTGGCGAACCAGTGGGGCAGCAGCCCGTCGCGGCTCATCGAGAACCACACCCGCGTGACACCCAGCATGAAGGTGAACATCACCGTGAGGATGCCGATGATGGCGCCCACCGCGATCACGTCCGCGAGCGCGCCGAGCCCCACCGACTGGAACGCCGTCGAGAAGCCGCTCTCCGGGTCGACCTCCGTGTAGTTCTGCATGCCGGTGAGCACCAGGGTGGCCAGTACGTACAGCACCATCGAGATCGCGAGCGAGTACAGGATCGCCTTCGGCATGTGGCGCTGCGCGTCCTTGGACTCCTCGGCCGCCGTCGACATGGCGTCGTACCCGAAGACCGCGAAGAACACCGTCGCCGCACCGGTGAAGGCCCCGCCGACCCCGAACGGGAAGAAGGGGCTGTAGTTGCCGGTGTCGACGTGGAAGAAACCGACGACGATCACGAGCAGCACGACCAGGACCTTCAGCACCACCACGACCGTCTCGAAGCGCGCGGCGCTCTTGATGCCCAGCGTCAGCAGGTACGCGATGAACAGGCACAGCACCGCCGCGAACAGGTCGACCCTGTGGCCTTCGCCGGTGCCGGGCGCGCCCAGCATCCAGACGGGCAGCTCGGCGCCCATGTCCTCGACCAGGAAGTTGAAGTAGCCGGAGATGCCGATCGCGACCACCGCCACGATCGCCGTGTACTCCAGCAGCAGGTCCCAGCCGATGAACCAGCCCGCGAGCTCACCGAGGACCGCGTAGCCGTAGGTGTACGCCGAACCGGCCTTCGGGATCATTCCCGCGAACTCGGCGTAGGAGAAGGCCGCGGCCGCGCTCGCCACGCCCGCGATCAGGAAGGAGACGAGCACCGCCGGGCCGGCCGTGCCGTTCGCGACCGTACCGGCGAGGGTGAAGATGCCCGCGCCGATGATGCCGCCGACGCCGATCGCGGTGAGCTGCCAGAGGCCCAGGGTCCTGGTGAGCTGCTCGCTCGCGTCGCCCGCACCCTCCTCGATCTGTTCGATCGGCTTGCGGCGCAGTACGCCCCGCCCCGTCCCGAGTCCGGCCATGAGTGATCCCTCCGCAGGCGACTGTCGGCTGATGGCGGGCTCATGATGACCCGGGGAAGACCGGGACGAAAGACGGCGTACGCCAATCGGCGTCCTGGGCCGCCGTGGTCACGGCACGACCGTGACGGGCCAGCGCCCCGCCTTCACCAGCCGCAGCGCCACCGAACCGATGAACCGGTGGCCCGCCGACTCCGAGGCCCCGACGACCACGGCGTCCGCCTTGAGCTCGTCGGCCGCCGCCACCAGGCCGTTGTACGGGTCGCCGCGGAAGGTGTGGAACTCCCAGCGCACCTCGAAGGTGCCCTTCGTCCGTTCCGCCGCGGTGCGGACCTCCGCCATCAGGTCCTGGGCGATGCCCTCGGCCGTGTCCGCGAGCGGCACCCCGACGCCGAGCGCGGCCCCGGCCGACACCAGCGGCTGTACGTAGACCAGGGCCAGCAGCGCGTTCTGCCGGCGGGCGAGGCCCGCCGCGTACGCGGCCGCGCGGAGTGAGGAGTCGGATCCGTCCAGGCCCGCGACGATCACCTTGGGTCCGTCGGTCCCGCGTTCGAACCGGTGGCGCTGCTGCTCTGTCACAGCAGGGAGGTTATCCGGCACCGGTGGGCTCGTCCCATCGGGTGCTTCGGCCGGTGCCGCCGGTGTGGGCCGGGCCGGGGAACCTGCGGCCGTGCGAGCTATTAGTCATGAAAAACGATCAGATTCCTCCGGGGCGCCGGGCGATGCTGCGCCTCGCCACCTGCCTGGGAGCCGTCACCGTCGTGCGATTCCTCGGCCCGGACCGGGCCGAGGCGCCGAGTCGCTTCCCCTCGGGGCCGCCGCCGGCCGCGGGGCCGCGGGCCACCGCGCCGGTCAGGGCCTCGGCGTACCGGCTGCGGCCCATGACGGCGTACGCACCGCCCAGCGCCGCGCTCGCGCGCCCGCCGGTGCGCCGACGGCCCTTCCTGCGGATGGCGGGGATCGGCCGCGGCATGGTGCTGACCTTCGACGACGGACCGGACCCGCGCTACACCCCGGCCATCCTGCGCACGCTGCGGCGCTACGACGTACGCGCGATGTTCTTCGTGTGCGGGGAAATGGCCGTCGAGAACCGGGACCTGCTGCGGGAGATGGCCGACGACGGGCACGTCGTCGGCAACCACTCCTGGTCCCACCCGCTGATCCCACGGCTGTCACCGGGCGGCATCCGCACCGAGCTGGGGCGTACGAGCGAGATCGTCGAGCGGACCGTCGGGGACGCGCCCGACTGGTACCGCGCGCCGTACGGAGCCTGGAACCGCCGCTCCTTCGAGATCGGCGCGGAACTGGGCATGGAGCCGCTGGGCTGGACCGTCGACACCCTGGACTGGCGCGAGCCGGGTACCAGGGCCATCGTCCGCCGGGTGCGCGAGGGTGCGGGCCCCGGCGTGGTGGTGCTCTCGCACGACGCGGGGGGCAACCGGCAGCAGAGCGTGGCGGCGCTGCGGACGTACCTGCCGCAACTGCTCGACGAGGGCTACCGCATCACGGTGCCCGGCGCCGCGCCCCGGGCGTGAGTGCCTTCCGGGCGCCCTCCTGACCGCTGTCCCCCGTTCTCCGGTTCTCCGGTTCTCCGCCCCGGTCGCCGCCCGTCAGCGGGTGGCGACCAGGTGGGCGAAGGCGACGACGTTGCCGGTGTAGCCGTCCGTCTTCGAGTAGCCGCCGCCGCAGGTGATCACACGCAGCTCCGGCCGGCCCGTGTCGCCGTACACCCGGGGGCCGGGGAAGTTCTCCTTGGAGAAGACCTCGACGCCGTAGATCTTGAAGATCGCGACGTGGCCGTCGTAGCGGGTCACCTCGATGCGGTGGCCCTTCCTGAGCGAGCCCAGGTTGAAGAAGACCGCGGGTCCGGCGGCGTTGTCGACATGGCCGACGATCACCGAGGTGCCCCGCTGGCCGGGGGAGACACCGTTCTGGTACCAGCCCGCGAGGTTGGGGTCCTCCGGCGCCGGCGCGTCGATCCAGCCCTCCGAGTCGAGCCCCACATCCACGATGGGCGCGTCGACGCGGATGTCGGGGAGGCGGATCCGGGAGGCCGGGGCGTACGGCAGGGGCTGGACGGAGGGAGTGAGGGTCGGGGCTCCGGGAGTGTCGGGGCGGGGGGAGTCCAGGGCGGCGGCCGAGGCGGGCTGCGGGGGACCGAGCGAGACGTCGACGCCGTTTCGCATCAGCGCGAGACCGGTGAGCATGACGAGGGCCAGGACCCCCCACGGTGAGCGTTTCCTCGGCTCGGAGCCGTTGTACTCCTGGCCCATGGTGCTCCCTTCGACGCGTCTGTACGGACGCTAAGTGCGGGGGGTGGGGGCGGCGAGACGTGAGGGGCGAACGGGTGGCGCGGCGGCCCCGGGTGGTCCATCCGTGACCCATCCGGGTAACTCGTCGTACAAGATATCTGACGGTGTGTGACCTGCGGCTCCGTCAGTTGCGGACGCGTCGTACCGGCGTGTCGCCTCACCGGGGTGGACCAGTCCCGAAATGCGGGATCGGTGGACCGAGGTGAGTGTTCGTCATGGGAGGCGTTCTCGTCGACCTTCCCGGAGCACCGCTCCGGGGCGCCGCCCATGGAGGTTCTACGATGCGTGTTCCACGCGCCTGCCTGGTGACCGTGACGGCCTGTGCGGCGGTCGGACTCGTCGCCCCCACCGCTGCCGCCACCAACGGCCCGCGCAACGTCAACGTCAACCCGTACTCGGTCCACCAGGGCGCCGTGATGACGATCAGTGCCTCAGGGTGCGGTCACGGCGGCACCGTCACGTCCAACGCCTTCAAGAAGCCCGCCCGCCTCTCGGCCAGCGACACCACGTCGTACGCCACCGCCAAGATCAAGCACAACGCCACTCCGGGCCACTACAACCTGGCCGTCAAGTGCAACGACAACCCGATGGTGGCGACCCACCAGTTCACCGTCCTCGCGGGCCGCGGCGCGCACGGCGGTATCGGCGGATCTCTCGGTCCCTCCGACACGGAGATGAAGGTCGGGGCCGGTCTTGTCGCCACGGCGGCCATCGGCGGCGGCCTCTTCATCGTGCGCAGGCGTCGCCTCAACCACGCCGGGGTCTGAGCTCCGCCCGGCTGCCGGTGGGCCCGTGAGTCCGTAAGTCCGTATCCGTGTGAACGCCCGTCGCCCCGCGTCCTCGTCAGGACGCGGGGCGACGGGCGCGTGGGGGCGGCCGCTGCCGCACAGCCGGTCAGTGCTGTCGGTCACTGGTGCTGCGGCGGCGGCGCAGCACGAAGACCGCACCCCCCACGGCCGCGACGACCAGCGTCGCACCCCCGGCGATCTCCCCCGCGTTCATCCCGCCGATACTGCCGCCCACGCCGCCCCTGGCCGGGCCGGCCGGGGTGGTGGTCATGCCGGTGGGCATGCCGGTGGGGCTGGCCGTCGGGCTGGAGCCGCCGGTGATGGTGAGGTCCGACGTGTCCGTCTCACCGTTGCAGGCGTACGTCACGAGGTAGACGGCACCGCGTCTGGCGTCCCAGTCGACCGTGGCTGTCGCCGTTCCTCCCATGGGGATCCTGGTGGGGTCGAACACCGCGGAAGACGCGATCGCGTCGCCATTGCAGCCCGTGACGGCCAGAGTGATCTGGCCGCCCGGGGCGATGGTGGAAGGCGTGGCGGTGCCGGACACCACAGGCGCCTTGCCGTCCACGGCCGTGGCGGCCGGGGTGGTGAACGAGAGAGCGGCGAGGCCGAGCGCGGCGGCCGATGTGAGACGTATCGCGCGCATGGACAATCCTCCGGGTCCTCGAGGGGCAGCGGCGGAATCTTTATCCACACATGGCAGGAAATGCTCCTCGATACCCCACACGCTAGGAGCGACGGTGGCGGCGCGCGATCACAGTCGCGCAAATGGGGCATCGGGGCGGGCCGGTCGGCGTATCGCCGGGATCCGTCACACTGGGGCGGTGCCCCGTTTCCGCGAAGATCCGGCCCTGCGGCCGCCGCCCTGGCAGCCCCTGACGTTCAAGGGCCACCTGGCCACGGCCGCAATCCACCAGGACCGTGTCGAGATCCGGCGCAGCCGCCTGGGCAAGCTCGGCGGGAACAAGGACGCCGCGGTGACGCTCGCCGACGTGGTGGGGATCCTCAGCAAGGAACCGACGCCCCTCGTGAACGGTTACGTCTTCCTCGCGACGGACGCCGACCCCGCCCGGCTGCGGGGGTTCGCCGCCCGGCCGGCCGGGCAGATCGCGGGAAACCCGCACACGGTCATGTTCACCTGGGGTCAGTGGAAGTCCTTCGCCGCCTTCCTGGAGTCCGCCGACGCGACGTGGCGGGCGAACCGGGGACGCGGACGCCGTCCGGTGACGGGGTCACCCGGACGTGTCCGGGAACAGGTCGAGGAGCGGTGAGGCGGTGGCCGAGAGGCCGCGGCCGAAGGGGGCGTCGAAGTCCCAGATGAGGAAGAGCAGGAAGGCGATCAGGGCGCTGTAGAGCCCGGCCAGGAGAAGTTCGCGCGGGGTGCGGCGGATCTGGAGGGTGAAGATCAGGCCGACCGCCACCAGGGCTCCGATGATCAGGCCGAACCAGACCACGCCGGGCATGGTGGCCTCCGCGCCCTGACCCCGGGCGCTCCTGGCGTCGTCGGCCGCGGCCACCTGGTCGACCAGGGGCTGGTAGGCCTGACCCTCGTGGTCGGTCTTCGGCACGTAGTCGGTGACGTCACGGCGCACCTGGTCGAGGAGTTCGGTGCCGCGCTCCGTGAGGCTGCCGTGGTCGGCCATGTGGCGCCATTCGGTGTGGACGACGTGCGTGACGTACGCCTCGACGTCGTCGCGGATGCGGTCGCGGACCTCGGCGGGGTAGACCTCCGAGCGGGCACTGATCTCGTGCAGGGCCTGGGCCTCCTGGCGTACCGACTCCTGGGCGGCGCTGCGGCCCTCCCAGACGCCGGCGATGGCGAGGCCGAGGACGATCGCGTAGACCACGCCGATCATCATCGTCATGTACTCGATGACGTCGGGTGTCTCGGACGGGTCGTCGTCATCGCCGACGCGGCGGTGGTTGATGACCGTGATGGTGAGGACGACCGCGCAGGCGGCCGCCATCGCGATGCTCAGAACGAGCCATTCCGACATGGGGTTCTCCGTCGGCTAGCGGGATCGGGGACGCAGCACGGCGGCGGCGAATACCGCGGGGGCCGTGACCAGGAGGGTGAGGGAGACCAGGGACGGTCCGGTCCCGGGCTCCTTGCGGGTGGTTTTCCGGTACACGGGAACGGCGACCGGGGTGGTGGCGGCCGGTTTCGGCCGGGCGGACGGAGTGGGCTCGGGTGTGGGTGTGGGTGTGGGTGTGGGGGTGGGTGCGAGGGAGGGTGTGGCGGAGGGCTTGGGGGCGGGCGGTGGTGGTGCGACGGGTGGGGGAGGCGGTGGCGGCGGGAGAGGAGGTGCGGGTGCCGGTTCGACGGGCGGAGGGGGCGGAGGCGGGGGTGGAGGCGGCGGGGCCGGGGGCGGCGGAGGTGGCGGAGGTGAAGGCGGTGGTGGCGGTGGCGGGGGAGGCTCCGGGGCGGGTGGTGGCGGTGGCGGGGGAGGCTCCGGGGCGGGTGGTGGCGGTGGCGGGGGCTTCGGTTTCGGACCCGCCGTGCAGGTCCCACTTCCTGCCACGGCGATCGCCGAGCCCGACGACACCTCACCGTTCGGCGAAATGGAGGCGTACGCACAGCTGTCGGCCACGGACGGAACAGGGCTCAGCAGCAGCCAGGTCAGGGTGGTGGCGGCCAACAGGCGTCCTAGGGGCGGAGGGTGCACGTCCGGGATCATGGTCGGAGTGCGCCCCCCGGCACGCCGTAACTGCTCCCCATTCCCCTGATGGGTGGGACTTCCGCAGTTTTGCGTTCGGGATCGCCCCGGCTGTGCATCGGAGATCATGGGAAATTTCCGCGAACCCTTTGAACACCCGGGCACTCCTCGTCCGTACCTAGGGCCATGAGCGACGCGCCACGGCGTCGCACCTCACCCCCGGTGCACAGGAGTCGACATGAAGACCTGGCGGAACGTCTCGTTCGCGGTGGCGGCGGCGGCTGTGATGGCGCTGACGACGGCGTGCGGTCAGGACAAGGCGACCGGGTCTCCGGGCAGCCGGTCCGTGGGCAACGCCAACCCCGCGCAGCAGCCCGCCGACAGCGGTTACGGCTCGGACACCGGCTACGGCGAAGACTCCGGCGGTCAGGCCGCCGCCCCCAGGGCCGCGGGACAACTCGCCGTCTGGGACAGCGAGAAGCTCGGCGAGGTCGTCACCGACAGCAGGGGCTTCACGCTCTACCGGTTCGACAAGGACACCGCCGGTCCGCCGAAGTCGAATTGCGAAGGCGACTGTGCGAAGGCCTGGCCGGTCGTGCCCGCGGGCGGTGCCACGGCGGCCCCCGGCACCGACGGATCGGCGATCGGCGAGGTGGCCAGGGCCGACGGCACCAAGCAGCTCACCGTCGGCGGCTGGCCCATGTACCGCTTCGCCAAGGACACCGAGCCCGGTGACGCCAAGGGCCAGGGCGTCGGCGGCACCTGGTTCGCCGCCGCCCCCGACGGGAAGAAGGCCGCGCCGGGCGCGGCGGGCGGCACGCGGGACGACGCCGCCGAGAACCCCGCCGGACTCGCGGGTATGTCCGTACGCGACGACCCCGAACTCGGCGACATCGTGGTCGACTCCGAGGGGATGACGGTCTACCGGTTCAAGAAGGACTCGGCCTGGCCGATGAAGACGGCCTGCACCGGCGCCTGCCTGGACAAGTGGCCGGCCGTCCCGCCGGTCGGGAAGAACGACACCGACGGCATCCTCAAGAAGGGCTTCGTCGTCTTCGACCGCCCCGACGGTGTCCGCCAGCAGACGATCGACTGCTGGCCCGTCTACACCTTCTCGGGCGACACGAAGCCGGGTGACACCAACGGCCAGGGGGTCGGCGGCACGTGGTACGCGGTCTCGCCCGTGGGCAAGCTGGCCGGTGCGCCCGCGTAGTTCCGGCAGCGTTCCCACGCCGTGGTGCCCGGCCGGGCCGGCCCGTTCCTCCGCTCCGTGCGGCAGGGCGGGCCGGTCGTACGTGTCGCCCATGCCTGTGGGGTGTGACCCAGAACGGACCGTCAATTTCCGTTTTTGCTCGCTCTGATGCCTGCCGATCAGTAGCCTCGGCTCGAACACCGGTCTTGGTCATGACCGGACGTCCCGTGGCGATGAGTTGGAGACATTGATGGAGCGACCCGCCTGGGCACCCCAGGGCATCGACCTCTCGGTGCCGAGCGTGTCCCGGATCTACGACTTCTACCTGGGCGGTTCGCACAATTTCGAGGTCGACAGGGAAGCGGCCCGCAAGGCCATGGAGTTCATGCCGGGCCTCCCGAAGGTCATGCAGGCGAACCGGGCGTTCATGCGCCGCGCGGTGCGCTTCGCGATCGGCGAGGGCATCACCCAGTTCCTCGACATCGGATCCGGCATACCGACCTTCGGCAATGTCCACGAGGTCGCCCAGGCCGCCGACCCCGAGGCCCGCGTGGCCTACGTCGACCACGACCCGGTCGCCGTCGCGCACAGCCGGGCCGTGCTCGCGGGCAACGACCGGGCCGGCATAGCCGCGGCGGACCTGCGCAAGCCGCAGGAGATCCTGAACGACCCCGTGGTCGGCGAACTCATCGACCTGGAACGGCCGGTGGCGCTGCTGCTCGTCGCCGTACTCCACTTCGTCGAGGACGCCGACGATCCCCGGGCCGCCGTCGCCACCCTGCGCGACGCCCTCGCGCCGGGAAGCGTCATGATCCTGACCCATGCCTCCTACGAGGGGATCCCGGTCCCCGAGGAGCAGGCGGGCGGCACGGTCGGGGTCTACAAGAACATCAAGAACCCGCTGGTCATGCGCTCGCGCGAAGAGATCGCACGCTTCTTCGAGGGGTACGCGACGGTCGAGCCGGGACTTGTCCCGATGCCGGACTGGCGGCCCGAGACCCCGGCCGCGCAGGAGGATCCGTACGCCTACTCGGGCTATGCAGGGGTGGGTCGCAAGCAGTGAGCGGGCCAGCGCAGGCACCGGGGCCCGGGTCCGGACCGGCCGCCGGGCAGGGAGCGGCGGGCAGTCCCGACGACGGACCCGGCGACAGACTCGACGACACACTCGACGACAGGCTGGAGCGGTTCGCGACGATCTGGAGCCGGGCCGTCTTCCCCGTCACCGCCACCTCCATGACCCGCCCCGAGGTCGAACGGCACCTGCTGCCGCTCGCCCGGAAGCTGAGCGCGGCTCTGCGCCGGCGGCCCTTCGACACCACGCCCGCGCACGAGGTCGGCGCCGCCCTGGTCGCCGCGCACTGCACCGATCCGGACGCCCTCGTCCGTACCCTCGGAGTCGTCGACTCCTACCTGGTGCTGTACTGCGCCGGGGAGGACGACTCGCCCGCCGAGACCGAGGAACAGCGGGCCCGCTGCGCCCGGCTCCAGCACGCCGTCGCCGCCGGCTTCGCGCAGGCCCTCCGTGAGCGCACCCTCGCCGAGCAGGAGGCCCTGGCGCGGTCGTCGCTGCTGGCGAGCACCGAGGCGCAGAAGGCACTGCACGCCACCGAGACCCGCTTGCGCGCGGTCTTCGAAGGCGCGGCGATCGGCATCGGCATCGCCGACCTCGACGGCAACATCCTGGAGGTCAACGACGCGCTCATGCGGATGTTCGGCGGGCTCGGTCACGCCGTGCGGGGCAGGAAGGTGAGCGAGTGGGTCCACCCCGAGGACACGCCCCATGTGTGGAAGCTGTACGGCGAACTGGTGCGCGGCGAGCGCGAGAACTACCGCGTCGAGAAGCCGTACTACCGCACCGACGGCACGGTCCTGTGGACCAACCTGACGGTCTCGTTGCTGCGCGACGCCGACGGGAAGCCGCAGTACCAGCTGGCGCTCATGGAGGACACCACCGAGCGGCGGCTGCTCAATCTGCGGCTCCGCTACGAGGCCACCCACGACGCGCTGACGGGACTGCCCAACCGCACGCTGTTCTTCGAACGCCTGGAGAAGGCGCTGTCCGCGGGCGACGGCATGCGCTTCGGCCTGTGCTACCTCGATCTCGACGGCTTCAAGGCGGTCAACGACAGCCTCGGCCACTCGGCGGGCGACCGGCTCCTCGTGGAGGTCGCCGACCGGCTGCAGAGCTGTGCGACGGCGCCCGGCGAGATGGTGGCCAGGCTCGGCGGCGACGAGTTCGTGGCACTGACCACGGGTCCCGACACCCGCCGGGAGGTGGACGAGCTCGCCGCCCGCATCCTGACCGCGCTGTCGGCCCCGATCCGCATCGAGGGCCGTGACCTGACCGTACGGGGCAGCATCGGCATCGTCGAAGGCCCGGCGGGCGAACGCGGCCCCGCCGAGGTGCTGCGCAGCGCCGACATCACCATGTACCGCGCCAAGTCGGCGGGCGGCAACCGCTTCGAGACGGCCGACGCGGAGGCGGACGCCCGCGCCATCACCCGGCACGGACTCACCAACGCCCTGCCCGCCGCACTGGAGCGGGGCGAGTTCTTCATCGAGTACCAGCCGCTGGTGCATCTCGGCGACGGCAGTGTGCACGGCGCGGAGGCGCTGGTGCGCTGGTGCCACCCGCAGCACGGCGTCCTCGGTCCCGACCGGTTCATCCCGCTCGCCGAGCACACCGGGCTGATCGTGCCGCTCGGCCGCTGGGTGCTCGAAGAGTCCGTACGCCAGGCCAGGTTCTGGCAGGAGCGGCACTCCGACGGCGGGCCGCTGCGCATCAACGTGAACCTCTCGCCGATGCAGCTGCACCACCCCGGTCTGGTCTCCGACACGGTGGACGTCCTGGAGCGGGCGGGCCTGGAGCCGAACGCGCTGTGCCTGGAGGTCACCGAGTCGGCGCTGATCGGCGCCGACGACGACCTGCTCAAGCCGCTGCGCCGGCTCGCCGAGATGGGCGTGGACATCGCGCTCGACGACTTCGGCACCGGCTACTCCAACCTCGCCAATCTGCGCAGGCTGCCGGTGAGCGTGCTCAAGCTGGACCGCTCCTTCACCCGGTCCATGCAGCAGCGCCCGGCGGACGCCGTCGACCTCAAGATCGTCGAGGGCATCGTCTCCCTGGCGCACAGCCTGGACCTGGACGTGACGGTGGAGGGCGTGGAGACGGGCGCCCAGGCCGCGCAACTGCGCGAGCTGGGCTGCGACACGGCGCAGGGCTGGTACTACGCCAGGCCCGGCGCGCCCGACCGCATTCACACCTTGCTGCTGGCCGACGCCGTCTGACGGACGCGGGAGGCGAGGAGTACGCTCTGCAGCTCGCGGGCCGCGCGCGGCGGGGCCACGTCGCTGCGGTGCGCGAGGGCGATCGTACGGCTCAGGCCGGGCCGGGCGAGGGGCGTGACCCGCAGGTCGCGCCCCGCTCGCGCGGCCACCATGCGGGGCACGACCGCGAGCCCGAGCCCGGCCCGT
Source organism: Streptomyces sp. NPDC003016 (assembly GCF_053591455.1). NCBI lineage: Bacteria > Bacillati > Actinomycetota > Actinomycetes > Kitasatosporales > Streptomycetaceae > Streptomyces > Streptomyces sp. NPDC003016. The sequence goes on from NZ_JBSFTV010000017.1 coordinate 89,875, forward strand.
ACGAAGCCGAGCACGGCGTCCATCTCGCCGCCCTCCACCGTGAACGACGGCTCGAAGCCCTCGGCCCGGCAGGCGGTGACGGTCAGCTCGCGCAGGTCGTAGCCGTGCCGGAACATCACCATCGGCTCGCCCTCCAGATCCGCGACGCGTACGGGCCTGCCGCCTTTCCCGGGACGGGGCAGTGAAGCGGCGGAGACCACGACCAGATCCTCGTGCAGCAGCTCGACGGTGGTCAGGGCGGGGGACGGCGTCGGCAGCGGCAGCACGACCAGGGCGAGGTCGAGGGCGCCGCGCGCCAGCTCCCGTACGAGATCGTGCGAGCCGCTCTCCTCGATCAGCAGCCGGATGCCGGGATGCAGGTCGTGGAAGGTGCGCAGGACGTCGGGGAGCAGCCCCGTGCACAGGCTCGGCGTCGCGCCGAGCCGCACCCTGCCGCGCCGCAGCTGGGCCAGCTCCTGGACCTCGTGGCGGGCGGTGTCGGCGTCGGCGAGGATGCGCCGGGCCAGCGGCAGCAGGGTCTCGCCGGCGTCGGTGAGGGCGATGTTGCCGCGGGCGCGGGTGAAGAGGTCGGCGCCCAGCTCCTTCTCCAGCGCGCGGATCTGCTGGGAGAGGGACGGCTGGGAGACGTGGACCTGCTCGGCGGCGTGCGTGAAGTGCAGGGTCTCGGCGACGGCCACGAAGTAGAGGAGCTGCTGGAACTGCATGGCGCCACCCTAGCCGCGATAGGCCAAGCCTATGGACATGAGCCGAACCATGTCTTGGACCTCTGATGCCTCCGGGCCGTAGCGTCGGCGGCATGGCACTGGCTACGCGGACGGAACGGCAACCGTCCCTCACGCGCTCCTTCTGGGGATCGACCGTCGGCAAGAAGACGGTGATGGCCGTGAGCGGCCTGATCATGCTCATGTACCTGGTCGCCCACATGCTCGGCAACCTCAAGATCTTCTTCGGGTCCGGCGAGTTCAACGCCTACGCGCACTGGCTGCGGACCATGGGTGAACCCCTCCTGCACCACGAGTGGGCGCTGTGGGTCGTGCGCGTGGTGCTGCTCGCGGCGGTGGTGCTGCACGGCGTCGCGGCGTACCAGCTCAGCAGGCGCGACATCGCGGCGCGGCCGAGCAAGTACGTGCACAAGCGGCGGCGGGCGAGCTACGCGACGCGCACCATGCGGTGGGGCGGGATCATCCTCGCGCTGTTCATCGTGTGGCACCTGCTGGACCTGACGACGCTCACGGTGAACGAGAACGCCCAGGCCGGGCGCCCGTACGAGAACGTCGTCGCGACCTTCTCCACCTGGTACGGCAACGTCATCTACCTCGTGGCGATGCTCGCCGTCGGGCTGCACGTCCGGCACGGCTTCTGGAGCGCCGCGCAGACGCTGGGCGTGGGCAACGCACGGCGTGACCGCATTCTCAAGACCGTGGCCAACGGCCTCGCACTGGTGCTGACCGCCGGATTCGTCTCCGTGCCGGTCGCCGTCATGACTGGAGTGGTGGGCTGACATGAGCGAACACAGGGAATACGCCGACTCCGCCGACTACACGGCCTACACGACCGGTGCGCCGGTCGCCGACACCAAGGCCCCCTCCGGCCCGGTCGCCGAGCGCTGGGACACCCGCCGCTTCGAGGCCAGACTGGTCAACCCGGCCAACCGCCGCAAGCACACCGTCATCGTGGTCGGCACGGGCCTGGCGGGCGGCGCGGCAGGCGCCACGCTCGCCGAACAGGGCTACCACGTCGTCCAGTTCTGCTACCAGGACTCGCCGCGCCGCGCCCACTCCATCGCCGCGCAGGGCGGCATCAACGCCGCCAAGAACTACCGCAACGACGGCGACTCCGTCCACCGCCTCTTCTACGACACCGTCAAGGGCGGCGACTTCCGCGCCCGCGAGTCCAACGTCCACCGGCTCGCGCAGATCTCCGTCGAGATCATCGACCAGTGCGTCGCGCAGGGCGTGCCCTTCGCCCGCGAGTACGGCGGCCTGCTCGACACCCGCTCCTTCGGCGGCGTACAGGTGTCGAGGACCTTCTACGCCCGGGGCCAGACCGGACAGCAGCTCCTGCTCGGGGCCTACCAGGCGCTGTCCCGGCAGATCGCCGCAGGCAACGTCGAGATGCACGCGCGTACCGAGATGCTGGATCTGATCGTCGTCGACGGGCGGGCTCGCGGCATCGTCGCGCGCGACCTGATCACCGGCCGGATCGACACGTACTTCGCGGACGCCGTGGTGCTCGCGAGCGGCGGCTACGGCAACGTCTTCTACCTCTCCACCAACGCCAAGAACTCCAACGCCACGGCGATCTGGCGCGCACACCGGCGCGGCGCGTACTTCGCCAACCCCTGCTTCACCCAGATCCACCCCACCTGCATCCCGCGCTCCGGCGACCACCAGTCCAAGCTCACCCTGATGAGCGAGTCGCTGCGCAACGACGGCCGCATCTGGGTCCCCAGGGCCCAGGGCGACACCCGCCCGCCGGCCGACATCCCCGAGGACGAGCGCGACTACTACCTGGAGCGCGCCTACCCCTCCTTCGGCAACCTCGTGCCGCGCGACATCGCCTCGCGCGCCGCCAAGAACGTCTGCGACGAGGGGCGCGGCGTCGGCCCCGGCGGGCAGGGCGTCTACCTCGACTTCACCGACGCGATCCGGCGCCTGGGCCGGGGGGCCGTCGAGGAGAAGTACGGCAACCTCTTCGAGATGTACGAGCGGATCACGGCGGAGAACCCGTACGAGGTCCCCATGCGCATCTACCCGGCGATCCACTACACGATGGGCGGCCTGTGGGTCGACTACGACCTCCAGACCACCGTCCCCGGCCTCTTCGCCATCGGCGAGGCCAACTTCTCCGACCACGGCGCCAACCGCCTCGGCGCGTCCGCCCTCATGCAGGGCCTGGCCGACGGCTACTTCGTCCTGCCGTCCACCATCAACGACTACCTGGCCCGCAACCCCCACCACGACGACATCGACGCGAGCCACCCGGAGGCGGTCCGCGTGGTCGCGGAGACCAGCGACCGCCTGGAGCGGCTGCTCGCCGCCGACGGCGACCGCACCCCCGACTCCTTCCACCGGGAGATCGGCGAACTCCTGTGGGAGCACTGCGGCATGGCCCGCACCGAGGAGGGCCTGCGCAAAGCGCTCGGCCGCATCCCGGAGATCCGCGAGGAGTTCTGGCGCCGGATCAAGGTGCCGGGTACGGGCGAGGAGCTCAACCAGTCGCTGGAGAAGGCCAACCGCGTCGTCGACTACCTGGAACTGGCCGAGCTGCTCTGCCTCGACGCGCTGCACCGCACCGAGTCCTGCGGCGGCCACTTCCGCGAGGAGAGCCAGACCGAGGGCGGCGAGGCGGCCCGCAGGGACGAGGAGTTCTCGTACGCCGCCGCCTGGGAATTCGCCGGTACGGGCCGGGCTCCCGTCCTGCACAAGGAAGCCCTCGAATTCGCCTACGTCCACCCCACCCAGCGGAGTTACGCATGAGGCTCACCCTGCGCGTCTGGCGCCAGCGCAATGCCGAGGAACCCGGCGCCATGGTCACGTACGACATCGACGACATCTCCGAGGACATGTCGTTCCTGGAGATGCTCGACACGCTCAACGAGAAGCTGATCCTGAGCGGCGACGAGCCGGTCGCCTTCGACCACGACTGCCGCGAGGGCATCTGCGGGGCGTGCGGAGTCGTCATCAACGGCGACGCGCACGGACCGGAGCGCACCACCACCTGCCAGCTGCACATGCGGCACTTCGAGGACGGCGACACCGTCGACGTCGAGCCGTGGCGGGCGGGCGCCTTCCCGGTGGTCAAGGACCTGGTGGTGGACCGGTCGGCGTTCGACCGGATCATCGGCGCGGGCGGCTACATCAGCGTCCCGACCGGCGCCGCCCCCGAGGCGCACGCCACACCCGTGCCCAAGGCCGACGCCGACTTCGCGTTCGAGCACGCCGAGTGCATCGGCTGCGGCGCGTGCGTCGCGGCCTGCCCGAACGGTTCGGCGATGCTCTTCACCTCGGCCAAGGTCAACCACCTGAACGTGCTCCCGCAGGGGGCACCCGAACGCGAGACCCGGGTCCTCGACATGGTCTCGGCCATGGACGAGGAGGGTTTCGGCGGCTGCACCCTGGCCGGCGAGTGCGCCACCGCCTGCCCGAAGGGCATCCCGCTGCCGTCCATCGCGGCGATGAACAAGGAGTGGCTGCGGGCGACCAGGAAGGCGTCGCGCCGCTGACCCGACGGTTCGGTGGTGGTGGGCATGTCACCCTCGGCTGCGAGTGGGGAACTCCTTCATGCGCAATCGACTCGCAGCCGCCCTTGGCCCGCCGCTGTCCGCCTTGGCCCTGGCCGGCTGCGGGATCTTCGGCCCCGAGACCTGCCAGGCCGACGGGAGGATCCTCGAGGTGGACGCGGGCGACGAGTTCACGCTGTCCCTGCCGGCCAGTCCCTCCATGGGCGAGAACTGGTATGCGGCCGGCCCACGCCCCGACCGTGACGTCGTCCGGCTCCAGGGCCAGGACCAGGAGTACGAGGACGACGGCGGGAACGTCGGCGGAGGCGGCGGAACACAGCCCTTCACCTTCCGGGCGATCGAGCCGGACACATGAAGGTCAAGCTGCTGTACTGCAAGCCGGGTACGTGTCCGGCCAAGTCCGGCGACCCGGCGCCGTCGCCGCCGGCCTCCGGGTCACCGTTGCCCGTCGCGAGCGGATCCCCCGGCCGGCGGCGGCCGGGACCGCGGCCCGCCCGGTCGTCGGCGACGAGACCACCGCCCGCCGGCTGGGGTCCGTGGCCGAGCCGACCGGACTGCGCCGCACCAGCCGCGCCCGGGGCCGCTGGCCGGCGTTCAGGCCGCCGGCCGCAGCTCCCGGGCCAAGTACGGCGCCGTACGGCTGTCCGGTGCCTTTGCCACCTCGGCGGGCGGTCCCGCCGCGACGATCCGGCCGCCCTCGTCACCGCCGCCGGGTCCCAGGTCGATCACCCAGTCGGCGCCCGCCACCACCGCCATGTCGTGCTCGACCACGACCACCGTGTGGCCCTGGTCCACCAGGCCGTGCAACTGCCGCATCAGCACCTCGACATCGGCCGGATGCAGCCCGGTCGTCGGCTCGTCGAGGAGGTACACGGTGTGGCCCCGGCGGGTGCGCTGGAGTTCGCTCGCCAGTTTGATGCGCTGTGCCTCACCCCCCGAAAGCTCCGTCGCGGGCTGCCCGAGCCGCAGATAGCCGAGCCCGACGGCGAGGAGCGCCCGGAGGCTGCGCACGGCGGCGGGGGTGTCCGCGAAGAACCCGGCCGCCGCCTCGACGGTCAGGTCGAGCACCCCGGCGATGCTGAGCCCCTGGAACGTGACCTCCAGGGTCTCCGGGTTGTAGCGCGCGCCGTGGCAGTCCGGGCACGGGGCGTACGTACTCGGCAGGAAGAGCAGCTCCACCGGGACGAACCCCTCGCCCTGGCACGTCTCGCACCGCCCGCCGGCCACGTTGAAGGAGAACCGCCCCGCCTTGTACCCGCGCGCCCGCGCCTCCTGCGTGCCGGTGAAGAGCTTGCGTACGACGTCGAAGAGTCCGGTGTACGTCGCCAGGTTGGACCGGGGCGTACGGCCGATCGGGCGCTGGTCGACCTGGACCAGCCGGTCCACGGCCTCCAGTCCTTCGGCCGAGGCGCAGCCCGTCACCGCCCCCGCCGCCGTGCGGGTACGGTCCGCCAGGACGCCCGCGAGCACCTGCCCGACCAGGGTCGACTTCCCGGAACCCGACACACCCGTCACGGCGGTGAAGACCCCGAGCGGGAATGCGGCGTCCACGCCGCGCACATTGTGCCGCTCGACACCGTTCAGCCGCAGCAGGCCCGACGGCGTGCGGACCTCGCGCGGCGCGGCGGGCTCGCGGTCGAAGAGGAAACGGCGGGTCGCCGATTCGGCGACCTCGGCCAGTCCGGCGGGCGGCCCGCTGTGCAGCACCCGGCCGCCGTGCTCGCCCGCGTGCGGACCGACGTCGACGAGCCAGTCCGCGCTGCGTACCACGTCCAGGTGGTGTTCCACGACGAAGACCGAGTTGCCCGCCGCCTTCAGCCGGCCGAGGACGACCAGCAGGGCCTCGGTGTCGGCCGGGTGCAGCCCGGCCGACGGCTCGTCCAGGACGTACACGACGCCGAAGAGCCCCGAGCGCAGCTGTGTCGCCAGGCGCAGGCGCTGGAGCTCGCCGGAGGAGAGCGTGGGCGTCGTACGGTCGAGGCTCAGACAGCCGAGCCCCAGCTCGGTGACGACCGCGATCCGCGCCAGCAGGTCACCCGTCAGGACGCGCGCCGTCTCCTTCCCGTCCGATCCGTCCGATCCGTCCGATCCGTCCGGCGCCGGCGTCGCCGAGCCCAGCACGCGTGCGAGCGCCGACAGCGGCAGCCCGGCCAGCTCGGCGATCGTCCGGCCGCCGAACGTGACCGCGAGCGCCTCGGGGCGCAGCCTGCTGCCGCCGCACACCGGACACGGCTCGGCGGTCAGGAAGCGCTCGGCCCTCGCCCGCAGGGTCTGGCTCCTGGAGTCGGCGAAGGTGTGCATGACGTAGCGCCGGGCGCTCATGTACGTGCCCTGGTACGGGCGCTGGATGCGGCCGGCGTCGCGCACCGGGTGCACGGTGACGACCGGCTGCTCGTCGGTGAACAGGATCCAGTCCCGGTCCCGCTGCCCCAGCTCGCGCCAGGGCCGGTCCACGTCGTACCCGAGCGCGTCCAGCACGTCGCGCAGGTTCTTGCCCTGCCAGGCGCCCGGCCAGGCCGCGATCGCGCCTTCCCGGACGGAGAGCGACGGGTCCGGTACGAGCAGTTCCTCGCTGGTGCGGTGGACGCGGCCGAGACCGTGGCATTCGGGGCACGCGCCGGCCGCCGTGTTCGGCGAGAACGCGTCGGAGTCGAGGCGCGGGGCGCCGGGCGGGTACGTGCCCGCGCGTGAGAACAGCATCCGCAGCGAGTTGGAGAGGGTGGTGACCGTCCCGACCGAGGACCGCGAGGTCGGCGCCGACCTGCGCTGTTCCAGCGACACCGCGGGCGGCAGGCCACTGATCTCGCCGACCTTGGGCGCCCCGACCTGGTGGATCAGGCGGCGGGCGTACGGCGCGACCGACTCGAAGTAGCGGCGCTGGGCCTCGGCGTAGACCGTCCCGAAGGCGAGTGAGGACTTCCCGGAACCCGAGACGCCGGTGAAGACGACGAGCGCGTCACGGGGGATGTCGACGTCGACGTGCCGGAGATTGTGTTCGTCGGCGCCGCGCACGCGCACGTACGGGTCGTGGGCACTGTGCATCCGGGGACTCCGTACGTGGGGACGCGGGGACGTGGGTATGGGGGGATACGGGTATGCGGGTAGGCGGGGAGTGTCGCGACAAACGGTTCGATTCTAGGCGGCGTCCGCGCCGGCCGGCCCCACCAGGCGGGCCAGCCGCCGGTACGAGTCGAGCAGCGCCCCGCGGTCGTACGTACTCGTCGCGACCAGGTACTCGTCCGCACCGCTGCGGCCGAGCACCTTCTCCAGGGCGTCCGCGACCTCGTCCTCCGTCCCGTGGATGTGCCCGCGCCGGGCGTCGTCGAAGAGCTCCCGCTCGCGGCCGCTCATCGGGCGGGCCAGGATCCCGTCGGCGGGCGCGAGCGGCGGGAACACCCCGTGGGTGCGGGAGTACGCCGATGCCCAGGCCTCCGGCACCAGCATCCGGGCGGCCTCCTCGGAGGTCGCGGCCACGGCCACCGTGCCCGACAGCACGACGTACGGCCGCTCGCCCCACGGGGAGGGCCGGAACGCCTCCCGGTAGCCGTCGATCGCGCGCAGCATCTCGTCCTCGCCGCGCGCCGCAGCGATCACCAGCGGCAGTCCGGCCGCCGCCGCGACCTGCGCTCCGGCGCCCGTGGCCAGGACGAACGCGGGGATCCGCAGCCCCTCCGCGGGATGGGCGTGGACCTGCGGGTGCGCGCTCTGGTCGCCGGTGAAGTAACCCAGCAACTCGTCCAGCCGGACGGCGAAATCCCCGGCGTCCTTCTTGTCCCGGCCCAGCGCCCTGCGTATCCCGTCGGTGAAGCCGACGGAGCGGCCGAGGCCCATGTCGATCCGGCCGGGGAAGAGCGACTCCAGCACGCCGAACTGTTCCGCGACGACCAGGGGCTGATGGTTCGGCAGCATCACGCCGCCCGTGCCCACCCGGACGGTGGACGTCGCGGCGGCGACGGCGGCGGCGAGCACGGTCGGCGCGGAACCGGCCACGCCGGGCACGCTGTGGTGCTCCGACACCCAGAAGCGGTGGTAGCCCAGCGCCTCGATCCGCCGGGCGAGGTCCACCGTGTCCCGCAGCGCCTGCGGTGCGCCGTGCGCCTCGCGCGTACGGGAACGGTCGAGTACGGAGAACCGGGTCTGCGCGATCGCTGAGCTCACCCTCACTTCAACGCCTGTCCCGCGCGGGGATTCCCGGTCGGCGCGGAAAGATCCGCCGGGTACGCCCTAAGGTGCCTCGATGACGCACAGCAGCAGGCCACTGGCCGTATTCGACCTGGACGGGACGCTCGCCGACACGGCGCACCGCCAGCACTTCCTGGAGCGCAAGCCGCGGGACTGGAACGCCTTCTTCGGCGCGGCGCCCCACGACCCTCCGCTGCCCGAGGGGGTGCGGAGGGTGCTGGACAGCGCGCGGGAGTGCGAGGTCGCCTACCTCACCGGCCGCCCCGAGCGGTGCCGGCGCGACACGCTCGCCTGGCTCGCCGCGCAGGACCTGCCCGAGGGGCGGATCTGGATGCGCCGGGACGACGACCGGCGGCCCGCCCGCCACACCAAGCTGGAGATCCTGAAGCGGCTGGCGGCGCAGGGGCGGGAGATCCGGATGCTCGTGGACGACGACGAGCTGGTCTGCGTCGCGGCGGAGCAGGCCGGGTTCAGGGTCGTACGCGCCCGCTGGGCGGCCACGTCGGCGGCGCTCAAGGACGCGCAGGAGCGCGAGGGCCGTACCTGACGCGCTCCCGCCCACGCCTTCCCGGCCGCGTACTCCCGCCTACGGGGTCACGCCTGCGTGGTCCCGCCCGTGGGTCACGCCGTGTCTTCGAGACGGAAGCCGACCTTGAGGCCCACCTGGTAGTGCTCGATCCGGCCGTCGACGATGTGGCCACGCACCTGTGTCATCTCGAACCAGTCGAGGCCGCGCAGGGTCTGCGAGGCGCGGTCGATGCCGTTGCGGATCGCCTGGTCCAGGCCCTCCGTCGAGGTGCCGACGATCTCGGTGACGCGGTACGTGTGGTCGGACATGGGGGCTCCTTCTCTGCTCCTGGCGGCGCGGGGGCGTCCCGGCGCGCGCTTCTCCCACCGTGCCCCAGCAGTCGCCGGGGCGCATGTTCGGCTTCTGGCACGGTGCGGGTGCCCTGCGGGGCTGCCCCCACACCCCCCTTCCCGGCTGTGGCACTTCGCGGCTCCGCCGCGTGGGGGCCCCGGGCCCCGCTTCTCAACCGCCGGAGGGGCCGGAGTGGGTTGCGGTACCCATCCAGCCCCTCCAGGGCCCGGGATCCGCCCGCCGCAGGCGCCGGCGCTCCGCTACACCGCCATCGCCAGCGACAGCGCAAAACGCTCCGCCTCGTCGGTCCACCACTCCCGCAGCTCCAGACCCGCCCCGGCGAGTTCCCGGCGTACCCTCTCCCGCCGGAACTTCGCCGAGATCTCGGTGCGGATCTCCTCGCCCTCCTCGAACGACACCGCGAGGCCCAGCTCACGGATCTTCACCGTCAGCGCGGTCCGCGCCCGCAGCCGCATCTCGATCCACTCGTGCCCGCGGTCCCACACCACGACATGGTCGAAGTCGTCCGGGTCGAAGTCAGCGTCCAGCTCCCGGCCGATGACCGACAGGACGTTCTTGTTGAACGCGGCGGTGACGCCCTGCGCGTCGTCGTACGCCGCGACGAGCGTCGCCTCGTCCTTCACCAGGTCCGTGCCGAGCAGCAGCGCGTCCCCGGGGGCCAGCAGCGACCGCGCCGACTTGAGGAACACCGCGCGCTCGTCGGGCAGGAGATTGCCGATCGTGCCGCCCAGGAAGGCGACCAGGCGCGGACCCGGCGTCCCGGGCAGGGCGAGCCCGCGCGTGAAGTCCGCGATCAGCGCGTGTACGGACAGGGCGGGCCGCTCGTCGAGGAGCGCCGTCGCGGCGGCGGTCAGCGCGCTCTCGCTGACGTCGACCGGGACGTAACTGTGCAGCCCGGGCAGGAGCGCGTCCAGCAGGTGGCGGGTCTTCTCCGAGGAGCCCGAGCCCAGCTCCACCAGCGTGCGGGCCCGCGTGGCGGCCGCGATCTCGGGGGAGCGGGCGATCAGGATCTCCCGCTCCGCGCGCGTCGGATAGTACTCGGGGAGCCGGGTGATCTCCTCGAACAGCTCGCTGCCGCGCGCGTCGTAGAACCACTTCGGCGGCAGCACCTTGGTCGTGCGGGTCAGTCCGTGCAGCACGTCGGCGCGCAGATCGGCGTCCGTCGCGTCCTCGGGCAGGGTGCGGGTCAGCAGGAACGGGCTCACGCAGTGGGCTCCTTGAGCGGGGTCAGCAGGACATCGGTGCGGGTGGCGGCGAGGAGGGTGCGGTCCGGGACCTCGCGCCAGTGCGGATCGTCGTCGTACGGCTCGGAGGCCACGACCGTGCGGCGGCCCGGCTCCGCGTAGTACCAGAGGGTGTCGCCCCAGGCGGTCGCGGCGACCGCCTCGCCGTCCGTGAGGAGCAGGTTGAGCCGGGATCCGGGGGCGGCCTCCGCCAGCTCCAGGACGGTGTCCGCCAGCGCCTGCCCCAGTTCGTCACCGTCATGCAGCCGGTGCAGTACGAGCGCCCAGACCAGCGCCGAGTCGCACCGTGCCTCCAGGGCGAGCAGTTCGGCCGCGGGCAGCGCGCCGGCGAGCGTCGCCGCCGACCGGGGCCAGCCCTTGAGCGCGCCGTTGTGGCTGAACAGCCAGGACCCGGCGGCGAACGGAGCCGCCGCCGCCTCCCCGTCCGCGCCCGCCTCCGTGGCGTCGCGGACCGCCGCGAGCACGGCCCCGGAGCGCACGACGCGGGCCAGGTCGGCGAAGGAGGCGTCGGCCCACATCGGCCCCGAGCGCCGGTAGCGGGCCGGCACCGGGTCGCCCTCGGCGTACCAGCCGACCCCGAACCCGTCCGCGTTGACGGTCCCGTACCGCTGGAGGCGGGGCGCCCACGCCTGGCGGTACAGGCCGTGCGCGGGTTTCACCAGAAGGTCGCCGAGGGGCACCTCGGGCCCGAGGCAGGCGAAGTGACGGCACATCAGGACATCACCGTGCCCAGCGGTACGTCCCGGGTGTCCGGCGCGTCCCGCGCCGTACGGAACCCCGCGAAGATCTGACGGCGCACCGGCAGGTCCCAGTTGCGGAACGTGCCGCGGCAGGCCACCGCGTCGACGGCGAAGGAGCCGCCGCGCAGCACCTTGTGCGCGCTGCCGAAGAAGACCTCGGAGTACTCGCGGTACGGGAAGGCCGCGAAGCCGGGATAGGGAAGGAAGTCGCTCGACGTCCACTCCCACACGTCGCCGATAAGCTGCCGTACGCCGAGCGGGGACTCCCCGGCGGCGTACGCCCCCACCGGAGCAGGCCGCAGATGGCGCTGGCCGAGATTGGCCCGCTCCGGGGTGGGGTCGGCGTCGCCCCACGGGTAGCGCAGCGAGCGGCCCGACGCCGGGTCGTGGCGGGCCGCCTTCTCCCACTCGGCCTCCGAGGGCAGCCGTCGCCCCGCCCACCGCGCGTAGGCGTCGGCCTCGTACCAGCTCACATGCAGCACCGGCTCGTCCTCCGGTACGGGCTCCACCACCCCGAAGTGGCGGCGCAGCCACTGGCCGCCCTCGCGGCGCCAGAAGAGCGGGGCGCGCAGCTCGTGCTTGCGGATCTGCGCCCAGCCCTCGGCCGCCCACCAGCGCTCGTCGGTGTACCCGCCGTCCGCCATGAAGCGCAGGTACGCGCCGTTGCTCACCGGCACCGTGTCGATGAAGAAGGCCGGGACGAAACGGTGGTGCGCGGGCCGCTCGTTGTCGAGCGCCCACGGTTCGGCGGAGGTGCCCATGGTGAACGGGCCGCCGGGGACGAGGACCTCGTCCGGTGTGCCGGCGGCCGTCACGGCCGCCGGGCGGGGCGGCGGGGGAGCGGTGAGCGCGACGGGGCCGCGCCGCAGCTGGTGGGTGATCAGCATGGTCTCGTCGTGCTGCTGCTCGTGCTGGGCGACCATCCCGAAGGCGAAGGCCGCGTCCAGCAGCGGGGTGCCGCGCAGAGGACTGCGTTCCAGTACGTCGAGGGCCCGGCCGCGCACCTGCGCGGCGTACCCACGGGCCTCGGCGGGGGCGAGCAGCGGCAGGGAGGGGCGCGCGGCGCGCGGGTGCTCGAAGGCGTCGTACAGCGAGTCGATCCCGGGCCGCAGCGCGTCGCGCCCCGCGACCGTCCGCAGCAGCCACAGCTCCTCCTGGTTGCCTATGTGCGCCAGGTCCCAGACCAGCGGCGACATCAAGGGGGAGTGCTGGGCGGTCAGTTCGCCGTCGTCCACGCAGTCGGTGAGCGCGGCGGTGCGCTCACGTGCCCGGAGCAGCGCGTCGACGGCGCGGGCGCGCAGCGGTTCCGGGTCGGCGGTGTGGCCGGTGGCCTCGATGGGGCTGCTCATGCGCGGATGTCCTTCCCGTGAGCGGGGTCGAGCAGATCGTCGGCGGGGCACCGCCCGTGCACGACGTACCGCTCGGTGAACGCGGCGACGGCGCACTGCACGGCGGTGGACGCGCCGAGCCGGGGCAGCGCGTCGAGCGCCGCGTCGAAGCAGACCTCGGCGGCCGCCCGCAGCTCGGCGTCGGCCAGCCCGTACCGGGCGGCGTTGATCCACAGCGGGTTGTGCGGCGCGGGCAGCGAACCGGCCGTCTCCGCCAGGGGCTTGACGGTCCGGTACGCGATCTCCGAGGCCGCCGGGTCGTCGAAGAGCGCCATGGCCACGGCGAGCGGAACGATCCAGCCGTCCTCGCCCGGCTGCGCGTCGATCATGCGCAGTTCGAGATGGCCGCGCGGCCGCACCGGCGGAAAGAGCGTGGTCAGGTGGTAGTCGAGGTCCGCGCGGGTCGGCGGCCGGGGTACCCCGGAACGTATCCAGGAGCGGAAGGACATCCCTTCCGGCACGTCCCACGGCCGGTCGTCCGCGCTCCTGACGCACATGACGGGAGCGTCCAGCGCGCGGTCCGCCCACGCGCCGCGCGGCTCCGCGTCGAGGGGCGGAGCGGCGGAGCGGCCGGGCTCGATCTCCGTCCACAGGGCCTGACGCGTGGACCGCCAGCCGGTACGGCGCCGGTGGTGGAAGGGCGAGTTGGCGAACGCCGCCGACAGTACGGCGCCCAGGAGGTGGGCGAGCCGCCAGCGCCGCCCGTGGCCGAGCGTGCCCGGCTCCTCGTGCCCCGCGTCCAGGCAGACCTGGACGGAGGCCGACGAGCACATCATGGCCCGGCCCGCGGGACCCGCCCGGTCGAAGTACGTCTCCATCGCGTCGTAACGGGGCTCGCGCAGAAGACGTTTCGGGGGGTGCCAGGGGTCCGTACCGATACCGGTGAGGCCGAGGTCCCGGGAGCGCAGAACGGCGCGTACGGCGTCCAGATCGGCGGAGACGGAGTCGACGCACTCGGTCAGGGACGGGGCCGGGAGTGAGCTGAGTTCCAGCTGGCCGCCTGGCTCGACGGTGAGCGCCGAGAGCAGGGGCAGGGCCCGCAGAGCGGTCGTCGCCGCTTCGAGACGGGCGGGTTCGACGGGGAGTTCGGGGAGATGGAGTTCGTGGACGAACCATTCGAGTTCGACGCCGACGGTGCGCGGCGGACCTGTTTTGAAACAGATGCCGCGCAGCAGCGCCTCGGCACCGGCCTCGGTGACCGGAGGGCCTTCTTGCGTGAAGTCGCCCGTGGGCATGGGTTGTTCCCCTTATCGACTGGAGGGATTGCCGGGATCGTGCCTGAGCCCGCCCCGGACGGACCGGGGCGGGCATCGCACTCCACCTAAGCCATAGACGCCGCCTCGCACAAGGGCGCCCCGGCGGGCGCGGAAACCCCGTTGCGCCGGTGGGCGGTGGTCACCGACGATCCGGCCGGTGAGTGCGCGGTTGCGCCAGATCGCGGGGAACACCGGAGAGATCGTCCGGACGGGCCGCTACGCCGCCCCGGGCGGCCGGGACGTGCCGAGGGGCGAGGCGCCGGCCGCCGCCCGCGCGGGGACCCGGACGTACGGCCCCCCGGCCGGTCCCCGTCACGCCGGACACGGACCGTAAGACCGTAAGACGGTCTCCGAGGCCACGGGGGAGAGCAGCCCGGAGGCGGCGCGCAGGCCGACCGGGGCGGCACCCGGCCCGGTCGCCGTGCTCGACTTCGCCTCCGCGCGCAGTCCGGGCGGCGGTTACCTGAACGGCGCCCAGGAGCAGGAGGAGGCGCTGGGCCGGGGCTCCGCGCGGTACGCGACGCTGCGCGCCCCGGGGTTCCACGCCCGGCACCGCGCCGGCCGCAGCCCGTTCCGCACCGGCCGGGTCATTCTTCCCCAGGCCCTCAGCTCCGTTCGAGCAGGGGAGACCCCCATCCCCGGCGTCCCGGTCTTCCGCGACGACCGCGGCGCTGCTCGCCGCGCCGTACACCGTGGGGTTCCTCACCTCGCCCGCGCCCGGCGCGGGAGTGATCCGCAGCCGCGAGCCCGGTCGGGCGCACCGCGTCCCGGCCGCGTTCGCGTCCCCTGCCGGGCGGGTCCTGGAGACGGCCGCCGCGTGCGGTTACCGGCGGCTGGTGCTGGGCGCCTGGGGCTGCGGCGTCCTCATGGACGATCCCGCCGCCGTGGCGGGCGCGTTCCACCCGCACCTCCCGGGGAAGGCCGTTTCTCCGGACACTTCGACGAGGTGGTCCTCGGGGTGCCGGACCGTACGGTACGCGCGAGATGTCCGCGCGAGGCGCCTTCCGCACGGTCTTCGCCGGGCGGACGAGGGAAACCGGGACCGTGACCGGGGCCGAACTCCAGCCGTAGGGCCGTCACCCGGGTGGGGCAGGACCTGGACGGCCCAGTCCGCAGCGCGGACCCGGCGGCCGGGCCACAGGCTCGGTCCATGGCCACACGAATCCTGAGCGTCCTCGTAGCGGCGGGGCTCCTGGGCACGGCGGCGCAGTCCCCCGCCGCCCCCGCCGGACCGGACCCCGAGCCGCGCCGCGCCGCCGCGCCCCGTACCGTCTCCGCCTGGCTTCCCTACTGGGACCAGGACGGGGCGTACCGCGATGCCCTGACCCACGCCGAGCAGCTGCACACCGTCAGCCCCTTCTGGTACCAGGCCGTCTCGGCCGGGCGGATCGACGGCCATCCGGGCGCGGGGGAGCGGCGCGTCGTCGACGGGCTGCACGCCGTCGGCGTCAAGGTCGTGCCGACCGTGATGGAGACGATGAAACCCGGTGAGCTGGGCTCGATCCTCACCAGTCCCACGCACCGCGCGACCCACATCGACACCCTTCTGGAAATCGCCGGGAGCCGCGACTACGACGGACTCGACCTCGACTACGAGACCATCGCCGCGACCGGTGACGCCACCTACGAGCAGGTGCGCGCGGGGTACGCGAAGCTGGTCGAGGGCGTCTGCCGGGGCCTGCACGCGGTGGACAAGCAGTGCGTGATCACCGTGTCGCCCAAGACGGCGACCACCGGCCGGATCTGGGACTACGCCGCCATCGGCCGCGCGGCCGACCGGATGCGCATCATGGCGTACGACTACCACTGGAAGGGCGGCAAGCCGGGCCCGCTGTCCACCCCGCAGTGGTACGAAGAGATCCTGCGCGTCGCGACCGCGGAGGTCCCGGCCGGCAAGATCGAGGTCGGGCTCCCCGCGTACGGCTGGGACTGGCCCGCCGACGGCAAGGCCCGGGCCGAGCACGTCACCTGGAAGGAGGCGGAGACGCTGCGCAGCGCGAAGGGCGTGCCCTACGCCCTCGACCCGGAGTCCCGGACACCGCACTTCAGCTACTCGGACGGCTCGCAGCGGCGCGAGGTCTGGTACCAGGACGCGCGCGGCGTCGCCGAACACCTGCCGGTGCTGCGCGAGTACGGCATCACCCACACCGCCTTGTGGGCGCTGAACTTCGAGGACCCGGATCTCTGGCCGGTGCTGGCGGACGGCTGAGGCGGCATACGTATGTCAGTGCCCACGGGCCGGGCCGCTCCCGCGGTGCCGCTCCCGCGGTAGCGGTCCGGCCCGTACCCGCGCACCTGTCAGATCCAGCCGTCCAGCGACGCCATGAACGCGTCGAAGTCGTCCCGGTGGATGGTGTGGCCCGCGCCCCGGACCGTACGGACCTCGAAACCGCGCTCCCTGAGCACAGCCGCCTTCGCCGCGTCGATGAGGAAGCTCGGGTCGGCGAGCTGCACCAGCGAGGGCACGACGGGCGCGGCGGGCAGCAGGTCGGCGCCGGACCGTGCGGCCAGGCCGAGCGCCGACGCCTCGTCCCAGAGCCGGAGGGTCTCCAGCTCGATGTCGATGTCCGCCGCCTCCCAGCGGGGGTTCATCGCCGCTATCCGCTCCCGGGGCGCCGTCTTGAACCGGGCGAACAGCTCGGGACCGAACCCCTCGTCCGCCGTCGCGAGGTGCCACGCCGGGTCGGAGAAGACCGCACGCCCCGGCCGCAGGCGGTCCACGGCGAGCGACAGGGCGAGGCCGCCGAGGGAGTGGCCGACGGCCAGTTCGGCGCCGGCCGGGAGGGTCTCGGCCAGGTCGTCGGCGAAGATCTCCGGTGTGTACGCGCCGCGTCCGCTGGCGCCGTGTCCGCGCAGGTCGACGGCGACGACCCGGTAGCCCTTCTCGGCGAGAGCGGGACCGACCCGCCGCCAGGTGCGGTGGTCGGCCATGATGCCGTGGACCAGAAGCGCGAGGCGGTCGCCCTCGCCCCAGGTCCGGGTGTGGAGTCGCACGGTGATGCCTTTCCGGTGGTACGGGTACGGGACGAGGAGTCAGCGCACGGAGCGGATCGGGCGTACGGCGAGCGCGCCCAGCACCGCGAGCGCCGCCGCGACGAGGAAGAGGGTGGTGTACCCGCCGACGCCGACGATCATCGAGGCGATGAACGGGGCGACGATCTGCGGTCCCGCGTTGGCGATGTTGAGTACGCCCATGTCGCGGGCGGCGTCCTCGGCCCTGGGCAGCACCATGGTCACGAGCGCGGTGTCCACGGCCAGGTAGCAGCCGAAAGCGAGGCCGTTGACGGTGGCGAAGGCGAGCATCGCCGCCCAGCTCGCCGACACGGCGGGGATGACGAGGGCGACGGCCGACAGTGTCGCCGAAGCGCCCACGAACAGCTTGCGCCGGTCGAAGCGGTCCGACAGGTATCCGCCGAGGACGGTGGAAACGATCATGGCCACGCCGGCGACCGGCATCAGGACCGCCACGGCGTCCTCGGGCTCCAGCCCGGCGGGCAGGGCGGTGTGGTCCTTGACGATGTAGAGGAGGAAGCCGTTCACCGCGAAGTGACCGAGGACCAGCAGGGCGCGGCCGACGAAGGCCCAGCGGAAGTCGTGCGACTTCAGGGCCCCCGCGAAAGCGGCCAGTTGTTCCCGTACGGGCAGCGACTGACGGACGGGCATCCGCTGTTCCGGCGCGCAGGCGGTGAACAGCACGGCCGAGGCGGCGACGAGCGCGCCGAAGACCAGGTAGCCGGTGCGGTGGTCGTCCGAGAACGCGGCGCCGATCAGCGCGCCGAGGGTGCTGCCGAGGGGCAGGCCGAGACCCACGGCGGCGGAGGCCCTGCCGCGCGCGGTCACCGGGACGCGGTCGGGGACGACGGAGGTGAGGGCGGCCTGGTAGACGTTCATGACGGCCTGGCCGAGACACCAGGCGATGGTGATCATCAGGACCGTGTGCACGCTGCCGAGCAGGAACATCGCGGGGACGGCGAGCAGGCCGCCGCCGAGTATCCAGGGGTTCCGGCGTCCCGAGCGGTCCGAGAGAGCGCCGGCGACCGGGTTGAAGACGGTCGCGAAGATCGCGGCGACGCCGGCGACGACGCCGAGGTTGGTCACCTTGTCCGCCGGGCCGGCGTCCTCGACCTGGAGGGCGAGGAGTACGCCGCCGACACCGATGTAGAGCGTGTACATGGCGGTGTTGCCGGCCAGGAGCAGGGGCAGCAGCCCGCGGCTCGGCCGGGGCGGGGGAGTGGGGCCGGGCCGGGACGTGCCGGTGCCGGCGTCAGTGCCGGCGCCGGGGCAGGAAGAAGCCACGCTGCCCTCCATGAGGAGTGTCGAGAGAGGTGGGTGGATGAAGGTGATGACACGTGTCAGTGACACGTGTGAGCATGGTGTAGCACTCGATTCGGGCCATCCGCCAGACCTTGCTCCACATCGATCTGGAAAGATGCCGGACGCGATGAGTCAGACGCCGAAGCAGTCCGCCGACAATCCCGTCCCGACCAGCACCGATGTCGCGCGCCTGGCCGGGGTCTCGCGCGCCACGGTCTCGTACGTCCTGAACAACACCGAGGCGGTGCGGATCAGCGAGCCGACCCGCCGACGGGTGCGCGAGGCCGCCGAGGAGCTGGGGTACGTCCCGCACGCGGCCGCCCGCAACCTACGGGCCGGGCACAGCCGGATGGTGCTGCTGCCGACGGCGCACGTGCCCGTCGGCCCCCTCTACAGCCGGTTCCTGAACGAGGTCCAGTGGGCCCTGCGGGCGCTGGACTACACGGTCGTGCAGTACGGCAGCCTGGGCCTGGGCGCCGACGAGACGGCCCGGGCCTGGGCGGAACTGCGCCCCGTGGCGGTCCTTTCCCTGGGCGAGACCGCGCTCGGCCCGCACGGTGTGCGGATCCTCAAGCGCTCGGGCGCCAAGGCCGTCATCACGCTCGGCCCGCAGCGGGTGGAGGGCGCGCACGCCCTGGTCATGGACCAGCGCACGGTCGGCGGTGTGGCGGCCGCGCACCTGCTGGAGCGGGGCCGGCGTGCGATCGGCGTGATCGTCCCCGCCGAACCGGGGCTGGAACTGTTCTCCCGGCCGCGCCTGGCGGGCGTACGCAAGGCGGTGACGGACGCGGGTGCGGACGGCAGCGGCGCCGGCCCCGGCGCCGGGCCCGGCGCCCGGGTCGAGCCGCTGACGATGGCGTACGACGAGGAGTCCGCCGCGGAACTCGCCGCGGGCTGGCGCGAACTCGGCCTCGACGCGGTCTACGCGTACAACGACGAGTACGCGCAGCTGCTGATGCGGGCGCTCCAGGACGAGGGCATCGACGTACCGGGGGAGTGCGCGGTGGTCGGCGCCGACGACCTGCTGCTGGGCAGGCTGCTGCGGCCGCGGCTGAGCACGGTCCGCATCGAGCTGCCGACGGGGCAGCAGATAGCGGAGCTGGTCGACCGGTCGGTCCGCGACCCGGACGCCGAGGTGGAACGCCACGACCTGATGGCGGCGCACGCGATCCCCCGGGAATCCAGCTGAGCCCGTCGGCTGTGCCACGGCCCTGGGAAACATCGGTGCAGGTACGCGTGCAGGTGCAGGTACGGCCGTCGGCGCTGAGCACCTGAACCGACGGGGCCGAGGTGACCGGCGACGGCCTTGTCGCTCCCGCTCAGGACCCGAGGCCCCGCTGTCCCCGCGCGGTGCCCGCCGGGCGCGCCCCGGTTACGCGTCCGGGGCGAGGGGGCGCTCGGACCACGCGGTGCTCAGGGCCTGGGCGAATGCCTCGACGGGCCGGCTTCCGGAGAGGGTGAGACGGCGGTCGATGACGAAGAAGGGGACACCGGTGGCTCCGAGCCGGGCGGCTTCCCGCTCATCGGCGCGTACCGCGTCGAGGTAGGCGTCGGGGTCGTCGAGAACGCTGCGTGCGTCGTTGTGGTCCAGTCCGGCGCGGGTGGTCAGGCCGAGGAGGGCGTCGGGGGTGAAGACGGTCCGCGCCTGGGCGAAGTTGGTCTCGGACATCAGGGCCAGCAATTGGTGCCGGCGACCGTGCGCCTGGGCGAGGTGCAGGAGGCGGTGGGCGTCCAGGGTGCTGCCGACCTGGCGGTCGGTGCGGTAGGCGAGCCCTTCGCCGGCCGCTGTTCTCGCGGCCTGCTGGTCCATGCCGGGGCCCTGGGGGCCGAACTTGCGGGCCAGCATTCTGTGCACCGGTTCGACGTGCGCCTTGTCGTGTCCGGGGTCGAGTTCGAACGAGCGGTGGACGACTTCGACCCGGTCGCGGTGTTCGAAGCCGGCCAGGGCTTTTTCGAAGCGGGCGGTGCCGATGTAGCACCAGGGGCAGACGATGTCGCCCCAGATCTCTACGCGCATGGTCCTGCTGCTCCTTGCGTCTGTGCGGGAGGCGGGGGTGCTGTGCTGTACGGCGGGTGTCAGGCCGCGAGGGCCTGGGTGACGGCGGTGGTCAGCGGTGTGGTCGGACGCCCCAGGAGCCCGCTCAGGTCGGCGGTGACGCCGGCCAGTGCGCCGTGGGAGACCTGCACGTCGGCGTCGACGAGCAGGTCGGTGACGAAGCCGGGCAGACCGGCCCCGGCGAGGATCTGCCGGTACTGCTCGGCGGGCAGGTCCGCGTAGGTGACCGGCCTGCCGGACTGCGCGGCGCTCTCGGCGGCCAACTCCGGCAGCGACCAGGCGGCGTCACCGGTGAGGTCGTAGACCTTTCCGGCCTGGTCGTCGCGGGTGAGGACCACGGCGGCGGCTTCGGCGAAGTCCGCGCGGGTGGCGGAGGCGATCCGGCCCTGGCCCGCGCTGCCCGCGATGGCGCCGCGCGCGACGGCGTCGGGGAGGGCTGCGGTGTAGTTCTCGGTGTACCAGCCGTTGCGCAGCAGCACCGCGGGCAGGCCGGAGTCGGCGATGGCCTGCTCGGTGTCGCGGTGCACTCGCGCCAGGCCCAGCGGGTTGGTGGGGGCTCCGGTGACCGAGGTGTAGGCGATCAGGCCGACGTCGGCCTTGGCCGCGGCGTCGACGGCCGCGCGGTGCTGGGTGATACGGGTGCCGTCCGGGCCGGTCGAGGAGACGAGCAGGAGCTTGTCGGCGCCGGCGAACGCGGTGAGGAGGGTCTCGGGCTTCCCGTAGTCGGCGAGGCGGATTTCGACGCCCTGGGCGGCGAGGTCCGCCGCCTTGGCGGGGGTGCGGACCGCCGCGGCGATCCGGTCGGCGGGCACACCGCGCCGGAGCAGGTGCTCGACGACCTGGCGGCCGAACTGTCCGGTGGCACCGGTGACAACGATCATGACGGATTCCTTCGGGTGCGGGGGGACGGGCCGGGCGGCATCCCGGCGGCTCCACCGACCGTACGCTAACTAAAAGTTAGTGCCAACTTTTACGCCGCACTGTGTTCGAGGTAACGTAAACGTGAAGGAGGCATTCATGAACGAGTTGTCCACCGAGGACGAGCGCCGGGCGGCCGCGCCGGAGTTCGACGTCTTCGCCAAGCACTGCCCCTCCCGTCAGGTACTGGACCACCTCACGGGCCGCTGGGGCGTCCTGGTCCTCGCGGGCCTGCGCAAGGGGCCCGCGCGCTTCAACGCCCTGCGCCGGCGCGTCGACGGGGTCAGCGAGAAAATGCTCGCCCAGACGCTCCAGGCCCTGGAGCGCGACGGCTTCGTCAGCCGCGAGGTCCTCACCGCGATGCCCCCGAGCGTCAACTACTCCCTCACGCCCCTGGGCGAGACCACGGCCGACCACCTCATGGCCTTCATCGGCCACATCGAGGCCAGCATGCCCGCAGTCCTCGCCTCCCGGGAGGAGCACACCGCCACCACGTCGGCGTGACCCCGCCGCGCCGACCGCTCCGGCCGCCCGCCCCGCCCGGCGACCCGCAAGGCGCGGCAGGCACCTCGGGGGGTGCGGTGCATGCCGGCCGAGGCGGGCGTGGTGAGCCCGAACCCGCACTTCTCGTAAGCGGAACATGGGCACCGTCCGGCGCCCGAGCCGCCTCGGCGCGAACCTCGCGACGGCCCATCGCGACCGATGTCCCCGAAGCGGGAACGGCTCCGCGGGGGCGCCGGAGTCAGAGCGGCGGTGCCGCCCGGCCCGCCGTGCCCAGTGCCCGCAGGTCCGCCCCGATCAGGGCGGCCGCTTCCCGCAACGCCGGCAGCAACGCCTCCCGCATCTCCTCCGGCGTCCCGTCCCCCGCGTGCCGGGCCACATTCACCGCGGCCACCACGCGCCCCTGCCCGTCCCGCACCGGCACCGCCAGCGAGCGCAGCCCCTCCTCCAGCTCCTCGTCCACCAGGGTGTGCCCGTCGGCCGCCGCCCGCTCGATGACGCGGCCCAGTTCGGCCGGCGAGGTCACGGTGTGCCGGGTCAGCGCCGGCAGCACCTCCGGCAGCGGCGGCCGCTCGCCGGGCGCCAGGCCCGCCAGCAGCACCCGGCCCATGGATGTCGCGTACGCCGGAAAGCGTGTACCCACCGTGATGTTGACGCTCATGATGCGCACCGTGGGGACGCGCGCCACGTACCGGATGTCGGCGCCGTCGAGCACCGCCAGCGACGCGGACTCGTGCACGCGCCGTACCAGTGCGACCAGATGAGGCTGGGCGATCTCCGCGAGCCCCAGCCCGGAGAGACGGGCGCAGCCCAGTTCGAGCACGCGCGGCAGCAGCCGCCACCGGCGTCCGTCGGAGGCGACGTACCCCAGCTGCTCCAGGGTGAGCAGCGAGCGTCGCGCCGTCGCCCTGGCCAGTCCGGTCGCCCCGGCGACCGTCGTCAGTGCCATCCCGTCGCCCCGGTCGGCGCCGAGCGAGCCGAGTACGGCGAGCCCGCGCGCCAGGGACTGGAGGAAGCCGGGACCCAGCTCGCGCTTGGCCTCCAGCGAGGTGTCCCGTGCGGGCGCGCCCTCCGCCGCCGGACGTGGCGCCGCCAGCGCCGCCTCCAACGCGCCGCGCACCGCGCGCAGTCGGGGCAGTACGGTCTCGCGCAGCGACTCCAGGGTGTGCCGGCTGGTGTGACTGACCACGCTCACCGCGCACACCGTGCGCCCCGCTCCGTCGCGTACGGGCACGGCGACCGCCACCAGGCCCGGCTCGATCAGCTGGTCGTCGCCCGCCCAGCCGTCCACGCCCGCCCGCGCCGCCCGCTGCTCGAAGTCCTCCCGGCCCCGCGGCCCGCGCAGCGGCGGCACCGCCGCGAACCCCGCGTCCAGCGGGTCCGAGGCCCGCCGCTCGCGCCACGCCCGCCACCCCCGCGCGTCCCACTCCGCCGCGAACAGCGCGCCCGGCGCGCACCGCTCGGCGGGCAGCAGATCGCCGATCCGGAAGGCGAGCGACATGGTGCGCTGCCGCGTCGTCTGGAGCACGAAGCGCACCCCCGCGACCCCGTCGTCCGGCACCGCCACCGACACCGACTCGTCGAACTCGTCCGCGAGCCGCTCCGCCGCGGGCCCGAGCGCCGCCGGAATCCCGCACGCCGCCAGGTATGCGCCGGGCAGCTCCATCAGCCGGGGCGCCAGGGCCACCTCGCGCCCGTCGCTGCGCGCCAGGCCGAGCCGGTCGAGGGTGGACGCGACCCGGTCGACCGTGGAGCGGGCCAGGCCCGTCGACCGTACGAGATCGCTGTGCCGCATCCGGTCGCCGGTGCCGGGCGCGGACAGGGCGCGCAGCACGGCGAGCCCGCGCTCCAGCGGACCGACCGGCTCGGCGACGGACCCGGCGGCCGGTTCGGCGGCCGGACCGACGGGCGACGCGGCGCTCGCGGCAGCGCTCCCGGCCGCACTCGGTGGGGCACTCGGCATGGGATTCCTCCTGGCGGACCGTTGACAGCGGACGACGCTCCGCAGAGACTCGGGCGGGATCAGATGTGAACGATAGTTCATTCTGCGAACACCGCACAGTGATCACCCTACGACTCCGGAGAGACCCGATGAGCATCCGCGACGTCTACATCGTCGACGCCGTCCGTACCCCGATCGGCAAGTTCGGGGGCGCTCTCTCCTCCGTACGCCCCGACGACCTCGCCGCACACGTCGTCAAGTCGCTCGTCGCCCGCGCGCCCGGTCTCGACCCGGCCAGGATCGACGACGTCTACTTCGGCGACGCCAACGGCGCGGGCGAGGACAACCGGGACGTCGCCCGGATGGCCGTGCTGCTCGCCGGACTCCCCGTCTCCGTCCCCGGTGTCACCGTCAACCGCCTCTGCGGCTCGGGCCTCGAAGCCGTCATCCAGGCGGCCCGCGCCGTCGCGCTCGGCGACGCCTCCGTCGCCATCGCCGGCGGCGTCGAGTCCATGTCCCGCGCCCCCTGGGTGCTCCAGAAGCCCGAGCGCGCCTTCCCCGCCGCTCACCAGGAGCTGTACTCGACCACGCTCGGCTGGCGCATGACCAACCCCCGCATGCCCGACGAGTGGACCGTCCCGCTCGGCGAGGGCGCCGAGCTCATCGCCGACCAGCACGGCATCACCCGCGAGCAGCAGGACGCCTTCGCCCTCGCCAGCCACCAGAAGGCGGCCAGCGCCTGGTCCGAGGGCCTGTACGACGGGGAGGTCGTCCCGTACGACGGCGTGGACCTCACCCGGGACGAGTGCATCCGCGAGGGCTCGACCATGGAGGCGCTGGCGAAGCTCAAGCCCGTCTTCCGCAAGACCGGCAGCGTCACGGCGGGCAACGCCTCGCCCCTCAACGACGGCGCCGCCGCGCTCCTGATCGTCGACGAGGAGGGTCTGCGCGCCACCGGCCGCGAGCCGCTCGCCCGTATCCGCACCTCCGCCGTCACCGGCATCGAGCCGCAGCTCTTCGGCCTCGGGCCGGTCGAGGCGGTCCGGCGGGCGCTCGCCAAGGCGGGCAGGTCCTTCGCCGACCTCACCACCTTCGAGCTGAACGAGGCCTTCGCCGCCCAGTCGCTCGGCTGCCTCGCCGAGTGGCCGGACCTCGACCCCGCCGTCGTCAACCCGCGCGGCGGCGCCATCGCCGTCGGCCACCCGCTCGGCGCCTCCGGCGCCCGCCTCGCCGGATCCGTCGCCCACCAGCTCGCCGCCGCGGGCTCGGGCACCGGCCTCGCCGCGCTGTGCATCGGCGTCGGCCAGGGCCTCGCACTCGTACTGGAGCGCTGAACCGATGTCCCCCACCCTCCGCACCGCCGTAGGAATCATCGGCGCCGGCCCGGCCGGGCTGCTCCTCGCCCGGCTGCTGCACAACGCCGGCATCGACTGCGTCGTCCTGGAGAACAGGACCCGCGCGTACGTCGAACAGCGCCAGCGCGCCGGGATCCTCGAACAGGGCACCGTCGACGCCCTGCGCGCCTGCGGCGCCGGCGCCCGCATGGACACCGAGGGGCTCGTGCACCACGGCATCGAGCTCCGCTTCGACCGCCGGAGCCACCGCGTCGACTTCCCCGAGCTGACCGGCGGCCGGTCGGTGACGGTGTACGCCCAGACCGAGGTCGTCAAGGACCTCATCGCCCTCCAGCTCACCGAAGGGCCGCCCCTCTTCTTCGAGGCCGAGGCCCTCGCCGTCGAGAAGCCGGAATCCGACCGCCCCGCCGTCCGCTTCACGCACGACGGCCGCGAGCAGACCCTGGAGTGCGACTACGTCGTCGGCTGCGACGGCTTCCACGGCATCGCGCGCGCGGCGGTCCCGGACGCGGTCCGGCGTACGTACGAGCGCACGTACCCGTACTCCTGGCTGGGCATCCTCGCCGATGTCCCGCCGTCCTGCGACGAGTTGATCTACGCACGCGGCGAGGACGGCTTCGCCCTCCACAGCATGCGCTCGCCCAGCGTCTCCCGTCTCTACCTCCAGGTCCCCAACGGCACCGACCCCGCCGACTGGTCCGACGAGCGGATCTGGGACGAGCTCGACCGGCGCTTCGCGGTCGACGGCGACTGGAGCCTGGCGCGCGGCCCGATCACCTCGAAGTCGGTGACGCCGATGCGCAGTCACGTCACCGAGCCGATGCGCTACGGACGGGTCTTCCTGGCCGGGGACGCGGCGCACATCGTGCCGCCCACCGGCGCCAAGGGGCTCAACCTGGCGGTCTCCGACGTACAGGTCCTGGCTCGTGCCTTCACCCACCACCACCGCACCGGATCGGACGAACTCCTCGACTCCTATTCGGACTTGTGCCTGCGGCGGGTGTGGCAGGCCACCCGTTTCTCGTACGACATGACTACGATGTTGCACAGTCAACCAAGCGGGAGCGCGTTCGACAGCCGAGTGCATCTCGCACGGCTGCACCGTCTCGCGGCCTCCCGGCCCGCCGCCGCGGAACTGGCCGCGAACTACACGGGACTTCCCCTCGACTGAGCGTCCGCACGACCGAGCGACTGGAGATCCGCATGCCCCTGCTCGACCCCAAGACCTGGCAGCCCGTCCGGCTCTCGGGCGGTGAGTCGGACGTCGTCGAGCCCGCCACGGGCGAAACGCTCGGCCGTGTCACGCTCGCCACCGCCGAGGACGTCGGTACGGCCGCCCGGACCGCCGGGGCCGTGCAGGCGGCCTGGGCCCGCACACCGCACCTCCGGCGGGCCGCCGTGCTCCGCCGCGCCGGCGACCTCTTCGCCGCGCACGCCGACGAGCTGCGGGAATGGCTCGTACGGGAATCCGGGTCCGTACCCGGCAAGGCCGACTTCGAACTCCACGTCGCCGCCCAGGAGTGCTACGAGGCCGCCGCCCTGGCCTCCCGCCCGTCCGGCCAGGTACTGCCCAGCGAGGCGCCCCGGCTGTCGTACACCCAGCGGGTTCCGGCCGGGGTGGTGGGCGTCATCGCCCCCTTCAACGCCCCGCTGATCCTCTCCATACGTTCCGTCGCCCCCGCTCTCGCGCTGGGCAACGCCGTTCTGCTCAAGCCCGACCCCCGTACCGCGGTCTGCGGCGGCCTCTGCCTGGCCGCCGTGTTCGCCGAGGCGGGACTGCCCGAGGGCCTGCTGCACGTCCTGCCCGGCGGCGCCGGGGCCGGTCAGGCGCTCGTCGCCGACCCGGGCGTACCGGTCGTCTCCTTCACCGGGTCCACGGAAGCGGGCCGCGCGGTCGGGGAGGCCGCGGGGCGCGCGCTCAAGCGCGCCCACCTGGAACTGGGCGGCAACTCCGCCCTCGTCGTACTGGAGGACGCCGACCTCGAAGGCGCCGTCGCCCAGGCGTCCTGGGGGTCCTTCTTCCACCAGGGCCAGATCTGCATGACCACCGGCCGCCACCTCGTGCACGCCTCGCTCTACGAGGAGTACGTCGAACGGCTCGCCGCCAAGGCCGAGTCCCTGGCCGTCGGCGACCCGCACCGCGAGCAGGTGCACCTGGGCCCGATCATCGACCGGTCCCAACTCGCCAAGATCCACGGCCTGGTGGAGGCCAGCACGGCGAGCGGCGCGAAGCTCGTGGCGGGCGGCACGCACCGCGACCTCTTCTACCGGCCCACCGTGCTGGCGGGCGTCGGCGACGACACCCCCGCGTACGCCGAGGAGGTGTTCGGCCCGGTCGCACCGGTCCGCTCCTTCACCACCCTCGACGAGGCCGCGGCCCTGGCGTCGTCGAGCCCGTACGGCCTCTCCCTGGGCATCGTCACCCGCGACACCGCGCTCGGGGTGCGGCTCGCGGACCGTATCCCCACCGGCATCGCCCACATCAACGACCAGACGGTCAACGACGAGGCGGTCGCGCCCTTCGGCGGCGTCGCCGCGTCCGGCACGGGGGCGCGCTTCGGCGGCGAGGCGAACCTGGAGGCGTTCACCGAGCTGCGCTGGACGACGGTACGCCGCGAACCGGCGGACCACCCCTTCTAGGGCTGCGGGAGCGCCCCGCCCCCGTACCCGCCGTACGGAGAAGGGCCCTGCCGCATGCGGCCGGGCCCTTCTCCGTTTCGGTACGTTCCGGCGCGCCTCAGCCCGCTTCCCGGGCGTCCTGCCCGCCCTGGGCCTGCTTCGCGTCCTCGACGGACTTGCGGACCTCGTCCATGTCGAGCTTGCGGGCCTGCCCGATCACGTCCTCGAGCGCCGCCTCGGGCAGTGCGCCGGGCTGGGCGAACACCGCCACGTTCTCGCGCACGATCATCAGGGTCGGGATCGAGCGGATCTCGAAGGCCGCGGCCAGTTCCTGCTGGGCCTCCGTGTCGACCTTGGCGAAGACGAGGTCCTGGTGGCGCTCGGACGCACTCTCGAAGACGGGTGCGAACTGCCGGCAGGGACCGCACCAGGAAGCCCAGAAGTCGATGAGGACGAAGTCGTTCTCGCTCACGACCTGGTCGAAGTTTTCCTTGGTGAGCTCGACGGTGGACATGGTGTGCTCCTCTTCCTGGCATGGCGGGCGAAGCCGTCCCCGCACAACGGCATGCGGGCTCGCCGTATTCCGCCTGCCCGGCTGGCCACGGCGCACACCTCGCACCAGACTGCGCCTATGACGAATGCTGTGGAGTACGACGTCGTGGTGGTCGGAGCCGGGCCCGTCGGCGAGAACGTCGCGGACCGCGCCCGGGCCGCCGGGCTGAGCACGGCGGTGGTGGAGAACGAACTGATCGGCGGCGAGTGCTCCTACTGGGCCTGCATGCCCAGCAAGGCGCTGCTGCGCCCGGTGACCGCACGCGCCGACGCGCGCCGCGTCCCGGGGCTGCGCGAGGCGGTGCGGGGCCCCCTCGACGTCGCCGAGGTGCTCGCACACCGTGACTACTACGCGTCGAACTGGAAGGACGACGGCCAGGCGGGCTGGCTGGAGTCGGTCGGAGCGGACGTCCACCGCGGCAGGGGCCGGCTCGCGGGCCCCCGGCAGGTGACCGTCGAGCCACCCTCGGGCGAGCGGTACACCCTCACGGCGCGGCACGCGGTGGCGGTGTGCACCGGCACTCGGGCCCTGGTCCCCGACCTGCCGGGACTGGCCGGCGCGAACCCCTGGACCAGCCGCGAGGCGACCAGCGCGGGCAAGGCACCCGACCGGCTGGTGATCGTCGGCGGGGGAGTGGTCGCCGTGGAGATGGCCACGGTCTGGCAGGCGCTCGGCTCCCGGGTCACCGTGCTCGTACGCGGAGCGGGCCTGCTGGCGAACATGGAGCCCTTCGCGGGCGAGCTGGTCGCCGGGGCACTGACGGAAGCGGGCGCGACCGTACGGACCGGGGCCTCGGTGGCCTCCGTCGAGCGCGACGGCGGCGACGGCCCGGTCACCGCCGTCCTCGACGACGGCGAACGGATCGAGGCCGACGAGATCCTCTTCGCCACCGGCCGCGCCCCGCGCACCGACGACATCGGCCTGGACACGGTCGGACTGAAGCCCGGTTCCTGGCTGGCGGTCGACGACAGCTGCCGGGTGGAGGGCAGCGACTGGCTGTACGGGGTGGGGGACGTCAACCACCGGGCGCTGATGACGCACGAGGGCAAGTACCAGGCACGCGTGGCGGGCGACGCCATCGCCGCCAGGGCCCACGGCAAGCCCGTGGACACCGCACGCTGGGGCGCCCACTCCGCCACCGCCGACCACGCCGCCGTACCCCAGGTCGTCTTCACCGACCCCGAGGCGGCCGCGGTCGGCCTCACCCTCGCGCAGGCGGAAGCGGCGGGCCACCGGGTGCGGGCCGTGGACTACGACATGGCGTCGGTCTCGGGCGCCGGGCTGTACGCCGACGGCTACCGGGGCCGCGCCCGCATGGTCGTCGGCCTGGACCGCGAGATCGTACTCGGCGCCACCTTCGTGGGCCCGGGGGTGGCCGAACTGCTGCACTCGGCCACGGTGGCGGTGGCGGGGGAGGTCCCGATCGCCCGCCTGTGGCACGCGGTTCCGGCGTACCCGACGATCAGCGAGGTGTGGCTGCGGCTTCTGGAGACGTACCGGGGCTGAGTACGGCTGAGTCCGCGGGTCCCGGTCCGAGCGGGCGGGCCGGCGGGGCCGGGCACCCGCCGTGAGAACGGGTTGCCCGGTGGCCGGGCCGGTGGGGAGGCTGCCGGTCATGTCCGACAACAGAACCAGCGGTTCGCAGAGGGTGGCCGGGACGGCCGGGACGACCGGCGCGGCCGGGGTGGCCGCTCTTTTCTCCCGGGGGGCGGCTGACGGCGATCCCGCGGAGGACGGCCCGCCGCGAGGAGTTGCTCGTACACCTGGCGGAGACCCTGTTCGAGCGGGACCGGGCGTACAGCGAGCGCGAGGTCAGCGAGGCGCTGCTCACGGTGCACGAAGACTGTTCGGCGCCGCGCCGCTACCTGGCCGGGGGGCCTGCCGGACCGCCCCAAGGACGGCACCGGCTACCGGCGGGCCCGGTAGCCGGTCGTACCGTCCCCGGGGCAGGGCCCGGACGTCAGGCCGGGGGTGCGGGCTTGAGGACGGCGAAGGTCGCGCCGAAGGGATCGGCGAGCCAGGCGATCCTGCCGACGTCCGGGACGTCCGCGGCGGGCATGACGACCGATCCGCCACTCGCCCGGGACCGGGTGACGGTCTCGTCCACGTCCTCCACGGCGAAGTACGGAATCCAGCGCGCCTCCCCGGACTCGCTCTGGAGCGGGGCGACGCCGCCGAACGACGCTTCCTGTTGGTCGCCTCCGGCGGTGGAGAGCACGGTGTACGTCATGCCCGGCGCCTCCATCTCCTGCGAACGCCAGCCGAACAGCGAGCCGTAGAAGCCGAGGGCGGCCGCCGGATCACCGGTGTGCAGCTCGGCCCAGCACAAGCTGTTGTCGCCGGAGACCTTCTCCAGCCCCTTGACGGCGGCCGGCTGCCATACGGCGAACTCCGCGCCGCCCGGGTCGGTCAGACAGGCCGTCCGTCCGGCGTCCATGACGTCGAAGGGCTCCACGCGGACGGTCCCGCCACCCTGCTCGGCCGCCCTGACCGTGGCATCGGTGTCGGGTGTCCGGAAGTACACCGTCCAGGTGGAACCCGCCCCCTCCTCCGTCAGCGGCCCGAGGGCGGCGACCGTCTTGCCGTCCTGCTGGAAAAAGCCGTACCCACCGGCGTCGGGGCCGCCCGACCGGAGCTCCCAGCCGAAGACCTGGCCGTAGAACGTGGCGGCTGCCGAGGTGTCGGGGCTGCCGAGGTCGAGCCAGGTGGGGGATCCGGTGACGAAGTCAGTGCTGGGCATGGTGGGGCGCCCTGCCTCTCTGGAGGTTTCCCGCGGGGTGTCGACGGAGCACCTGCCACCCTTGCCGATCGCCTCCACGGGGCTTCAGCCATCGCATGCGCGGAGATTCGGTTTCATCCGCATGGACCAGCAGGCCGGCGGACGGGCAGGCCGGTGGTCAGGCGGTTCGGTGGTCAGGCGGTCCGGTCGCGGCGGTCCGGTTCCCGGCCCTGCTCGTGGCCGGGCCGCGCGCGGGGCACCAGCGCCGGGGCGGCATGGCCGAGTACGGTGTCGCGGTCCACCACGACGCGGGCCACGTCGTCCCGGCTCGGCACCTCGTACATCACGTCGAGCAGGATCTCTTCGAGGACGGTGCGCGCAGCCCGGGCGCCGGTACGGCGCAGCAGCGCCCGGTCGGCGATCGCGCCGAGGGCGTCCTCGGTGAACTCCAGTTCCACGCCGTCGATTTCGAACAGCCGCCGGTACTGCTGGACCAGCGCGTGGCGCGGCTCGGTGAGGATCCGTACCAACGCCGCCCGGTCCAGCGGCTGCACGGCCGACACCATCGGGAGCCGGCCGACGATCTCCGGGATCAGTCCGAACTTCAGCAGGTCCTGGGGCATGACGCCGGCGAAGGGGTCCCGCTCCTCCCGGTCCGCTTCCCGGTCCTTCTCGGTGGTACGGACCGGAGCGCCGAACCCGATGCCCTGGTGGCCGGTCCGCTGCTCGATGATCCGCTCCAGACCGGCGAACGCGCCGCCGACGATGAACAGCACGTTGCTCGTGTCGAAGGGGATGAACTCCTGTTGCGGATGTTTGCGGCCGCCCTGCGGCGGCACGTTCGCGACCGTGCCCTCCAGGATCTTCAGGAGCGCCTGCTGCACGCCTTCACCGCTCACGTCGCGCGTGATCGACGGGTTCTCGCTCTTCCGGGCGATCTTGTCGATCTCGTCGATGTAGATGATTCCGGTCCCGGCCTTCCGGACGTCGAAGTCGGCGGCCCGGATCAGCTTCAGCAGGATGTCCTCGACGTCCTCGCCGACGTATCCGGCCTCCGTCAGCGCCGTCGCGTCCGCGATGGCGAACGGGACGTCGAGCATCCGGGCGAGGGTCTGGACGAGGTACGTCTTGCCGCATCCGCTCGGGCCGATCAGCAGGATGTTGGACGTGCCGAGTTCCACCCCCTCCTGTCCGCCGGCCGCCGCGCCGATGCGCTTGTAGTGGTGGTGGACCGCCACCGCGAGCGCCTTCTTGGCGCCGTCCTGCCCGACGACGTACTGGTCGAGGAAGGCGTGGATCTCCCGGAGTGTCGGCGGCTCTGCCGGCCCGCTGCCTCCGGCCGGTCCGTCCGGGTCCTCCGCGATGAGTTCGTTGCAGAGACCGACGCATTCGTCGCAGATGCAGATCCCGCCGGGGCCCGCGATGAGCTTCTCGACCTGCTTCTGACTCTTCCCGCAGAACGTGCACTTCAGCAGGTCGCCGCTGTCACCGATGCGTGCCACTCGGAAACCTCCCTCGCTCTCGTCGAATGCTGAAAACATATGACGTCATCATCTGGATGGCGACGGTATCTTGAACCGACACGGACGGCAACGCAGGCAAGTGAGGACCATGGGCCGGCTCAGCAGGGCGGAGCTGCAGGAGCACAACCGCGCCAGGGTGCTCGACGCGGCCAGGAGCGAGTTCGCCGAACGGGGCTTCCCCGGAGCCAAAGTGGACGCCATCGCCGAGCGCGCCGGGCTGACCCGTGGCGCGGTGTACTCCAACTTCCCCGGCAAGCGGGCGCTGTACTTCGCGGTCCTGGCCGACCTCGCCGAGCGCGTACCCGAGCCCCCGCACCCCGCGCCGGGCCGCACCCGCCCCGAAGCGCTCGGCTCGCTCGCCCGCGCCTGGGTCGCCGGGCTGCCGCTCGCCGGCACGGACACCGGCGCCGGCCCCGGCATGGGCGCGGGCATCAGCGCCGGCGACCGGCACGGATCGCCCCGGCTGGGCCGGCACCTGATGTCCGAGGTCCTCTCCGAGGAGCGGATCCGGCGGCCGTTCGCCCAGCTGATGAAGCTGGAGGCGCTGCTGCTCGGTCTGGCTCTGGAGGGACTGCGGCGGCCCGACGCCCCGCCCGGCCGCCTGGTGCGCGTAGCGGAGGCCGTCCTCACGACGCTGCACGGCGCGAGTCAGATGGCCGACGCGGCCCCCGGTTTCATCGAGCCCTTCAACGTCGTCAGCGCCTGTGAGCGGCTGGCGGGCCTCGCTCTCGACGACATGTGGCCCCCGCCGCACCTCCCCTACATCCCGCAGGCACGCCCGGCCGACGAGCCGTGGTCCCCGCCGCCCGCGGTGGACGCCGTACGCGGCGGGCCGGCGCGGCTGACCGGCGACGGCGTGGTGGCGATCCTCGGGACGCACCGGCTCGAAGCCGCCGAGGAAGCGGTACGGGCCGCACCGCCCGGGGCCACGGTCACCGCCGTCCTGGTCACCGGCGAACCGGCCGAACTGGTACCGCTGGCACGGCTGGCCGTCGCCGGCCTGTGCGGCTGCCTGCGCCAGGCGTTCCCGCCGTCGGCGTGGCCGCGGCTCCAGGTGGTGTACGACGCGTCGGGCGCCCTCGCCGAGGCGGCCGGGGTACCGGCCGTCAGCGACGGCACCGAGGCCGCCGTCCGTGTCGAAGGAGGCCGGATCGTGGCGCGCGCCGACGGCCGCGGCGCCTGCCACGCGGCTGCCGCGGCGGAAGGGGCCGGCGCGCGGGCCGGCCGTGCCCGCCCGGACGGGAGCCGCCGTTCATGACGGCGGAAGCCGCCCGACACCCGGCAGAAGCTGTTCGCGGAGAACCGTGCGAGCCCTCCGCGCGGCGTCAGCCCGGTTCGGGGCTCGTGATGCCGAACAGCTCCGGGCGGTCGCCGTCGGGCCCGGCATCGCTCCCGGCGGAGCCGGGCCCGACGCGGCGATCCCGGTCAGCCGGGGCGCGCCGACGGCCCCAGGTGCCGGGTGAACCAGTCCCGGGCGAGTTCGGCGACCTCGTCCAGCGCCCCCGGTTCCTCGAAGAGATGCGTCGCGCCCGGGACGACCTCCAGGCGGTTCTCGCAGCGCAGCTCCGCCTGGGCCTTCCGGTTGAGATCGAGTACCAGCGGGTCCCGGCCGCCCACGACGAGCAGGGTGGGCGCCCGTACGTCGCCCAGTCGCGGCCCCGCGAGGTCGGGCCGGCCACCGCGCGAGACCACGGCGCCGACCTCCGTGCCGGCGTCCGTACCGGCGGACGCGGCGGCCCGCAGCGCTGCCGCGGCCCCGGTGCTCGACCCGAAGTAGCCGATCGGGACGGATACGCGGCGGTGCAGCCGGCGGGTGGCGTCCCCGAGCCTGCCGGCCAGGGTCTCGATGTCGAAGACGTTCGCCCGGTCGGCTTCCTCGGCGGGCGTGAGCAGGTCGAACAGCAGGGTGCCCAGACCCGCCCGGTGCAGAGCCGCCGCCACCGACCGGTTGCGCGGGCTGTGGCGGCTGCTGCCGGAACCGTGGGCGAACATCACGACCGCCCCGGCACCTTCCGGCAGGGTGAGGTCCCCGGCCAGCCGGACCCCGCCGGCGACCAGCTCGACCTCCTCGACCCTCTTCGCGGCCCTTTCCCCGGCCTGGACCGCCCGTGCCAGCAGCGCGACGACTTCTTCGTCGGAGGTCTGGGTGAAGTTCTCGTACCACTCGCCGACAGCGCGGAACATCTGCGGCACGGACAGGCACACGATGTCGTCCGCCTCGGTACTCAGCCGGGCGACCGCGTCGGGCGCCGCCACCGGAGCGGCCAGCACCACGCGGGCCGCGCCCTGTGCCCGTACGACCTCGCAGGCGGCCGCCGCCGTGGCGCCGGTCGCGATCCCGTCGTCCACCACGACGACCGTCCGCCCGTCGAGTGCCACCCGGGGCCGGTCGCCGCGGAACCGCTGTGCCCGCCGTTCGAGTTCCGCCTCCTCGGCGCGTTCGACCGCCACGAGGTCCTCCTCCCGGAGGCCGCTGCGGCGGACGATGTCGTCGCTGATGAACCGGGCCCCGCCCTCGCCGATGGCGCCGAAACCCAGCTCCCGGTGGTACGGGACTCCGAGTTTGCGTACGACGACCACATCGAGGGGCGCGCCGAGTGCCCGCGCCACTTCGAAGGCCACCGGAACCCCGCCCCGGGGCAGACCCAGCACGACGGGCCCTTCCGGCTCCAGATGCCGCAGGGCCAGGGCGAGACGCCGTCCCGCGTCGGTGCGATCGGTGAACAGCACAGTGGTTCACCCCAAACCAGGGGAGACGGAAACCACGTCCATTTCCTTCGAAACAACCTCACTCGCGACTGTTCCGCAAGTCGGTGGCACCGGGCCGCACCGGTTGCGGTCCCCGCTTCCGGGGATCAGGATGGCCCTGACCCAATGGTGACTATCGCTCACTCTTCGTGTTCGGGGGTCGTTGCTGCAACGAGGTGAAGCATGTGGGCCTCGCGGTAAGGAGCCACGGCCATGACACTTCCCACCGGCCGGTATTACGCGGCCGAACTGCACGTATCGGCGGAGCGCGTCTCGCAGATCCGGCGCATCGTTGCCGCACACCTGCGGTACT
Organism: Streptomyces sp. NPDC003016; assembly: GCF_053591455.1. Lineage (NCBI taxonomy): Bacteria > Bacillati > Actinomycetota > Actinomycetes > Kitasatosporales > Streptomycetaceae > Streptomyces > Streptomyces sp. NPDC003016. The sequence continues at coordinate 125,369 of NZ_JBSFTV010000017.1, forward strand.
GGAATCTCGAGCTGCACATCCAGCCTGTGTGCAGGGGTGTCGAGGAACTTCTGGCCAACGTCCACCGGCATGTCGGCGACGACAACCGGTGCGTGGTCGAACTGCGCTGCACCGGCAGACACCTGACGGTTTCGGTGGCCGACAACGGCCCCCCGATGCCGCGCCTGGTGTCCGCCGGCGAAGGAGGTCTGGCCGTTGTCGCGGCCCTGTGCGACAGCTGGGGTACCTGCGGTACCCCGGACGGCAAGGTCGTATGGTTCACGCGGCGCGTGGAGGACGCGCGCAACAGCCCGCTGTTGCGGCGCCCGCCGCTTTCGGGCGTGGGCGACGCGAAGGAGTACCCGGCCTCCGCGTCCGCCCCTGCCCCCGCGGCGGCTCCCGCCCGGGAGCCGGCCGCGGCGTCCGTCCTGGAGCCGGCCGCGGCGTCCGGGAGGGGGGCGGCCACGACAGCCGCCCCCGCCCCTGTCCCCGCCTAGCCGGAGAAGTCCCCGGACAGCGCGGCGGCCATCCGCAGATGCGGCGCCGCCTCGCTGCTCCGGCCCTGGCGCTCCAGCGTGCGGCCGAGCATCAGCCGCGCGTAGTGCTCGACCGGGCTGCGCTCCAGTACGGAACGCAGCTCGGTCTCTGCTTTGCCCAGCTGGGCGGAGTGGTAGTACGAACGGGCGAGCAGCAGACGCGGAGCGACCTGCTCGGGGACTTCGTCGACCAGGCCGGTGAGGACGCGGGCGGCCTTGTCGTACTCCTTGGCCTCGAAGAAGAGCTGCGCCCGCGCCCAGCGGTCGGCGGCGGTGCCGTGGCTGTAGTAGGCGTCGTTCGGATTCGTCTGCCCGGTCATCGGGACCCTCCTGCTCGGCGGCCGGCCTCCGGAGCGGGGCCGTGCGGAAGCCTCAACAAGCCCAGATGATTGAACATTCCACTACCTTGTGCGCGCCGTCGGTGCGAGGTGCCGGCGTCCTTGGCGGAGCTCCGTTCGGGGGTGGCGGGTGACCGTTGCCGCGACCCTCCGGGTAGAGCGCTTCAGGCTACTTTTGCAGGGAGGTGCTGGCTCGTAAAGGGGATACAGCTAAACCATTAACTAAACTGAACTCGTTTACTAGACAACGTTGTCAATGCGGTGCAGAGTGTCTGCGGAACGGATACCCCTGCGCTGGCGGAAGGGCTGAACACGATGGTGTACGGAGCACTCGACATCGGCGGGACGAAGATCGCCGGGGCGCTCGTGGATGCGGACGGCCGGCTCGTGGCCCGGGCGCAGCGAGCCACCCCGGCCCGCGACTCGGCGAACGTGCTGATGGGAGCCGTCAGTGCGGTGCTCGACGACCTGTCGCGGCACGCGCAATGGCCGGCCCTCTCCTGCATGGGGATCGCCAGCGCGGGCCCGGTCGACACCGCCGCCGGGACGGTGAGCCCCGTCAACATCCCCGGCTGGCGCGGCTATCCGCTGGTGGAGAAGGTGCGCTCCCATCCCCGCATGCCCGTCGGCATGAGGCCGGTACTGGTCGGGGACGCGGTGGCGATGACCGCCGCCGAGCACTGGACGGGAGCCGCCAGGGGCGTCGACAACGCGCTCTGCATGGTGGTCTCCACCGGTGTGGGCGGTGGGCTGATCCTCAACGGCAGCCTGCACGCGGGAATCTCCGGGAACGCGGGCCACATCGGTCACATCTCCGTGGACATGAACGGTCCGCTCTGCCCGTGCGGTGCGCGGGGCTGTGTGGAGGGATTCGCCAGTGGCACCGCGATCGCGGCCCACGCGCTGGCTTCGGGCTGGACGCCCCCTCCCGGGGAGACGCCGACCGCGGCGGCGGTCGAGGTGGCGGCGCGTGGCGGAGACGAGCGTGCTCTGGCGGCCTACGACCGGGCCGGACAGGCGCTCGCCGCCGGCATCGCCGCGACCATCGCGCTCGTCGAACTCGACGTGGTGGTGATCGGCGGAGGCGTGGCCCAGGCGGGGGAGACGCTCTTCGGGCCTCTGCGCCGCCGTATGGGCGAGTACGCGGTGCTCGACTTCACCCGGAACGTGCCGATCGTTCCGGCGGGTCTCGCCCTGGACGCCGGGCTGATCGGCGCGGCCGCCGCGGGGGCCGCGGAGGCAGGACTCTCCGGGGCCGGCCGCGCCCGTGTTCCCGCGTCCCGCCCGTAGACCCGTCTCAGCCGCTTCGAAGTCACTTGGAAATCACCAGCCGTGGACCTTCTGACCAACACGATCCAGTCCTATGCGTGGGGCTCCGTCACCGCCCTGCCGCAGCTCATGGGAGTCCGCCCCACCGGCACACCGCAGGCGGAGCTGTGGATGGGCGCCCACCCCGCGGCCCCCTCACGCGTGGACCGCGGCAGCGGCCCCGTGCCGCTGGACCGCGTTCTCGCCGCCGACCCGGTGGACGAACTGGGGCACTCCGTACTGCGCCGCTTCGGGCCCCGGCTGCCGTTCCTGCTCAAGCTGCTCGCGGCGGACGCGCCCCTCTCCCTCCAGGTGCATCCCGACACGGCGCAGGCGGCGGCCGGATACGAGGCCGAGAACGCCTTCGGAATCCCGCTGGACTCTCCGTACCGCACTTACCGGGACAGCCACCACAAGCCCGAGATGATCGTCGCGCTCACCCCGTTCGACGGTCTCTGCGGCTTCCGGCCGCCGGGCCGGTGCGCGGATCTCCTGGACGCTCTGCGCGTGGACGCCCTCGCCCCCTTCGCCCGGACGCTGCGGACCCGTCCCGAGGAAGCGGCGCTGCGCGAGGTGTTCACCGCCTTCCTCGCTCCCGACCCGCACCTTCTCGGCGCCGTCGCCGACGCGCTCGTACGGGAGGCGGACCGCGACGGCCCCTGCCGTGGCGACTTCGGGGCGTACGCCGCGATCACGCGCTCCCACCCCGGCGACCAGGGCCTGCTGCCGGCCCTGATGCTCGCGTACGTCCGGCTCGCGCCCGGTGAGGCGCTGTTCCTCGGCGCGGGAATCCCGCACGCCTATCTCTCCGGCCTGGGCGTGGAGATCATGGCGAACTCCGACAACGTGCTGCGCTGCGGGCTGACGGCCAAACACATCGACTCCACCGAGCTGCTGAAGGTCGTCCGCTTCACCGCGCCGCCGACGCGCGTGCTGAGCCCCACGGCCGACGACCGGAGCGGTGAACACGTCTACCCCGCGCCGGTCGACGACTTCCGTCTCTCCCGGCTGGCCCCGCACGCCCGGGGCGGGGCACGGACGCTGGGCGACGGTGCTCCGCAGATCCTCCTGTGCACCCGGGGCGAGGTCCGTGTCGGGGGAGAGGGAGGGGCGGCATTGACTTTGCTGCCGGGCCACGCCGCCTACGTCCCCGCCCGGGAACGCGTCACCGTGACCGGCGACGGCGAGGTCTTCCGCGCCACCGTGGCGGCGGGCGCGGGCGCCCGCGCGGACCTGCAGATTCCTCTGGGAAATAAAAACCGCAACTAAACTTAACCGGTTCGGTCCCAAGCATTGTGTGAGGAAGAGGGAGCCCATAATCTCTCTCTCGGTCGCCGAACAGATGAGCCAACTGGATTGATCTGTTTCTCCGTTGAGTGGAGATCGGCGCGATTGAAGTTTCGGTGAGAGTGATTCCACCTGTCTGGCGTGAGCCGCATTCCGCGATCAGACAGGGGCAGCCGGTCCGGCTTTCACGTCACTTTGAGAACGAAGTCCCGTGGATCCGGAATCACCACACCCGCCATGAAACGGAAATTCCGCACGCCCGTGACGTCACGTCCGTCCGGGCGCGCGCACCGAGTTGGGAGCAAGGGATGAGAAGGAAACTGGCCACCGCGGCGGGAGCGCTGCTGGCCATGGCCGCCTCCATGTTCGCCGCACCGGCCGCCGCACAGGCGGCGGACCCGGTCCCCGGGTTCCACGTCAAGGACGGCCGGCTGCTGGACGCGAACGGCAACGACTTCGTCCTCAGGGGCGTGAACCACGCGCACACCTGGTACCCGGACAGGACCAACCGGGCACTGGCCGACATCAAGGCGCTGGGGGCCAACTCCGTGCGCGTCGTGCTCAGCACCGGCGACCGCTGGACGAAGAACGGCACGGCGGACGTCGCGGCCGTCGTCGAACGGTGCAAGGCGAACCGGCTGGTCTGCGTTCTCGAACCCCATGACACCACCGGCTACGGAGAGCAGGACGGCGCCGTCTCGCTCTCCCGCGCGGTCGACTACTGGATCGAGGTCCAGGAAGCGGTGAAGGGGCAGGAGAAGTACGTCATCCTGAACCTCGGGAACGAGCCGCACGGCAACTCCGGATACACCGCCTGGACAGCCGACACGTCGAACGCGATCAGCCGTATGCGTACCGCCGGATTCGAGCACACGCTCATGGCGGACGCACCGAACTGGGGCCAGGACTGGGCGTTCACCATGCGTGACAACGCTCCCAGTGTCCTCGCTGCGGACCCGAGGAAGAACACCGTCTTCTCGATTCACATGTACGGCGTCTACGACACCGCGGCCGAGGTCCGGGACTACCTGAACCGGTTCGTTTCCCGCGGACTTCCCCTCGTCGTCGGCGAGTTCGGTGACGCGCATTCGGACGGCAACCCCGACGAGGACGCCATCATGGCCACCGCCGAGGAGCTCGGCCTCGGTTACCTGGGGTGGTCCTGGAGCGGCAACGGGGGCGGTGTCGAATACCTCGACATGGCCACCGGCTTCGACGCGAGCCGGCTGACCACCTGGGGGAAGCGCCTCTTCGACGGTCCCCACGGAATCAAGCGGACCGCCCGTGAGGCAAGCGTCTTCGGCACCGGCGGCGGCGACACCCGGCCGCCCACCGCGCCCGGCACCCCGGCCGCGTCCGCGGTGACCTCCGGCGGCGTCCACCTCACGTGGGCTGCGTCCACGGACAACACCGCGGTCACCGCCTACGACGTCGTCCGTGTCAACGGCGCCCAGGAAACGCAGGTTGCCACCACGACCACCACCAGCGCCGCCGTCAGCGGCCTGACGGCCTCCACCGCCTACACCTTCGCCGTCTACGCGCGCGACGCGGCCGGCAACCGCTCCCCGCGCTCCGCCACGGTGAGCGTCACCACGGCGAGCGGCCCGTCCACCGGGAAGTGCGCGGTCACCTACCGCCTCAGCGACTGGGGGAGCGTGTTCAACGCCGACGTGACCGTCCGCAACACCGGCACCCAGGAGATCAAGGGCTGGCAGCTCGACTTCGCCTTCCCCGGCAGCCAGACCCTCAACTCCGCATGGAACGCGAAGGTGGTCCAGCAGGGGACACAGCTGCGCGCGACGAACGAGTCGTGGACCGAGACCATACCGGCCGGCGGCGCAGTGAGCTTCGGCCTGAACGGCTCCTCCACCGGTGCGAACGGAATCCCCGCCGCTTTCAGCCTCAACGGCGTAACCTGCGCGAAGAGTTGACCATCACCGCGCCCCGCCGTGGGGCGTGGAGCGGTCTTCCACCGGCGCCGTCCCGGCCGGTGGGAGACCGTCGCGCCATGTCAGAACCCACCCGGCACGGCAGGGCGGCGTGAACCGTACCGGCCGCAGAACCCCTGAGGAGTCGGCTCCATGCCGTTCACCGACCTGTCCCCCGACCAGCTGGACGCCCTGCGCGAACAGATACCGGAGCCCGAGGGCTTCGACGCCTTCTGGGACGAGAGCCTGCGGCTGTCCCGCGAGGCCGGAGGCGACCCACGTCTCACGCCCGTCAAGGACACCCTGCTGTCCACCGTCGACGTCTACGACCTGCGGTTCCCCGGCTGGCGCGGCCAGCCCGTCGCCGCCTGGTTCATCCTCCCGTCCGGAGCCGACGGCCCCCTGCCCACCGTGATCACCTACATCGGCTACAGCGGCGGACGGGGCCTGCCGACCGACCACCTCCTCTACGCGTCGGCCGGTTACGCCCACCTCGTCGTCGACAGCCGAGGCCAGGGCCACGACACACCGGACCACGACGAGGGCGGCGGCCCCCAGTGGGTCCACGGCTTCATGACCCGCGGCATCCACGACCCGCGCGACCACTACTACCGCCGCCTCGTCACCGACTGCGTCCGCGCGGTGGACGCGGCGCGCCGCCTCCCGCACGTCGACACGGACCGGATCGTCGTCCAGGGAGCCAGCCAGGGCGGCGGCCTCGCGCTCGCGGTCGCCGGCCTGACCGGCCGGGACATCGCGGCGGCCCTGCCCGACGTGCCGTTCCTCTGCCACTTCAGGCGCGGGGCCGAGGCCGCCACCGAAGGGCCGTACACCGAACTCGTCGACTACCTGCGCCACCACACCCGGGACGACCCCGAGCGGGCCTTCGGGACCCTCGGCCACTTCGACGGCGTCCACTTCGCACGACGGGCCCTGGCTCCGGCGCTCTTCAGCGTGGGGCTGATGGACCCGGTCTGCCCGCCGTCCACCGTGTACGCGGCGTACCACGCCTACGCGGCCGCCAAGGCCATCAAGGTCTGGCCCTTCGCCGACCACGCCGGAGGCCGGGGATCCACCGCTCCGGAACACCTGCGCTGGCTGCGCGAGCGCGGCCTGGCGCCGGCGGCCCGGTAGCGACCGCTGGAGCCTGCCGTCGAATGATCTTCTTCGGGATCATGGTCTGGTGATACGTCGCCATGAACTGTCCGATGCCCAGGGGGCCTTGGTGCGGCCGCCCCACGCTCGGCAGGCAGGACCGGCTCAGTACTGGCCGAGCAACGCGCGGGTGATGACGGTGGCCAGGACGGCAGAGATGACGGTGATCATGAGGCTGGCCCTCAGGGCCAGCGTCACGACCGCGGCGGCCAGTCCGGCGAGCCGTGCGTCGAAACGGTACTCCTGGCCCGTGGTGAAGAGCTGCAGGACCACGAGGGCGGTGAGGATCGCCGGGGCCACCATGCGCAGGGTGCGCTGAGCGCGGTGCGACGGCTTCCAGTCCCCGAGCAGCAAGGGGCCCGCAGCCCTGATGGCGATGGCGATGACGCCGAGAGCGGCGACCAGGATCCACTCACCGGTCATTTGACGAATCCGATCAGGCAGGCGCAGCTGGCAACGGCGACGGGAACCCCCGGCGGGGCCACGGGTACGAGAGCGAGTGCGAGTGTGGCGGCCACGGCGGCCACCACACGTGTGCGAGGCTCACCCAACTGCTTCCAGAGCAGAGCGAGGAAGATGGCGGGGCTCACCATGTCGAGGCCCCAACGGCTGACGTCGCCCGCGAAGCCGACGCTGAGAGCGCCGAGGGCGGTCCCCGCGAACCACAGCACGTAAGCGGCGCTGCCCGACAGCAACAGCAGACGCCGGTCATAGCTGCCGTCCGGCCTGCGTGACAGGGCCCATGTCTCGTCGCCGAGGAGTTGCGCGTACGCGCCGCGCCGCCACCGAGATCCCCCGTAGGCCCCCATCGCCGCGATGGCCATCGGCAGATACCGCAGGTTGAGCAGGGAACCGGTCAGGATCGCGCTTCCCACGCCGCCGCCCGCGGCGATCACGCTGGCAGCTCCCATCTGGGCGGCGCCGCCGAATGTGGTGAGCGACATGACCAGGGCCGCCGGGGTGGAGATGCCGGCCGCGCCGGCCACCGCGCCGAACGTCACCCCGAAGAGGAACGTCGCGGTCACGACCGATGCGATGGCGGGTAGTTCCGCGCGAACCGACGCCGGAGGGGACAGGGGTGAGGGGTCGGACGTGTGATCGACGTCTTTCATGAGAATCCAATATACGGAACAGGTCCGAGGATGGGAGTGAACTCGATATTCAGGCCGAAAGTCACCGTCGGCCGCCCTCCAGGTGTGCGGTGCGCCCAGTCGGTCCCGCTGATTCTGTGCAACTGCCCATGGTTCCTTGCGTGTATCGCCCCTAGGGTGGCTTAGGCGAAAGATTCCGTCCTCTGCCAACCCATTCTGTGGAGGAATCACCAGTGCTGATCGACTGGGACAAAACGCTGCCTGCCGAAAGCCTGCGTGCCGGGGCCGTTCGGAGATTCGCCACCGGTCAGCAGATTTCCGTGGTGTACGTCGAGACGGATCCACAAGCACGGTTCGACGGGCGTCCGCACCGCCATCCCCACGAGCAGTGGGCCGTCGTCACCGCGGGCCTGCTCAGCATGACCTGTGACGACAGCCGGTTCGAGCTGTCCGAGGGCGAAGTCGCCTTCCTTCCCGCGAACTCCTGGCACGCGGCGGTGGGTGTAGGGCCTTCCGGCGCCCGGTACCTGGATTTTTCGGCGCCGCCCCGGCTCGACCCGCTGCCGGACAGTCTTGTTCCGAACGCCTTGGAGTTTCCCCGCGAAGGGCACAGTGACAGCTGATCCGACGAGCCCGGACATACCACTGCATCATTGACGATCAGCGATTGGAGGGGAATTCCTTGCCTGTCGAGATACATCAAGTGCGCACTGACGTTACGGACGCATGGGTGGCATGGGACGGGGATCCGTCGAAGGACTACGCCTACGGTGGTTGCCGGCTGGTCGGCCGGCGGACCGGATATGAGGACGCCATCGGCATGCTGTGCGCGCTGATGCGCAATGAAAGCGGCTACAAGAACGCGCTGATAAATCTGGCTGTCGAGGACGGCGCGCTGGACGACCTCTCCCACGCCCTGCCGCCCGGCTTCGCCCGTGCGCGTGTCGGTGGCGGCCGCTGCGTCATCCGGCCGGCGAGGGCTCCGACGAATTCTTCGCCGGATACTCGGGCTACCGCTTCGACGCGCTGCGGCCCACGCCCCCGCGCGACGTACCCGCCGAAGAGCGAGCCCACCGAGAGCGCCTGTGGGGCGATCCCGACTACGGCTACGACCTCGACTTCCGGGCGCTGGACCAGATCCGCAACCAGCTCTACTCCGCCGAACTCCGCTCCTCGCTGGAGGAGTTCTTCTGTACGGGCCCCTCGGCGCCCCCGCTCGTGGACGGCAGCCGGCTGCGCGGGCGCCACCGCATGCACCAGCGTTCCTCTTTGGACGTGAAGCTGCGGCTCACCGACCACCTGCTCGGGGACCACGGCGACCGGATGACGATGGCCGACTCGGTAGAGGGCCGCTACCCCTTCCTCGACCTGGACTTCGTACGCATGGCCATGGAGGTGCCGCCGGATCTGAAGTTGCACGACTTCGAGGAGAAATACATCCTCAAGCGGGCAGCCCGGGGCACGGTGCCCGCCAGTGTCGCCGAGCGGGAGAAGTTCCCCTTCACCGCTCAGAGCAGCGCCCACCTGGTCCGGGCGGCACCCGAATTCACCGGCGACTGGCTTTCGCCGGAACTTGTCAGACGGCATGGCGTCTTCGACCCCGGCGAGGTCGGGCGTCTCTACGACGCCTGCCGCGTCCCGGGCCACCGCCCGTCGACTCCGCTCCGTACGGACTGGCTCATGATCGTGCTCACCTTCACGATCCTGCGCGAACAGCCGGCGCGCGCGGACCGGAACACCACCCCTTGCAGGACACCAGCGCGACTGGAGACATGAGATGAGTTCCACTCCGACTCTTCCTGCACTATTCGCCGAGACCCTGGCCCGGCACGCGGACCGCCCGGCTGTGAGCGACGACGAGGGCACCTGGACCTACCGGCAGCTCGACGCGCGGTCCCGGCGACTGGCCGCATCGCTGATCGAGCGCGGGGTCCGCCCCGAAGACCATGTGGGCATCCGGCTGCCACGCGGCAGGGACGCCATAGCCGCCCTGCTGGGTGTCGTCAGGGCCGGGGCGTCAGCGGTACCCATCGACGCCGACTATCCGCCCGCGCGCCGGGATCTGATGGTGCGTGACAGCGGCCTCCGGGTCCTTGTCGGGCAGGCGGAGGAGGTGGACACGCTGCCGCCGGGCGTCGAGCTCCTCGCCTGGGGCGATGCCACGTCGGATGACGTGCGGGTGAACGCGCCGCGGGACGATCCCGCCACGGACGAAGGGACCGGGGACGACCGCCTCCCGGCGCACGACGAGGATTCCCTCACCGTCCTCGACGGTCCCCGCGGCGACCCGGAGGCCGCCGCCTGTGTGCTGTACACCTCCGGCTCGACCGGCGAACCCAAAGGCATCGTCTTCACCCACGACAACATCGTTGCGCTGGCCCGCAGTGCGAGCCTGCCGAAGCTCGGCCCGGACGACAAGATCGGCCAGATCTCCAGCATCTCGTTCGACGGAATCACCCTCGAGATGTGGGCGGCCCTCGCGGCCGGCGCCGAGGTGGTGGTGCTGCCCAAGATCGACGCGCTCCTGCCGATCGACCTGCGCCGCGAACTGAAGCGCCGCCGGGTGACGATGATGCTGGTACCCGCCGCCGTGCTCAACGAGGTCGTCCGGGTGGACCGGGATGCCTTCTCGCCGCTCAGGTATCTGTGCAGCGGCGGCGACGTGCTCCTGCCGAAGACCTGCCGAGATCTGCTCGCCGGCGCCTTCAAGGGGACGCTGTACAACCTGTACGGGCCCAGTGAGATCACCACCGCCGCGACCGCCTGCCACGTCGACTCCGTCGCCGACGGCGCCCCTGCCATCCCGATCGGCACCGCCCTCGACGGTTACGAGACCTATGTCGTCGACGAGAGGCTGAGGCCGCTGCCGGCCGGCGAGAGCGGCGAACTCCTCGTCGGCGGCGTCGGTGTGGCCCGCGGTTACCTCGGACGCCCCGCGCTGACCGCGGAGCGGTTCCTGCCCAATCCCTTCGGCGCTCCGGGCAGCCGCTTCTACGCCACCGGTGACCGGGTACGGACGAATGCCGAGGGCCAGCTGGAATTCCTCGGCCGCTTCGACACACAGGTCAAGATCCGTGGCCATCGCGTCGAACCCACCGAGGTGGAGCAGGCCATCTGCAGCCATCCGGGTGTGCTGCAGGCCGCCGTCCTCGTCGACGACACATCCGGCGAACGGTCCTTGGCCGCGTTCATCGTCTGTGCGTCCGAGGACCTGACGGGCCCGGAGCTGCGCCGGTACCTGGCGGATACGGTGCCCCGGCACATGGTGCCGGGTTCGGTCTCGGTCATCGACGCCCTGCCGACGACGAGCAACGGCAAGCGGGACCGGGACGCGCTGCACGCCCTGCGCGCCGCCGAGGTGCGTCGCAGGTCCGGTGCGGCGCCCCCCGAGACCAGTACCGAGCGCTGGCTGGCCGCCCTGTGGGAGCGGGTCCTCAAGGTCGAGGACGTCAGCGTCACGGACGACTTCTTCGACCTCGGCGGCCACTCCCTGCTGGCCTTCCGGGTACGGAGCGCCATCGTCAAGGAGCTCGGCACACAGGTGGAATCACACGTTCTGTTCGAGAACAGCACGCTGCGGGAGCTGGCCGAAGTGATCGACCAGGCCCCCTCGGCGAAGGAGGCTCCCGGCCATGACTGAAGCTCCCCGCATCGACTTGTCGGCGACCGAACTGTTCGCCGACGGCTCCCCGTACGAGGCCTTCCACTGGCTGCGGCACAACGACCCCGTCTACTGGAACCCCACCGAGAGCGGTGGTTTCTGGGCACTGACCAAGTACGACGACATCGCGACCGCGTACCTGCACCCGGACACGTACAGCTCGTCCCGGGGCACGATGCTCGGCGGGTCGTTCCGCAGTTCGAGCGACACCTCTTCGGGCCAGATGCTGATCTCCACCGACCCGCCCCGCCACACCCAGCTCCGGCAACAGGTCCACCAGGCCGGATTCAATCCCGCGACCATGGCCAGGACCAAGGAGTGCGTACGCGCCTGCCTGGAAGCGGCGCTGGACCGCCTCGTCGAGAACGGTGGCGGCGACATCGCCACCGAGGTGTCACCCGCCATGCCCACCGGGGTTCTCGCCGCCACCATGGGACTGCCACCGGAACGCGCCGCCCAGCTGCAAAGGCTGACCCGTACCATGATCGGCTTCAGGGACGATGAGTACCGCGGCGAGAACTCCAGCGACGTCACACTGATCAAGTCCCAGCTGGACATCTTCGAGTTCTTCGCCGAGCTCCTCGACGAACGCCGGGAGAACCCCGGCGACGACGTGGTCAGCCGTCTCCTGCGGGCCGAGATCAATGGCCGGCCGATGAACGAGTCCGAGATCCTCTACAACTGCTTGAACCTCGCCGTCGGCGGCAACGAAACGACGGTGCACACGGCCAGCTTCAGCGTGCTGACCTTCATCGAGCACCCGGACCAGTACGAACAGCTGCTCAAGCAGCCCGAGCTGCTCGGCAGCGCGATGGAGGAGCTGTTCCGCTGGACGGCGACCAACACCTACGTCCAGCGGACGCTCACGCGCCCCGTGACCATCCGCGGTCGGCACATCAAGGCCGGTGACGCGGTGACGCTGTGGAACTCGTCGGCCAACCGCGACGAGGACGTCTTCGACGACCCGGACCGCTTCGACATCACCCGCACGCCCAACAAGCACCTCACCTTCGGGGTGGGCCGACACCACTGCATCGGCGCCTCCATCGCCCGCTTCGAGATGGAGGCATTCCTCGGCGCCCTCCTCGCACGCGGCCTGCGCTTCGAACTGAACGGGCCGGTGGAGAAGCTGCACTCCAACTTCGCGTACGGCATCCGCCACCTTCCCGTCGCTCTCGTCTCCTGACCGGAACGGAGGACACGACGATGCGCAAGACCTCCGAACCCAGGTGGTTCGTCAGCAAGAGCTCCGGGGGGCCGACCCGGCTGCGGCTGCTGTGCCTGCCGTACGCGGGCGGCTCCGCGTCGGTCTTCAAGGGCTGGGAACACCACCTCCCGGCCGGCACCGAGGTGATGGCCGTCCAGCTCCCCGGCCGCGCCGACCGCTGGCGGGAGGAACCGCTGACCGACCTGGAGGTCATCGCCGACACGCTGTGCGAGCTGTTCCAGGTGCACGCCGATGAACCGTTCGCGGTGTTCGGGCACAGCATGGGCGCGCTGATCGCCCTCGTGCTCGCCCGGAAGCTGAGCAGGAAGCACGGCCAAGAACCCGTGCGGCTCTTCTTCGCCAGTTGTAACGCGCCGCTGCCCGAGAGGCCGCTGCCCGCGCTCGGGCGCCTGGACGACGCGGCCCTGCGGGCTCAGTTGTCCGCTCTCGGACTCCCCGACGAGGTGCTGGACGACGAGGAGCTGATGGAGATCACGCTGCCCCTCGTGCGAGCGGACCTGCACGTCGCCGACGCCTACCTCGACCGGGCACCCGAGCTGCTCGACTGCCCGGTCACGGCTTTCCACGGGGCGGACGACCCTCTCGTGTCCGGCCAGGACATGGCGCAATGGGCCCGAACCACCCGGGGCCCGTTCGCGCTGCGATCCGTGCCGGGAGCCCACGTGTTCGACCAGCACGGCTGGTCCCATGTGCTGAAGACGATCAACACGGACCTGGAGACCCATATGCGCCGGGCGGCTCAGGAACAGCCACGCCCCTAGGCATGCGAGCAGGAGAGGCATGGAGATGGACGACACGCACGACGACCCGACGCACTACGACGTCGTGGTCAACCACGAGGAGCAGTACTCGATCTGGGCCGCGGACCTGGAGACCCCGGCGGGCTGGCGGTCCGTGGGAGTCAGCGGTGACCGCGCACAGTGCCTGGAATGGATCGGACAGAACTGGACCGACATGCGGCCGCTCAGCCTGCGCACCCGGATGGACGCCGGACCGGGCGGGGCGACATCGTGCTGAAACGGGTGCACGAGAGCGCGGACGACAGCCCGCAGACGCCGCCCGGAACGGGCGACCTCACGGACGGCGTGATCGACGGCATGATCCACGCCCGTCTCACATCCCTCGGCATCGACCTCGGTCAGCTCCCCGAGGGCTCCCGGCCCGATCAGGACACCGGGGCACCCGGCCAGGACACCGTCCTCGCCGAACTCCGCGCCTTCGTGAGACAGACGGTCGGCGTGCTCGCCGCCTACCGCATCCCGGTTCCTGACGGCACCGACCCGGCCGACGACCACGCCCTGCGCCAGCAGACAGCCGCGCCCCAGTTGTACCCCTCACGGGCGGTCGGAAGGACCGGCCGGTGAAAGGCCCGCTGGACCGCCGAGTGGACCGGCGCGCCTTTCTCTCCCGGGCCGCCGCACTGTCGGTCGCGGGGGCCGGGCCGCTGCCCGCGGTGGCGGCCGCGCGGGCGCCCCGCCACAGCGCCACACTGCCGTTCGTCGAACCGCGCCCGGAAGCGGTCGCCGACCTCACCGAGCTGACCGTCGCCGAGGCCATGACCATGATCCGGCGGGGAGACCTGATGCCGGAAGAGCTGACACGGGCCTACCTGACCCGTATCGCCGCTCATGAGGACGTCTACAAGGCGTTCAACCTGGTACGGACGCAAGCGGCCACGGCCGAGGCACGGGAGGCGGGCCGTCGGCCCGCACGCGGCCTCCTGCACGGCATTCCCCTGGCCGTCAAGGACAACTTCTTCACGGCCGGGACGCGCACCACCGCCAACTCCTTCCTCTTCCAGGACTTCGTGCCGTCGTTCGACGCGACGGCCGTCGCACGCCTGCGGCGGGCGGGCGCCATCGTCCTCGGCAAGGCTCAGATGGGACCGCTCGCCAGCACCCGGGCCACTGAGCCCGACGGGCTGATCACCACGGTCAACGCCTGGGCGCCGGATGATCCGGCGGTGGACCCGGGAGCCTCGTCGAGCGGTACGGCGACCGCGGTGGCCGGGCGCCTGGCCACGTCGGGCACGGGTACCCAGACAGGCGGGTCCATCACCTGGCCCTCCAACGCGCAGAACCTCACCGGGCTCAAGCCCACGATGGGCCGCGTGTCGCTGTACGGAATCGTGCCGTTGAGTTACAGCCGTGACCACCCCGGCCCCCTGGCCAGGGACGCCCTCGACGCCGCGATCATGCTGTCGGTGATGGCGGGGCCCGACAGAAACGACCTGAGGACGCAGGGCCTGCCGCCGGTACCCGACCTGATCGAGGCCGCGACCCCCGTGCGCAGGAGAGGCCGGGTGGCACTGCGCTGGCCGACCAGGATCGGTGTCGTCCCGGGATACCTCTCCGGGGCCGACGACACGGCGGCGGCCCGCAAACGTTTCCTCGACACCCTTGACGCCATCCCCGGGGTGTCTCTGGTGGACGTTCCACTGCCCGCCCAGTGGGAACTGCTGACCGGCAGCGCGTTCAACAACGTACGGCTTCCGGAGCGCAGCGAGGCGTTCCTGCCGCAACTGAGGCGCGATCTGCGGGCGTTCGGCGTCTCCGTGATCCCCTGGCTCGAGGGGGCGCTCCTCGGGGGGAACGAATTCCTCGTCGGGCAGCGGACCAGGCTCCTGCTGCTGGAGCGGGTGCTGGACGGCCTGTTCGGCCAGTGCGACGTCGTCGTCCAGACCGACCCGGTGCCCTTCGACATGATCGGACTGCCCGAGCTGGGGCTGCCGATCGGATTCGACCGTGCGGGCCTTCCCGTGGGCACGATCCTCGGCGGTCTGCCCTACGCCGAGGACCGTCTCCTGTCCGTGGCCGCCGCATACCAGGCGCGTACCGACTGGCACCGCCGCCGGCCGGCGGACCCGGGGACGGCGGACGGCTCCGTGGCGCGCGGGCGCGAACGGCTCGACGCGGTCCAGGTCGCCCGCACCACGTGCTGACGGGACGCTACGCGAGCAGCTGGGACGCCAGCCACAGATGGACCCGGTTCTCGGTGCTCGCCAGCGACAAGCCGGTGAGCCGCTCGACCTGCTCCAGGCGGTAGCGCACCGTGTTGCGGTGTACGAACAGTTCGCGGGCGGTCTGCTGCGGGGAACAGCCCGAGTCGAGGAACGTGGTCAGGGTGCGCACCAGCTCGCCCGTATGCAACGCGTCGAAATCGACAAGTGGCTGCATCGCCTTGTGCGCGACCTCGCGCAGGGGCAGGTCTGGCATGGACATCAGCAGCCGAACCATGTTGGGCAGCCGTCCCTGGTGCACACCGCTGCCGTGGGCGGCGGCCTCCTGGGCCTCCAGGAACGCCCAGCGAAGACCCTGGACCCCCGGATAGGGGCCACCGATCCCCACCGCGAGATCCTGGCCTTCGAGTCCGTACTGAGCGAGGCTGCCCGCCCACTCGGCGGCGGACTGCGGGCCGCGCATCACGCCGACGCCGTACGCTCCGACGCCGGCCACCACCTCCGCCGTCCGGCTGAGGGTGAGTTGGGCGGCGTGGGAGGCCGCCTCGTCGTCGCTGCGCACCAGCAGGACGCTGTGCGACTCCCCGGGGTCGATGCCGATGGTGACGAGCTTCCTGCCGGCCTCGGCCCCGGAGAGCGCGTCACGTACCACATCCTCGATGATCTGTCCCGCCAGTTCCCGGCGCCCCGCCTGGAAGGCGGCGGTGCGGCCGAGCTCGACATGGATCAGCTGTGCCGCGTGTTCCTGGAGCTCGGCCGCCACGTCGCTGTGTGCCATGGAGAGAAGCAGGGTCTTGGCATGCGGGGGATCGATGGTCGTCATACGTAACCGCTGGTCGTGCAACCGGTGCGTGGACCAGTCGTAGCTGTCGGCCAAGGGGTCGAGCCCGGCGCCGGACAGATCCAGGACCGCCGTGGGCGCGCCGGTCGCCTCGCTCAGCCTGTTGAGAACTCCCGCGATGCCGCGCCCCGCCACGACCTCGTCGAGCATCCTGCGCTGATGCTCGGACAGCGTGGGCAGGCTCGCTCGGTGTGGTTTTCCGGGCGGGCTCTGAAGACGGCTGGATTTGGATAACAGTGATCGACTGGGTATTTCCAGTACAGGAAGACCGGACTGCTCGGCGATTTCCAGCATCGCCGCAGGTGCGGCCCTGTGTCGTAAGCCGATCACGAACCCGATGGCCGCCGCATTTCCACGAACGACGTTCTCCGTGAACAATCGCTGCCACATTTCTTCATGCTGGCGTTCTCCCGTGGTCAGCACCAGTTCACCGCCTTCGAGCAGGGGGCGGGGGTCCCGGAGTTCAGTGATCACCACGTCGTTGATCTTCTGGTCGGAGTGAGCCGTACCGTCGTGCAAGCGGAGGCCCGAGGGGGTAATCTGAGGCAGTTTGGATGTATTTTCCATATCTCCTCCACGAAACTCGTGCGCGACGCAGCCCTGGCGTACGGGTGAGGAACGGTCATATCCCCCTGCTCCACTCATCCAGGAGTGGATATCGAAATGTCCCATGCCGGACGGCTGGCAATTCGCGCTCCTTGAGGGCCGCCGACGCGCCGCGCTACGGCCCTTTCGTTTTCACATACCCACAGTAGGCCTGGCGAGGCGGCCCTTTAATGGACGGCCGCCTTCCAGCGAATCGATTGAGTCATGTCAGCGGTACGACAGTCTCCGACGGCCTGGTGGAGGAACGGCCCAGGGCCGCACCCCGGTGAGGGAGGTGCGGCCCTGAGCCGTTCCGTCGGGGCTATCCGCGCGGCGGCGGCCCGGTGGAGCCCCGCGGGGTGAGCGAAGGCGTCGGCACCTGGAGCGAGTCCCCCCGGGAGCCGGCGATCACACCGAACAGGGTACGGGCGACCTCCGCGCCGAAGTGGTGCACGTCGTGGCTCATCGCCGACAGCGTGGGGTGCGTCAGACGGCACAACTGCGAGTCGTCCCACGCGAGCAGGGACAGGTCGTCCGGTACGACGAGCCCCATCTCGGCCGCCACAGCGGCGCCCGCGACGGCCATGATGTCGTTGTCGTACACGATCGCCGTCGGCCGGTCGGGCGACAGCAGCAGGCTGCGGGTCGCCCGGGCGCCCTCCTCGCCGGCGAATCCGGTGGACACCTGACGGTGCCCCTCCAGGCCGAGCTCGCGTGTCGTGGACTCGAACGCGGCGGCCCGGATGCCGCTGTGCCCGAGCCCCGCCGGGCCGCCGACGCGCGCGATGCGCCGGTGGCCCAGGGCGGCCAGGTAACGGACGGCCTCGGCCGCGGCCGTGGCGTCGTCGGTCCAGACCGACGGGAACGACCCCGTCAGGGACGGGTGCCCGACGGCCACCGCCCGGAGCCCGATGGCCTGCAGCGCCGGAACCCGCGGATCGTCCTGGTGGAAGTCCACGAGGATGGCACCGCCGATCATCTTGCTGCGCCACCACCTCTCGTACAGGGCGATTTCCTCGTCGAGGTCACGCACCAGGCGCAGCAGGAGCGAGCACGACCTTTCCGCCAGGACGCTTTCGATGCCGGAGATGAACTCCATGTAGAAGGGTTCGAGGCCGAGCAGCCGGGCCGGCCGGCAGATCGCCAGACCGACGATGTCGATGCGCTGGCTGGAGAGGCTGCGAGCGGTCTGGTGGGGAGCCCAGCCGAGGTCGCGGGCGGCCTCGAAAATGCGCTCCCTGGTGGTCGGTGAGACTCCCGGCCTGTTGTTGAAGGCCATGGAGACCGCGCCCTTGGACACTCCTGCCCGCGCTGCGACGTCGTTGATCGTGACGCGTCCGGAAGGCGGCTTCACACCACATCCACACTGAACAGAGCGGTCCGGACGGCATCGACGTCCACACGGCCGCAGCCGCTGACCCGGATACGGGTCTCCTCGCCGGGCAGCAGCGTCCGCAGGCCGCAGTCCGCACTCGCCCCGGGGCCGAGCCGGTCGGCCTGCAGGAGGAGGTCCCTCACCAGGGTCTGTGCCGTCACCACGACGTCGACTCTATCCCCCTGTCCGGGCACGGGCTCCAGCCGGACATCGAAACGCGGCTCCGGATACGCGAACTCCTTGTCCGGTACGGGGAAATGGACCGCGCGCAGCCCGTCCGCGTCGGCGACCAGGAACTCCTTGGACGACCGCTCCGCCGGCACCAGGCCCGCCGGGACCGCCAGCCGCACCACCGACCGGGGCTCGGCCACGACGTCGAGGACGGTCTCGTCCGCCAGGGCGCCGTCCGCCTCCAGGCGCCGGAGCGCGACAGCCGTCCGCCACCGCTCGGCCGACTGGTTGACGACGGCGAGCACGAGCCCGCCGGTTTCCGGCTGGAGGGTCAGCAGCCGGTCCGCGTACACCCGGCGCAGCTCGTGGTACAGCGGCTTCAGCCGCCCGTCGCCGTCGATCGCGGCCCAGGAGCTGACCGGCCAGCAGTCGTTCAGCTGCCAGACCACCGTGCCGGCGCAGACCGGCCAGTTCGCCCGCCAGTGCTCGATGCCGGCCGCGACGGCGCGCGCCTGGACGACCTGGGTGAGGTAGTGCCACCGGTCGAAGTCGTTCCCGGGCAGGGCGAAGTGACGCGCCACGCCCCGGTCGAGCTTGCCGTTGCCGTCCTCGGCCTTCTGGTGGTGGAGCATGCCGGGGGAGTCGGGGGCGAGGTCCTCACCGGGCAGGGCCCTGCGCAGGGTCGCCATCGCCGGAGGGGCCTGCCAGCCGAACTCGGCGACGAACCGGGGCACGCTCGCCCGGTACTCCGCGTAGTCCTGCCGGTTCCACACCTCCCAGGAGTGGTGGGTGCCGTGGCGCGTGTCGTTGGGGTGGTGGTCCCAGGAGCCGGACCAGGGGCTGCCCGCCGTGTAGGGGC
The DNA here is from genome assembly GCF_053591455.1 of Streptomyces sp. NPDC003016. Lineage (NCBI taxonomy): Bacteria > Bacillati > Actinomycetota > Actinomycetes > Kitasatosporales > Streptomycetaceae > Streptomyces > Streptomyces sp. NPDC003016. The sequence continues at coordinate 144,670 of NZ_JBSFTV010000017.1, forward strand.
GGGTGGGGTCGAGTTCGGCGACGATCCGCGGCAGCAGGCCGAGGTAGTACCCCTCTCCCCACGAGTCGCCCGCCAGGGCCGGCTCCCACTCCCAGTCCCTGAAGCCCCACAGGTTCTCGTTGTTGCCGTTCCACAGGACCAGGCTCGGGTGCGGCATCAGACGGACAACGTTGTCACGCGCTTCGGCCTCGACCTCTCCGCGCAGCGGCTGCTCCTCGGGGTAGGCGGCGCAGGCGAAGAGGAAGTCCTGCCAGACCATCAGGCCCAGCTCGTCGCAGACGTCGTAGAAGGCGTCGTCCTCGTAGATGCCGCCGCCCCAGATCCGGACGAGGTCGACGTTGGCCCCGGCGGCCTGGGTCAGCCGGGTCCGGTAGCGCTCGGGGGTGACGCGGCTCGGCAGGACGTCGTCCGGGATCCAGTTGACCCCGCGCGCGAAGATCCGTACGCCGTTGACGACGAAGGTGCAACCGGTCCCGTGCTCGTCGGCGGAGCGGTCCAGCTCGACCGTGCGGAACCCGATCCGGCGGTGCCAGGTGTCGAGGGCGCCGGCCTCGTCCAGCAGCGTCAGGTCGAGGTCGTAGAGGGGCTGTTCACCGTATCCGCGGGGCCACCAGAGCCGGGCCCCGGGAACCTCCAGGCGCAGCACGGCTTCCTCGCCGTCGAAGGAGACCTCGGCCTCGGCCCGCGTCCCCGCCACGCGGGCGCGCGCGACGAGCCGGCGTCCGGCCCCCCGCTCCGTACGCTCCACCCGCAGGCGCACCTCCACGCGGCCCGTGCCGTCCTGCGCGACCGTGACGAGGGGGCGCACCCGCGCGATCCTGGCGGTCGACCAGTGCTCCAGCCGTACGGGGCGCCACATGCCCGCGGTCACCACGGTGGGGCCCCAGTCCCAGCCGAAGCCGGAGGCCATCTTGCGGATGTACTGGAAGGGCTCGGGGTAGACGTTGGGCCGCTCCCCGGTCAGGTCCCGGACCACCGCCGCCTCGTCGTAGGCGGAGGCGAAGCCGACCTCCAGCGTTCCGGTGCGCCCCGTGACGTCGAACCGGTAACCGCGGTGCATGTTGCGCGTCGTACCGAGAACCTCGCCGGCGAGGGTGATCTCCGCGGCGGTGTCCAGCCCGTCGAAAACCAGGTCGGTGCGCTCGTGGGCGCTGTCGTGCGACAGGTCCGTGACGTAGGACCACGCCCGCCTGCCGACCCAGGCGATCTCGGTCTCGTTGCGGCCGATGAACGGGTCGGGGATGAGCTGGGCGGCCAGCAGATCGGTGTGGACGCAGCCGGGAACCCGCGCCGGGAGCAGCGCCCCCTCGTGGCGCAGGCTCCAGCCCTCGGTCAGCTGGGTGACGTCCTTCATGGTGCGGCTCCAATCGCCTGACTCAGGCCAGGTGGATGTACGACGCCGCACAACCTAACCCGGCTCCGAGCCTCTGTCCATGAACCGGTAAAGCTCAGTTCAGACACGCTGGCGTAACGCAGCGTCCCCGTTTCGCTTCTCCTGCCAGTGGATTACCCGTCTCCGGTAACGATTGGGCATCGTGCCGGAAATCAGAGCTTTACCGGTTCACATCTGCCTGACATAGTGCCGACATCCCACCGCGGACCCGATCCGCAACCCTGAAGGAGCTGGCACATGGGGAAGACGAAGACGCTCACAGGCGCGCTGCTGACCGTCGCGCTGCTGACCGTGACGGGGTGCGGCGGCGGAGGCGCCGCCTCCGGCGAGACGGCGGCCGCCCCCGCCGACCCGGGCGATGCCTCGGGCGAGATCAAGGTCCTGACGCCGCGTACGGACCTTGTCCAGAGCGGGGCGATGAAGGCATACGCCGCCGAGTTCAACAGGATCTACCCCAAGGTGAAGGTCAAGTTCGAGCCTCTGACCGACTACGAGGGGGAGGTCAGGATCCGGATGAACACCAAGGCGTACGGCGACGTGCTGATGATCCCCGGCGCGGTCGCCAAGGGCGACTACCCGAAGTTCTTCGCCCCCCTGGGCGCCACCTCCGAACTCGCCGACAAGTACCGCTTCAGCGACAAGACGGATGTCGGGGGCAAGGTCTACGGCGTCGCCCAGTTCGGCACGGCCAACGGCTTCGTCTACAACAAGGCCGTCTGGAAGAAGGCCGGTGTCACGCGGTGGCCGACCACCCCCGAGCAGTTCACGGCAGCCCTGAAGGCGGTCAAGGACAAGACCGGCGCGGTCCCGTACTACACCAACTTCAAGGACGGCTGGCCGCTCACCGCCTGGAGCAACAACATCGGCTCGGTCACCTGTGACGCGAAGGCCAGCGACCGGCTCGCCGGCCCCGTCTCCCCGTGGAAGCGGGGCAGTGAGCTGAACGTCATCGACTCGCTCCTGTACGACATCGTCCACGACGGGCTGGCCGAGAAGGACCCCACCACCACCAACTGGGAGAGCTCCAAGACCCTGATCGCCAAGGGGGAGATCGCGACCATGCAGCTCGGTTCGTGGGCGATCACACAGATGCGGGACGCCGCGAAGAAGGCGGGCGCCGATCCGGACGACATCGGCTTCATGCCCTTCCCCGTACAGAAGGACGGCGCGTTCTGCGCCACCGTCGTCTCCGACTACCAGCAGGCCGTCAGCATCCACTCCGAGCACAAGACGGCCGCCCGGGCCTGGATCGACTGGTTCACCGAGAAGTCCGGTTACTCGCAGAAGGAGGGCGCGGTCCCCGCGGTGAAGTCCGCTCCCCTGCCGAGCACGCTCAAGGACTACGTTGACAACGATGTCAAGCTGGTGGAGCGCTCCGAGGCGGAGACCGAGCAGGTCAACGCGATCGACAACGCCGCCGAGATCGGCCTGGCCAAGCACGACTACCGCCAGAAACTGATCGACACGGCGCGCGGCGCCCAGAAGGGCAGCCTCCAGGACTTCTTCGCCGACCTGGACAAGAAGTGGGACGAGGCGGCGAAGACCGCCGGCTCCTGACGGACGGCGGACGCGGGTCCCGGCCGTACGACACCGGCCGGGGCCCCTGTCGTACGGCATCAGCGGACAGAAAGGCCGACATGACCGAAACAACCGACACCGCCCCCGCGCAGTCCCCCGCGGGAGCGGCTCCCGCGGCGCGCGGAACGGGCCGCGGACCCGGGCGCCGCGCCGCGCCCGGCGCCCCTGCGGGCCGTTCCTGGCGGAGCAGTCCTCTCCGGCAGATCACACCGTGGCTGTTCCTGGCGATCCCGCTGGCCCTGCTGATCACGTTCACCTACGTCCCCGTGGCGAACATGGTCTTCTACAGCTTCACCGACTGGGACGGCATCAGCCCGGACCGCAACTTCACGGGCGTCGACAACTACACGCAGATCTTCACCCGGCCGGAACTCTTCCGGGTCTTCTTCGTGAGCGGCTACTACCTCGCCGCGTCCGCCGTCCAGATCACCGTCGCGCTGTACTTCGCGGCCGTACTGAGCTTCGACCTCAGGTTCCGCAACTTCTTCAAGGGGATCCTCTTCTTCCCCTACCTCGTCAACGGTGTCGCCATCGGCTTCGTCTTCCTCTACTTCTTCCAGGACGGCGGCACGCTCGACTCCGTGCTGTCCTGGTTCGGCGCGGACACCGACCACGCCTGGCTCGGCGACCCCGTCTCCGCGAACACGTCGCTGGCCGGAGTCTCCGTCTGGCGGTACACCGGGCTGAACTTCGTGCTGTTCCTGGGCGCGATCCAGTCCATCCCCGGAGAGCTGTACGAAGCCGCCGAACTGGACGGCGCCGGCAAGTGGCAGCAGTTCCGGTACATCATCGCCCCGAGCATCAAGCCCGTGCTCAGCCTCAGCGTCATTCTGGCGATCTCCGGCTCCCTCGCCGTGTTCGAGATCCCGTACATCATGACGGGCGGCGCGACCGGTACCTCGACCTTCGTCATCCAGACGGTCAAGCTCGCCTTCCAGTTCAACAAGACCGGCCTGGCCTCGGCAGCCGCGGTCGTGCTGCTCCTGATCATTCTCCTGATCACCTGGATCCAGCGCCGTCTCGTGCCCGATGAGAAGGTGGACCTCGTATGACCACGGCCCTGCCCGCCCGACGCGGCGGACGCCGCCGGCTCGGACCGGCCCTGACCTATCTGTCGCTGATCGCCGCGTGCCTGGCGGTTCTCCTGCCGCTCGTCATCGTCTTCCTGACGTCGCTCAAGACGTCGGAGGAAGCCACCGACGGGGGCGCGCTCTCCCTGCCGGGCAACTGGCTCAACTTCAGCAACTACGCCACCGCGTTCACCGACGGCAAGATGCTCACCGCCTTCGGCAACACGGCCTTCATCCTGCTCTTCTCCATCAGCGGCACCGTCGTCATCGGCTCGATGACCGCCTACGCGATCGACCGGTTCGACTTCCGCGCCAAGAAGCTCGTCATGGCGCTGTTCCTCGTCGCCACGCTCGTACCGGGTGTCACCACGCAGGTCGCGACCTTCCAGGTCGTCAACGGCTTCGGCCTGTTCGACACCCGCTGGGCCCCGATCCTGCTGTACATGGGTACGGACATCGTCTCGATCTACATTTTCCTGCAGTTCATCCGGTCCATCCCGACGTCCCTGGACGAAGCCGCCCGCCTGGACGGGGCAAACGCCTTCACGATCTACCGGAAGATCATTTTCCCGCTCCTGAAGCCGGCGGTGGCGACGGTCGTGATCATCAAGGGAATCACCGTCTACAACGACTTCTACATTCCCTTCCTCTACATGCCGTCCGAGGAGCTCGGCACCATCTCCACCGCCCTGTTCCGCTTCAAGGGGCCTTTCGGGGCGCACTGGGAGAACATCTCGGCGGGCGCCATCCTCGTGATCGTCCCCACCCTGGTCGTCTTCCTCTGCCTCCAGCGCTGGATCTACAACGGCTTCGCGCAGGGCGCCACGAAGTGACCCCGGCCCCGCGCGTCCGCACACGGAACAGCCGGCGGGGGCGCCGTTGCGCAGGGACTCGCGAGCGGGCCGGTGGACGGGGTGCGGTCGTGGTCCGGCCGTCCGGGCGTCGAGGATGACGAACCCGACGCCCGGACGGCGCAGGTGGCAGCCGGCGGCGACCCGCTCCGGCCGCCGCCGGCCACCACCGCATCGGTGCGATGCGTCATGAGCTGAGCCGCGGTGCTTCGAACTTCCTTCGCCAGGCCAGTGACACGTGGACGAGGGCCACCAGGACGGGGACCTCGATCAGGGGGCCGACGACACCCGACAGGGCCTGGCCGGAGGTGACGCCGAAGGTGGCGATGGCGACCGCGATGGCGAGCTCGAAGTTGTTGCCCGCCGCCGTGAAGGCGAGGGTCGCGGTGCGGTCGTACGCCAGGCCGACGGCCTTGCCGAGCGCGAACGTGCCGAACCACATCAGCGCGAAGTAGACGAGCAGCGGCAGCGCGATGCGGGCCACGTCCAGCGGCTGTGAGGTGATCGTCTTCCCCTGGAGGGCGAAGAGGATGACGATCGTGAAGAGCAACCCGTAGAGCGCCCAGGGGCCGATCTTCGGCAGGAACTTCGCCTCGTAGCTCTCGCGGCCCATCTTCCGTTCTCCGACGCGGCGGGTCAGGAACCCGGCCAGCAGCGGGACGCCGAGGAAGACGACGACGTTCAGAGCGATCTTCCACATCGAGATGTCGAGGTGCTCGCCCTCTCCGAGACCGAGCCAGCCGGGCAGAAGGTCGAGGTAGAGCCAGCCCAGCAGACCGAACGCGATGACCTGGAAGACCGAGTTCAGGGCGACCAGGACGGCGGCGGCTTCGCGGTCGCCGCAGGCCAGGTCGTTCCAGATGATGACCATCGCGATGCAGCGGGCCAGGCCGACGATGATCAGGCCGGTGCGGTACTCGGGCAGGTCGGGAAGGAAGACCCAGGCCAGCGCGAACATGAGCGCCGGGCCGACGATCCAGTTGATGACCAGCGACGAGGCCATGAGCTTCTTGTCGCCGGTGACCGCGTCGAACTTGTCGTAACGGACCTTGGCGAGGACCGGGTACATCATGATCAGCAGGCCCGCGGCGATCGGCAGCGAGATGCCGCCGATCTCGACCTCGGCGAGGGCGCCGTCCAGGCCGGGGACCAGCCGCCCGAGGCCCAGACCCAGGGCCATGGCGAGCAGGATCCATACGGCGAGGAAGCGGTCGAGGGCCGACAGCTTCCGGACGACCGAGGAGTCCTCGGCGGTCGCGGGTGCTTGCGTGGGGGTCACGGACAGGCCCTCTTGTTCTCGGCAGCGGTACGAGCGGATGCGGCCAGCCCGGTGAACTGGCCGGCGAGCTGGGCGATGACGTCGGGGCGCAGCTTGTAGTAGGTGAAGCGGCCGCAGGGCTCGGTCTCCACCACCCCGGCCTCGCGCAGCACTCTCAGGTGGTTGGAGAGGTTGGTCTGCTTGGCGCCGGTCTCCTCCACGAGGTGCGTGGTGCACAGCGTCTCGCGGGCGAGCAGGTTCACGATCCGGAGCCTGAGGGGGTCTGCCAGGGCCCGGATCAGTTCAGTGTCGACTGACGTCATCATGCGCTGATACTGTCACATCAGTGGTGGCTGACACCACCGGGTGCTGATGTGTTCCCGTCCTGCGCGAGAAGAGACCCCGCCGTGTCCGACAAGCCCTCCGTGCTGTTCGTCTGCGTCCACAACGCCGGCCGCTCCCAGATGGCCGCGGCCTGGCTCGCCCATCTGGCCGGGGACCGCGTCGAGGTCCGCTCCGCCGGTTCCGCCCCGGCCGACTCGGTGAATCCGGCGGCCGTGGAGGCCATGCGTGAGGTGGGCATCGACATGTCCGCCGAGACCCCCAGGATCCTCACCGTCGACGCGGTCAAGGCGTCGGACGTGTGCATCACCATGGGCTGCGGCGACACCTGCCCCGTCTTCCCCGGCAAGCGCTACCTCGACTGGGAGCTCGAAGACCCGGCCGGCCGGGGTGTCGAATCCGTACGCCCCATCCGCGACGAGATCAAGACACTCGTCGAAGACCTGATCCAGGAGATCGCCCCGCGGAAGAGCGCGTGAGCCCCGTACGCGCCGTCGCCGTCGCCGTCGGCCCGGCCCGGCTTGCCGCTGATTCGCTCCGGCCGCGAGCTGCGGGGCCTGCGCCCGAAAAGTAACTTAATGCTAAAAATGGTGCATGAGTGGACGTCTCGGAGGCGCGTCGCGGCGAGGTGTGCGTTCCCTGCTGGAGGTGCGCAGCGCCGCGGGCCAGGTGCTCCTCCTCCAGATCGTGGTCGCCGTGCTGCTGATCACGGCCGCGGTGGTCGCACTCGCGTTCCAGACACGCCAGGACAGCGAGCGGGACGCCCAGAACCGGTCCCTCGCCGCCGCGGCGTCCTTCGCGCGGGCCCCGGGCACCGTCGAGGCGCTGCGGTCCCGTGATCCGGCCGCCGCGCTGCGGACCCACATGGACGCGGCCCAGCGGGGATCGGGCGTGGACTTCATGGTGGTGATGGCGCCGGACGGCACCCGGTACGCCGACACCGATCCGACGCTGGTCGGCAAGCGCACCGAGGGCGTGGAACGCGCCGCTGCCGGAGAGGCCTTCACGGAGATCTTCAAGGGCGCCCCGAACGACGCGGCCCGGGCCGTCGTCCCCGCCACCGACGCCGACGGTTCCGTCGTCGGCCTGGTCACCGCGGGCGTCACGGTCGAGAACGTCGGGGACGCGGTGGACCGCCACCTGCCGGTGCTCCTCGCCTCCGCCGTCGGCGCGCTCGCCCTGGCCACAGGCAGCGCCGTACTCGTCAGCAGAAGGCTGCGGCGGCAGACGCACGGCCTCGGCCCCGCCGAGATGACCCGGATGTACGAGCACCACGACGCGGTTCTGCACGCCGTCCGGGAGGGAGTGCTCATCATCGGGGACGACGGCCGGCTGACACTGGTGAACGACGAGGCGCGCAGGCTCCTGGAGCTGCCCGCCGGCGCGGAGGGGCGGCACGTCACCGACCTGGGCCTCGACGCCCCCATCGCCGGGCTGCTGGCCTCGGGTCGCGCGGTGACCGACGAGATCCACCTGGCCGGTGACCGGCTGCTGGCCGTCAACACACGCCCCACCGCCCCGTACGGCGGTCCCCCCGGCACTGCCGCGACGTTCCGGGACACCACCGAGCTGCGGGTGCTGTCCGGCGCGGCCGAGGTCGCCCGGGAGCGCCTGAAGCTGCTGTACGAGGCCGGAGTGCGGATCGGGACCACGCTGGACGTGGTGCGTACCGCCGAGGAGCTCTCGGAGGTGGCGGTTCCCCGGTTCGCGGACTTCGTCACGGTGGAGCTGCTGGATCCCGTACTGCGCGGCGAGGAGCCGACCGGTGCGCACACCGAAATGCGCCGCGCGGCCGTGAGCGGTGTCGGTGAGGACCGCCCCTTCCAGCCGGTGGGCGACCTGATCAGGTTCGTCGTCCCCACCACGCCGATGGCAGCGGCTCTGGCGAGCGGCCGTGCGGTGCTCGAAGCCGATCTGAGGGTGGCCCACGGCTGGCGGGCCCAGGACCCCGTAGGGGCCGGCCATGCCCTCGCCTACGGCATCCACTCCCTCGTCTCGGTGCCGCTGCAGGCACGTGGTGTCGTCCTGGGCATGGTCAATTTCTGGCGCTCGCGGTCCACCGGGTGTTTCGAGGAGGAGGACCTGGCGTTCGCCGAGGAGCTCGCCGCCCGCGCCGCGGTCGCCATCGACAACGCTCGTCGCTTCACCCGCGAACACGCCATGGCCGTGACCCTCCAGCGCAGCCTGCTGCCCCGCGTCCTGCCCGAACAGGACGCCCTGGATCTCGCGTACCGCTACCTGCCCGCGCAGGCCGGGGTGGGCGGCGACTGGTTCGACGCCATCCCGTTGCCGGGGGCGCGGGTCGCCCTGGTCGTCGGCGACGTCGTCGGCCACGGCCTGCACGCCGCCGCCACCATGGGCCGGCTGCGCACCGCGGTCCACAACTTCTCCGCCCTCGACCTGTCGCCGGACGAACTGCTGGGCCACCTGGACGAGCTGGTCTCCCGCATCGACGAGGAAGAGGGGGACGACGGCGGCGACAGCATCACGGGAGCCACCTGTCTGTACGCCATCTACGACCCGGCCTCCGGCCTGTGCACCATGGCCACGGCGGGGCATTTCGCCCCCGGGCTGGTCCGTCCCGACGGCACGGTGGACTTTCTCGACATGCCGGTCTTTCCGCCCCTGGGCCTCCATGGCCTGCCCTTCGAGACCGCCGAAGTGCGGCTGCCCGAGGGCAGCCGGCTCGTCCTCTACACCGACGGCCTCATCGAACACCGCGACCGCGACATCGACACCGGCCTGCGCCTCCTGCGGCAGACCCTGGCCGACCACGCGGACGCGACACCGGAGGAGACCTGCCAGGCCGTGTTCAGCGCGATGCTGCCCCCGCACCGCCGGGACGACATCGCGCTGCTGGTGGCCCGTACCCATCTGCTGGACCCGGCACGGGTCGCGGACTGGGACGTTCCTCCCGACCCCGCGGCCGTCGCCCCCGTCCGCGCCGCGTGCGGCCGCCAGCTGGAGACGTGGGGACTCGGGGAGATCGGGTTCACGACCGAGCTCATGCTGAGCGAGCTGATCACCAACGCGATCCGTTACGGCTCCGAGCCGATCCACGTACGGCTGATGTACGAGCGCGGTCTCATCTGCGAAGTGTCCGACGGCAGCAGCACCGCCCCGCACCTGCGGCGTGCGGCCACGACGGACGAGGGCGGGCGCGGTCTGTTCCTCGTCTCCCAGTTCGCGGGCCGGTGGGGAACGAGATACACGCCGACCGGCAAGGTCATGTGGACCGAACAGTCCCTGGCCGACAGCCGGCAGCCGGAGCCGGAGCCGGACCTGGACGACCTGTCCTGGCTGCCCGACGACCCGTTGTGACGGGCAGGGCGGGTGTGGCAGGTGTGGCGGACGTGACGGGCGCCGGGACGGACCGTGCCCCGTGCGGGAGGCGGAAGGGCGAACGGCATACTTGCCGACCGGGCGCGATCACTTCCGACACGCTAGGAGCAGCAATGGCCGATCAGATCGCCACCGAGAAGACGACCTTCAAGACGGTCTTCGAGGTGGGGTCGTCCTTCACGGGCCGGGCGCGGAGCGTCGAGGCCGGGTTCCAGCACGCGATCGCCCCGGCGACCGTGGACTTCGACTTCGGTGAGATCAGCCGGGCGGCGAGCGGCATCCCCGACTGCTCGACCGTGAAGATCATCCGCGGCTGGGGCCTGCAGGAGACCGCTCCCGTCAGCGTCATGGTCCTCTCCCTCAAGGAGGCCGTACGGCAGGCCCTTCCGTTCCCGTCCGCCGACCCGGCGTTCTGGGACAAGGTCGAGCGGGCCCTCACCGGAGCCTTCGTGGACCTGGGCCGGCAGGAGGGCACGCACCTCTCCTTCTACCGGGAGGAGGCGGACAGCACGAGCTACTACTACAACCTGCTGTTCGCCCTCCAGGACGAGGAGACGCGGGACGCGCTCTACGCCATCGCCTTCTGCGTCAATGTGACGGTCGCGCTGGGCCCGGAGCAGGCCCGGTCCCTGACCGTCGAGAACACCGCGCGGTACACGATCCGCCTCAATGCGATCACCGTACGGCAGGAGCTGTCGTCCGCGGCCTGATCACCGACCTGCTGGGCCTTGTCCCCCCGCCTGGGGGCAAGGCCCGGCAGAGGCGACGGAGCACTCGTCCGAGGGCGCGGCGGGACAGCGGCCGGGTGATCCGGGAGAGATCGGTCTAATGCCGAGAGCGCGGGGTAACCGGCGCGGTGAGGACCTGATCGGGCGGCCCGCAAGGCCGCCCCTGCGAGAAGGAAGAGAGCGCTCATGACCACTCAGCCTCGTACGTCGACCGCCCGGACCCCTGTGCAGCAGGCCGCGCTGCTGGTGGGCGCGGTCTTCCTGCTGGTGGGCGTCCTCGGTTTCATCCCCGGGGTCACCACCGACTACGACACGATGAAGTTCGCCGAGCACCACTCCGAGGCCAAGCTGCTCGGTGTGTTCCAGGTGTCGGTCCTGCACAACATCGTG